>NZ_FOIZ01000001.1:1200000-1500000 GCF_900109295.1 Cognatiyoonia koreensis
AATAGCTTCGGTTTCGCTGAAGCCTTCCGCGACAAAGGGCGATTTGCCGGTTTCATGGGGAATTTCGCTGTGCACGTTATCGAAGACGATTATGCGGCGCTCACAGGCTCTGCATCGCATCTGATGGAGCTGCTTGGATAGGTTTTTCGCGCCCGCAAAAACTGCCCCGCGCAGGCTCTTCTTTGCTACACGCGAACGCTAGTGTAGCTGGGCCTGTACCGTTGTCGTCAATTGGTTAAGCGAAAACGGCTTTGGCAAAAACACTGAATTCGGAATGTGTTCGCTTTCGTCGCCAAAGGCGTCCTCGGCATAACCGGACACGAAAATCACCTTCGTGTCGGGTCGGCTTTCCAAGGCCTCGCGCACCCAGGTCGGACCATCCTTTCCCGGCATGATCACATCGGTAACGAAAATATCGACTTCAAGGTCAGGATCGGCAAGCAGCGACAGCGCTGTTTCTGCGCAGTCCGCTTCCAGCACAGTGTAACCCCGCAAGCTCAGCGCGCGCGATGCAAAGGCTCTGACGGGTGCTTCGTCTTCGACCAGCAGGACAACCCCATCTCCAGTTGCAGCAACGGGTTCAGGCGGGTCGATCAGAACTGGCGCGCGTTCCGCAACCGGCAGCGTATGGGCGGGTAAAATGACTTCGAACTCGGTTCCCTGCCCAAGTGCGCTTTCGGCAAAAATGAAACCGCCGGTCTGCTTCACGATGCCGTAGACAGTGGACAGGCCAAGCCCGGTTCCTTCACCAGTGCGTTTGGTGGTGTAGAACGGCTCGAAAATCTTTGGCAGTTTCTCCGGCGCGATCCCCTCACCCTCATCAATTACTCTAAGGACAACATATTCCCCGGCAGGGATTGTTGCACGGTCCCGCTCCAGTTCTTCTTGGAGCGTCAGATTTTCGGTAACCACATGAATTTCGCCGCCCTGCGGCATTGCATCACGCGCGTTGACGACGAGATTCATCATTACCTGTTCCAGCTGACGTTTGTCAGCCTTGATCGAGGCGAGTTCCTGATTGTGATTGAGGACAAGCGTCACCTTTTCGCCCACAAGCCGGTTCAACAGATGCGCCAAGTCAGACAGTGTATCCCGCAGATCGATCCGCTCCAGCTGCAGGTTCTGTTTGCGCGAGAAGGCCAGAAGCTGACCAACAAGGCTGGCGGCGCGATTGGCGTTCTGATGGATCTGGATCAGGTCACTATAGTCCTGATCCCCTTGATCGTGTCGCAACAGCAAAAGGTCACAGTGACCGGATATCGCCGTCAAGAGATTGTTGAAATCATGTGCCACGCCGCCGGCCAGCTGTCCGATCGCTTGCATTTTCTGGCTTTGTACGAACTGCGCTTCCAACGTCTTCAATTCGGTTACATCGTTCAGAACCGCGACAAGATGCGTGCCTTCAGACCCTTTGGCCAGGTTCAAAGTCACCTGAACAAAGGTCTCCTGCTTGATGCCACGACCGCGCAAGAACTGGGACACATGCCCGCCCTGGCCTGAAAGCGCCTCCCTGATCCAGTCGTTCACAGGACGACCCAAACCGTCCAGAATATCGCTGACTTTCATGCCATCGGTTTCCTTCAGGCCAAACAACGTGCGGGCTTCGCGGTTAGACGCAAGAACTACGCCCCCTTCGCCGATTTTGAGCAGTGGGACAGGCAGATCCTCAATCGCATCCCAGCCACCATGTAATGGGCGTGGACCAATCGGGTTTCCGGAGGGTTGTGCCGGAAGAAGATAGATTTCCCGTCGACCTGTGCCGCCATCCACGACACCGGTGATGACGCGTGCAGGGCCATCCTCTGTCACGATCCGCACGGTGTTCCCGGAGTCGACCGGTAAATCGTCAAACACTTCGCGCAATGATTTCGGACGATACCCCAACAGATTTCGGAAAGCATCGTTAAGGTACAGGATCGCATTGCTCTTTCCGACCGTCATCATTGGCAATGTCAGCGCATCAGTGGCCCTGACAGTGCTTCGGGCAACATCCCCGCGGTCGTCGACCCGCCAAAGATAGGACGCATCGCCAACTTGTACGACTGACAGACGGAACTGGCCATTTCGGGTGACAACATCTTCCTTTGCAGCCCCATCACGCGCAGCCCGTCCTTGCAGGCGAAACAAAATCGCTTCCGGATGTGCCAGGATCCGGCCAAAGACCGCCGATAGATGCGTATCATCAAAGTCACCGAACTTGGCAGAGGCAGCGGCGTTACTGAATCGGATGTCCCCATCCAGATCAGTCAGAAAAATGATGTCTGAGTCATGGGCAACCAGCGATTGCACAGCTTCGTCGATCATATTCTGTTGCTTGAGTGCGGCGTAAGATTGCCTGTCTTCCTTGCGCTGGCGCATCACTTGGAAAAGCGCGATCGCACCAAGTGATCCACCAAACACGAGCAACGCGACCTTGAATATGAGCGCCGTCGTCCAATACGCCCCGATCGCACAGGCAAGCGCGATCCCCGCGATTGCAGCCGCATGTGGTTTGGGCGTTTGCCGATCAAGCAAACGTCGCAGTTGCCTTTGATCTGGATCCAACGCGCGTTCCTTTATTTCCCGTGTTTGCATCTAACGGCACAAGTCTTAATGCGCGGTTAAATCGCATCTTCGGGCAAAATGCTACCTTAACGTGTGTTTTTTGGTGTAAACACGTTCAGGTAGAAACCATCGTGAAGTTCCGTAGGATACAAGCGGAGGACAGATCTGGACCGCCAGTCTGGATGATTGGATAAGAACTGCGCGGTGATCTCATCGTTCTCGGCACGCAAAACCGAACACGTTGCGTAGGCCAGCACACCGGTAGACGTCGTTAAAGACGCACATTTTGCAAGAATTTCGCGTTGCAACTCATTATAGTAATGTAATTTATCTGAAGTCAGTCCCCACTTTGCCTCGGGCGTGCGGCGCCACGTGCCGCTGCCGCTGCAAGGCGCATCGCAGAGAACGACGTCAAATGGCGGTTCTTTCGACAGCGCGTCGGTGTTGCGCTGAACGATTGTCACGCCTGCCCGCTTGGCCCTTGCGTCAAGATCACCCATGCGCCGTGGATCGCTATCATGGGCAGTGACGCAAGCCCCGTAAATATCGGCCAGCGCAAGCGCTTTGCCACCACCACCCGCACAATAATCCAGAACACGGGCATCTTGCGGCACATTCAGCGCAAGCATGGCCATCTGCGAAGCCGTATCCTGCAGTTCGACCCAGCCGTTGAGATAGGCATGACTTTGCAGGATACGTCTTTCGTTTTCAGTAACTTGCAGGCATGTCTTAACCTCCGGCACGACATGGGTGGAAATGCCGTCCTCCGCCAAAGCGATTCTTGCGGCCTCGACATCAGTCTTGCGAAGATTGACCCGCAAGAAAATGCCAGCACGCCTTTGCTGGATGCGCGCTGCCGCGACCGCCTGATCACCCAGACTTTCCTGCCAATCAGGCCAAAGCCAATCTGGCAAGTCACACATCTCGGCAGTTTGGGCGTTAATGTCGACATTGGGCGCACGGCTTTCCGCATCCGTTAATGCGGAGGGCCCATAATCGCCCGCACCGAACACCGTCTCTGGCGCGATTCCATCGCGGCGCAACAGTCCAAGGATCATGCCCCGCGCGGTCTGCGCATCACCGATCGCAGAAAGCGATCGTTTGGCGCGCAACACGTCGAAAACATGATCTCTGATTGCCGCGCGATCCTTGGATCCGGCAAAGCGGTTGGATCGTGCCCATTGCGTAATCGCGCGCTCAGCGACAGCCCCCGACAGGATCGCGTCAAGAACGTCGATAGCTGCAGCGTAGCGGGCGGCAGGTGTCATGCATCACACCAGAACGAACAGAACGTTATTATCCGACACGGTAATTCGGACTTTCGCGCGTGATCTGAACGTCGTGCACGTGGCTTTCCTTTAAACCCGCACCGGTGATCTTTACGAAGGTCGCATTCTTGCGCATCTCGGCAACTGTGGCGTTGCCCGTGTATCCCATTGCTGCACGCAGGCCGCCGACAAGCTGATGCAACACGGTCCCAGCAGAGCCTTTGTAAGGTACCTGTCCTTCAATACCTTCGGGTACCAACTTGTCACTTGCGGCATCTTTCTGAAAGTACCGATCAGCGGATCCGCGTGCCATGGCACCAAGACTGCCCATGCCGCGATAGGATTTGTAGGACCGGCCCTGATAAAGGATCACCTCACCTGGGCTTTCATCGGTGCCTGCGATCATGGACCCAACCATGGCGCAAGACGCACCGGCAGCAATCGCTTTGGCGAAATCACCCGAGAACTTGATACCGCCATCGGCAATGACGGGGACGTCGCCGGCTGCCGCGGCACTGTCCATGATCGCGGTCAGCTGCGGAACGCCAACACCGGCGACCATGCGAGTCGTACAGATGGACCCGGGACCAATCCCGACCTTGACGCCATCTGCACCCGACCCGATAAGCGCGCGGGTTGCTTCGCCCGTGGCCACATTTCCCGCAACTACCTGCACCTCGTTCGACAGCATCTTGGCGCGCTCGACCGCCTTTGCGACGCCATCGGAATGGCCATGCGCCGTGTCAACCACAAGCATGTCAACGCCCGCGTCAACCAGCGCTTGCGAGCGTTCGTAACCGGCATCACCTACACCGGTCGCCGCCGCAACACGAAGGCGTCCCAGATGGTCCTTGCAGGCCTGCGGGTTCAAGACGGCCTGCTCACTATCCTTGAGGGTCAGCAGACCGGTCAGCTTGCCATCGCCATTGGTGATAAGAAGCTTTTCAATGCGGCGCGCCTGCATCAAAGAACGGGCCTCATCAAGGTCGGCGGGTTCCTGCAACATCGCCAGATTGTCAGATGTCATCATGACAGAAACCGGTGTTGCATCGTCAGTCGCAAAGCGCATGTCGCGATTGGTGACGATACCGACAACGCGCCCTTCCTTGCCAACCACGGGGAAACCGGTCACGCGATAACGCTCCATCAACTCCTTTGCATCGGCAAGGGTCTGGTCAGGGGTCAGCGTGATTGGATTGTAGACGGTGCCCGAAACAAAGCGTTTGACACGACGGATTTCCCGAGCCTGCGCTTCGATATCAAGGTTCTTGTGAACGACCCCCATCCCACCGGCCTGTGCCATCGCGATTGCCATACGGGCCTCTGTCACCGTGTCCATCGCTGACGACAGCAAGGGTATGTTCATACTGATCGACTTGGTCACGTTGGTCCGTGTATCGGCCGTCGATGGCAGCACGGAAGACGCCGCCGGAACCAGCAAAACATCATCAAAGGTGAGGGCCTCTCGAATCTCCATGTTCGGTCTCCTTGGAGGGCATCGTTTGGCACGTCCCTATTGCATGGTTCGGACCTGCCTGAAAGGCCAAACTGACCTGTTACACCGTTGTGTCCGGCCACAAAGAAGCGCAGGGTCGGGTATCATGTCCCATCAGCCGCTTGATCTGCCACCAACGCCTTGGCACAAGGCCCTCCCCCGGATCGCAATCCGGCTGATTGCCGTGATCGGCATCGCGTTGTTGGTCCGTTGGATTTTCGGCGTAGTTTATACGTGGATCGGCACATTGGATACAGATGCGCAGGCCAGTGCGATGATCTGGCTCATTGCGATTAGCATCGCAGCCTACGCGCTTCTGATTGCTATCCCTTTCGTGCCGGCCGTTGAAATCGGGATTGCGCTGATGATGATCGAAGGTCCGGTGATGGCACCCTTCGTCTATGCAGCGACTGTGCTAGGGCTCTTTCTTGCATTCTGGATTGGCCAGCGTGTTTCGCTTGACTGGCTGATTACGATGTTTCGCGATCTGCGCATGATGAATGCCTGCGCATTAGTGCTCAGGATAAAGAAAGAACCAAGGGATACATTGCTCGCAAGATTGAACGATAATTTACCCGACTGGATCGCACCAATTGCAACACGCTATCGCTATGTAACGATCGGTGTGCTTCTCAGCGTGCCGGGGAATTTCGCAATTGGCGGCGGCGGCGGCATCATGATGACAGCCGGGATAAGCCGGCTTTTCAGCGGGCCCGCAGTGTTTCTGACGCTGCTCATCGCTGTGCTGCCAATCCCTTTGATCGTCTGGCTGTTTGGCGTTGATTTTTTTGCCTAAATCTTTGCCCGGAATGCCGCTGCTCATAATTAATATGACGTCTTCTGACCTTTCCTATGGGCATGTCATCGTTACATTCATGCCAAGCAAAAGCAGGCAGGCTTCATGACCACTGACCCCCTCGTCATTTTCACGCCCTCGGGTAAGCGTGGGCATTTCCCCATCGGCACGCCAATTCTGGCGGCTGCACGACAGCTTGGGGTCGATCTGGATTCTGTCTGCGGCGGACGCGGCATCTGTTCCAAATGCCAGATCAGCCCCTCCTACGGTGAATTCTCAAAGCACGGCGTCACTGTTGCCGATGATGCGCTGTCCCCGTGGAACGAAGTGGAACAGCGTTACGACGACATACGCGGCCTCGCGAAAGGCCGGCGTCTTGGGTGCCAGGCCACGGTTCAGGGTGATGTCGTGGTCGATGTGCCTCCCGAAAGCCAGGTTCACAAGCAAGTCGTGCGCAAACGGGCCGAAGCGCGCGAAATCGTCATGAACCCGTCAACACGACTTTACTACGTTGAAGTCAATGAACCGGATATGCACGACCCGTCCGGTGATCTGGAACGCCTGATCAAAGCGCTGCGCGCCGAATGGGACCTGCCCGAACTCGAAGCTGATCTTGGCGTGTTACGTTCGCTGCAACCGGCGTTGCGCAAAGGCGAATGGAAAGTAACCTGCGCAATCCACCTTGGCGATGACACCTTCAGCCCCCGGATCATGCAGGTATGGCCCGGCTATTACGAAGGATCGATCTATGGGCTGGCGGTCGACCTCGGTTCAACCACCATTGCCGCGCATCTTTGCGATCTCCAATCGGGCGAAGTCGTGGCTTCATCCGGCGTGATGAATCCGCAAATCCGGTTTGGCGAAGACCTGATGAGCCGTGTCAGCTATTCAATGATGAACCCGTCCGGCGCGGATGAAATGACGCGCGCTGTGCGCGAAGGGATGAACAGTCTTTTCGTGCAGATTGCTTCGGAAGCGGAAATCGACCGCAACCTCATCGTTGATGCGGTTTTTGTGTGCAATCCGGTCATGCATCACCTTTTCCTCGGGATCGATCCGTTCGAACTTGGCCAGGCCCCCTTTGCTTTGGCGACATCAGAAGCGCTGGCCCTGCGTGCCATCGAGCTTGATCTCAATCTGCACCCGGCTGCACGGGTCTACATCCTGCCTTGCATCGCGGGCCATGTTGGGGCCGATGCGGCTGCGGTCGCGCTTTCAGAGGCACCGAACAAATCCGAAGACCTCGTGCTTATTGTCGATGTCGGGACAAACGCTGAAATTATCTTGGGCAACAAGGACAAAGTCCTCGCCTGTTCGTCGCCGACAGGTCCAGCATTTGAAGGCGCGCAAATCAGCAGTGGCCAGCGTGCCGCCCCGGGTGCAATCGAACGCGTCGAAATCGACCCGGTTTCTAAGCTGCCACGCTTCAAGGTAATCGGCTGTGATCTTTGGTCCGACGATCCTGATTTTGAAACGCAGACCGCCCAAACCGGGATTACAGGTATATGCGGATCGGGGATCATCGAAATGGTCGCCGAAATGCGCATGACCGGTATCGTTGACGCGCCGGGGCTGATCGGATCACCGGAACAGACAGGATCACCAAACTGCTTTCAAGATGGACGCACCTACAGCTTTCTTGTCCACGACGGAACCGAAACCGGCGGGCCAAAGATCACGGTGACAAATCGGGACATCCGCGAAATTCAAATGGCCAAGGCAGCACTCTACTCGGGGGCGCGCCTGTTGATGGACAAGTTCGGCGTGGACAAGGTGGACCGGATTGTACTCGCCGGGGCCTTTGGTGCGCATATAAGTTCCAAACACGCGATGGTTCTTGGCATGATCCCGGACGCGCCGCTTAACAAGGTAAGCTCTGCAGGGAATGCTGCAGGAACCGGTGCGCGCATCGCGCTTCTCAACCGCGATGCGCGGAAAGAAATCGAAGACACGGTCCATGAGATCCACAAGATTGAAACCGCCATCGAACCCCGCTTTCAAGAGCATTTCGTCAACGCCTCTGCAATTCCCAATGCGGTAGAACCGTTTCCGATCCTGAGGTCGATCGTCAGCCTGCCCGACGTGAACCACAACAGTGGATCAGGCGATCCTGCATCAGGCGGAAGACGCAGACGCCGGCGCGCGTAAATCGCGCAGTGCATCATTGATTTGTGCCAAGATGATCTTGCCATAATCAACGTTCAGGTGGGTCGCATCCCGGTTCTCGTCGTCCTCGCCCCACAACCCTCTTGCGCCGGACCGAAACCGTCCGTCTGAAAGACCCGTGTCAGCAATGGTATCCTCAGGTTGCGGCAAAATCTTCGCGCCGAATGGTGTGATCACCTCGTTCCATGCCGAAACGCTCACGCTATTCAGCCACTTCAGCGCACGTGCGCCATCGGCACCCTGAGCCTAGCTGTTTCCCTCCTGCGCAAGATAATACTCATTGGGTACGGGGGACGGAACGTAAAGCACCGGGCGCTTCTGCTCTGACAACGCCCGCAAAATGCGCGCACCGGGCGTATGCAAGAACCGGTCCACAACAGCAGCACGAAATGCGTCTTCCGAAATGGGCGTAACTCCTTCCGGCATTCCAAAAGAAAGCGGCCGATAGGTTCGGAAAAAGGTCGTAAGCCGTCTGCACTTTGATCGTCAGGCCAACGGTTACGAACACATCATAGGCGTCGAAATCAATGTGCTTCCTGCCGCCCGATGTATGTCGCAAGTGCTTGCGCAGCACCGGATGGGATGTCACCAGCGCGCTGATTTTCTGACTGCGACGCAGCTTCCCCATCAGCGCATGGGGGGCAAAGCAACTGCCCGCAGTGGCGAACTTCATGTCCGGCGAGATCGGATATTTCTTGCGATGGAAATCGCGCACGCTCATCGGATGCTGTTCGCTGACGCCTTTGCGCCATGACTGGCGCTCTTCCATGTTCGCATAGGGTGAATTCATCGGAACGTCCGGCAGGTGGCTTCGTGACACGTCATTCCGTCATACCAGCGAACTTTCGCATCGCATGCCCGCCCCAGGCACGACAAAGGTCATTGACGCTTTTCGTGACGGCGCGTATCCCCGAGAAGGCGATGCGGGTATGGTGAAAAGGTATCACGAAAGCTTCCCAAGCTTCAGTTACGGGTTCGATTCCCGTTACCCGCTCCATCAGACAATCCATTCAAACGCATGACAGGCCCCGTGGCAAAACGGGACCTATTAGTGCAAGTGATGACTAGCCACGCTTGGCGACCTTGTCGTCCAGCTCCTTTCGGATCGCGGCGTCCTGGAATGACCATGTGACGCGGCCGACCTCCTCTTCGCCCTTGAACAGCTGGCGCACCATGACCTGGCCTATGCGGCCCTTGGCACCTTTGGGCAGCTTCACACTCAGCTTCATCTGATAGCGCTCTTTGGCAGGAATGTCGCCGATCCCAAGCAGCAAACGCCCACTGTTGGGCAACTTGGCAAGGACAAGACCTTTGCGCTGATCGACGTCGACAATGTTCAGATCGGCCTTCATATCGCGCAGGAACCGCAGGGGCAATTCCAGCAAAAGCTCCGCCTTGCGGGGCATTTTCACCTGCATCTCAACGCGCATCGGCAATGGCCGGTCAAGCCAACCGTTCACAAGGAACGGCATCGGATCGACGCTGGGCGATGATGGATCAACATCCACGACGTTGAAATTTCGCCAAGTCGCATTGTTGTTGTTGCGAATAAAGGTCCGGAAATTGTCCCATTCCTCGAAATCCGCCAGAACGGGTGCGGGATCAAGCGGATGGTCTAGCAGACCGATGAAGCAATAATGACCTTCACCCGGTATCTGTGCTGCAGGCCAAGTCAGCGCATCGGCACAGGTCAGCACCTCGCCCGTCGGAATATCAGGCATCGGGATCGTGCCGACCGGGTTCCACAGATCAGGCGTCAACATCGTCGATACCGGAGACCAGAAAATCGCAGTGCTGGCCCCTGTTGCCGCGGCGCTCCCCTGGTTCTGGGCGCGGACATAAATGAAATTGTCCTGTCCCGATGTGACAGTATGGCCAAGGTTGTTCAGCATTTCCGTACCACTGCCTTCACCAAAAGCAGCCTGTGGATTGGCGACTGCGGCGTTGCGGACAATTATGTCCGGTGAGGCCGAGATTGACCCCGTGTGAGGTTCCCCCAGATCGCCAACGAAATCGCGCAGGTAGACGTCAGGGGTCAGCTGCAATTGCCCACCCAGGATCGAGGCAAGATCGGGCAGCACACCCATGGCTGTGGTTTCCGTTGCTGCCGGTGGCGTGTTGATTGTCGGATCACTCAGGATACGGCGCATCTGGCCGGGCGAAAGGCGGAACCCGTTCTGTGCTTCGTACACACCTTGAACGCACAACGCGGCCCCCGTCACGATGGGAGATGCAGAAGACGTACCACCAAAGGATGTCGAATAGAGGTCTGTCGCCCCTGAACTGTTCGATGCAGTGGTGTTGACGTTCTGCCCCCAGCCATAGCAGTCAATGCGCGCCCCGAAGGTCGACCATGACATCCGTGTATGCGGTGCCGCTGATGTTGCAGCAGCAACGATGATCGCGCCTGAGTCACGAAAATCGGGACTGGCCGGATTCAGGATTTGCAGGCCACCTTTCGTGTATGTGTCAAGATTGAGCGCCGGAAGCCCGCCATTGTCAGTGCCATTGCCACCCGCAGCGACGACAATGATACCCATTGCGGACGCCAAACGGATCGCTTCGAAATTAAGGTCGATGACTTCGGTCGGGCCATACGTCGGCAGACCACCGGGGGTGAACTGGGCCGTCGTCTGGATTTCCAGCAGCATGGTGTCACCAAAGGACAAGGCATCCGCCGCCGTCAGAACCGCATCCGGAATGGTCGACCCGAAATAGGATGCCACCTGCACGCTGTTGATTTTCGGGGCGATACCGACGCAGCCAATGGTGTTGTCGACCGCGCTGACGACGCCCAGAACCTTTGTGCCATGATCCCGGCTACCGTCTCGCACGTTGCCGTGGATCAGGGTCGGCGCATTGCCAACAAGATCTTCGTGATCCAGGGTCCAGCCGCGTTCGATATCGATCCAGTTCTGGCCAGCACCGTCGCCGCCGGGCAAGGCCCATGCAAACGGGGCATTGATGCCGTTGGGCGCGGCAGCCAGATAGCCTTGGTTTGGAAAGCGGGGATCATCACCCTGATTGACTAGCGGGTCCGGGCCAATGATTTCAATGTCGACAGACCGGACACCGGGCCAGCCGCGCAAGGCTTCGGCCATCTTTTCAAGATTCTCAACCTTTTCGACAGTCACATCAAAAAACGCCTCGAAGTTGGCGGGTTTGTACATCGGATCACGGGCGGTCGCGATCTTCTGCATTTCTCGAATTTTGCCGGGCTTTATCTTCTGCAGGGACCGGGTCAGCCTGACTTCACCGTAATTGTTCGTAAAGGCACGCCAACGTGCTGGATGAGCCTCCGCAAGAACCTTCGCAGGGTTCTTCTGAGTCTTTGTGACGATTTCGTCGTCCATGCGTAGAATGACGCGTGGGGGATGGACATTATGTGTCTCTGGCATTGAAGCCTCCAATAAAAAAAGAGGCGTCCGCAGACCTGGGAAAAATTTAAAAATACAAAGAAAATCTGCGCACGCAGGTTCAAAAATAGTAGCACCAAACTATGCCCCAAATCCCGAATCAGCAAGTCATGGTTCGCTGGCTTGACAAAGGATACAGCCGCCAGCGGCACTGCTTGTCACGCGCCGGTCGCAGCGATACGGTCCGCCAAACCTCACACCCATCAGATGGAATCTCTTCATGTCCGATATCAAAAGGCTCGACTCTGGCACCCGGATGAGCCAATGCGTCATCCACAATGGCATTGCCTATCTGGCCGGTCAGGTCGGTGCCGAAGGCGGAAGCGTGACGGCCCAGACGCAGGCTATTCTTGAAAAAATCGACGCACTTCTGGCAAAAGCCAGTACTGACAAGACCCGCCTGCTGACAGCGCAGATCTGGTGCGCGAACATGGCCACGGACTTCGCGGACATGAATGCCGTCTGGGATGCTTGGGTCGCCCCCGGAAACGCCCCGGCCCGCTGGACGGGTGAGGCAAAGCTGGCCACGACAGGATACAAGGTCGAAATCATCGTGACCGCCGCGATATGACGCCATTCCTCGTGCCACTTGATGCAGATGCCCTCCGGGCGGCCGACATCCCTGCCCCATGGTCCTATGGATTTTCGGATCGCGTGCGGTTCGGCGAAATTGATGTGCTCGGCCACGTCAACAACGCCGCCTATCTGCGTTGGTTCGAAAACCTGCGGATCAATTATTTTCAGGACTACGGGCTATTTGATTACGCAACCAAACCGCCAAAACTGGTGTTGCGCAGCCTAGGGCTGTCATTCCACCGCGAAGTCAAGATGAATGACCCCTACATACTCACTGGCCGCACGGTCGAAATGCGGGCCAGCAGCTTCACGATGAATTACGGCGTTTGGGTGAACGGGCAACTGACGACGACGGGCGATGCGGTCATCGTTTCGCTGAACAATGACAACAGCAAACGACCGCTGACGGATGACCTGAAAAACAGTCTGCGCGACCGCGACGGCGCTGTGCAGGCCTAAGCGTCAGACGCCGTGCTTTTGCAGGAAACCGACAAGTGCCGCGGTCGACCCGTCCTTGCCATCAGCGCTTTGTGTACCCTCGACAACAGGCTGCAGCGCGGTGGCAAGTTCCTTGCCCAATTCAACGCCCCACTGGTCGTATGAATTGATCCCCAGTACAACGCCTTCCACGAACACCCGGTGTTCATATAGCGCGATGATCTGACCGAAAACAAAGGGCGTCAGCTGCGGATAAGCCAACGTCACCGATGGACGATTACCGGTAAAGACGCGATGTCGGGCTTGCCGCTCAAGCTCTGCGCCATCGAATTTGTCGGCGACCTTGCTGCGCGCCTCATCCAGATCGCGTCCGCGCATCAGCGCTTCGGATTGCGCAAGGCAATTCGCGACAAGCAATTGGTGCTGATGATGCAACGCTTCTTCATGGCCACGCGCGGCAACAAGAAACTCGCACGGGATCACGCGGGTGCCTTGGTGGATCAGTTGATAGAACGCGTGCTGCCCATTCGTGCCCGGTTCGCCCCAAACGACAGGACCCGAATGAAACGGTAAATCGGCCCCGTCCATACTGACACCCTTACCGTTGCTCTCCATCTCCAACTGTTGAAGATAGGCCGGTAAGCGACTGAGATTATTATCATAAGGCAAAACAGCACGAGTTGCGTAACCGCATACCTGATTGTGCCACAACCCAACAAGCGCCAGCATGACGGGCAGATTCTCAACAGGTTCTGCGGCGCGAAAATGCTGATCCATCGCTTGCCCGCCGCGCAGGAAAGCGTCGAACGCATCAGGTCCAATCGCAATCATCATCGACAGGCCAATTGGCCCCCACATTGAATAACGTCCGCCAACCCAATCCGAAAAACCAAACACGCGCTGCGGTGCGATCCCGAATGCGGCAGTTTTGTCTTCTGCGGTGGAAAGTGCTGCGAATTGCGCCCCCGGATCGGCAACAACCTCTGCCATCCATGCCTTCGCCGTGCGCGCGTTCGTCATGGTCTCGATTGTGGTAAAGGTTTTCGATGCAACGATCACAAGCGTCGTAGCTGGATCGCAGCTGCGTAGCACCGCAGCGATATCGGCTGGATCGACATTGCTGACAAAATGACAGCGCGGACCATCGTGATACGGGGCCAAAGCCTTGACACTCATCGCCGGGCCCAGATCGGATCCGCCAATGCCGATGTTGACGACATCGGTGATCTTGCCACCCTGCCCCTGATACGTGCCTTCCCGAACAGCCTTCGCAAAATGGCGCATTTCATTCAATGTGCCAAGCACCTCTGGCATGACATCAGCGCCATCCACAACGACCGGGTCGCCATCGAGATTACGCAGCGCGGTGTGCAAGACAGCGCGGTTTTCAGTCTCGTTGATCGGCTCACCCGTAAACATGGCTTCGCGCTTTGCGACAAAGCCGGTGGCGTTCAGCAACTCAATCAGCTGTTCGCGCCCTGTCGGGTCGATATTCGTCTTTGCGTAATCAAGCCGCAGATCGCCGGCGGTGGCAGAAAACGCCTCTGCACGGGTGCCATCCAGAAGGGTTTCGAACCGGCGATCGCGAACCGTATCATGGTGTTTTTCCAGCGCATCAAATAGCATTCAAGACTCCGCCCAATGGACTGTTGTTCCTGGTAAAATCGCTGCAATCGGTGCCTCTTCGGGCAACATGCCTTGCGCGCGCTCCAGCGCCGCGCGTTTCTCATTGCCAACGATGACAAGATGACGGCTCATCGCCCCCCGCAACACGTTTGCTGACAGGGTAATGCGGGGTTCGGGCGCGCCGGGCGCACGCATGGCGACCAACAAATCGTCGCCGTTCAACGCGTGATCCAACTGGTCGGCTCCGGGAAAAATGCTCGCCGTGTGCATATCCGCGCCCATGCCCAGCAACATAACAGAGATCGGCAACTCCGGTGCCAGCGCGTCGGACAATTCGGATAGCTTTTCTTCCGGCGTTTCCGCGTCAGCATATAGCGGAACATAGACAGCCTTTGCCGCACGGTTTGTCAGCAACCGCTCTCGCAACAGACGCGTGTTAGAGCGATCTGAAGTCTCAGGCACCCACCTTTCGTCTGTCAGCATGACATGCACGCGGGACCAATCGAGGTCTGCCGCACAAAGGACGTCAAAAATCGGTCCCGGAGTTGTACCGCCCGGTACAGCGAAAGACGCAAAATCATGAGTCAGAAGCGTATTCTCAAGCTCACCCGCCAAGACATTGGCAAGGTCCATCATCATCATGTCGCTATCGGGATAATCTATGAACTTCATCTCATTCCCCTTTGATTTCGCGCCACTTTCTTCCATCACGGTGAAGCAGCATTAGCGCATCTTCCGGACCAGACGACCCTGGATCGTAAAGTTTCGGAACATCGTTACGTGCTTCCCAACCTTCAATGATCGGGTCTGTCCAGGCCCATGCAGCCTCGACTTCGTCACCACGCATAAACAGGGTCTGATCGCCGCGGATCACGTCCATGATCAGACGTTCATAAGCATCGGTCACCTCGACATCGCTATCTCCCAGTGCCTCGGCAAAGGTCATATCAAGCGGCACATCTACAAGGCGCATACCACCCGGCCCCGGTTCCTTGATCGTGACCTGCAAGTCCATACCTTCGTTAGGTTGCAACCGGATCGACAGGATGTTGCGATGCGCGTTGTCGTTCTCCGAAAAAATCGAATGGCCGATTTCCTTGAACACAACCGTGATCTCGGAACTGCGGGCCTTCATCATCTTGCCGGTCCGCAAATAGAACGGCACGCCGGCCCAACGCCAGTTGGCGATATGGCACTTCATGGCGATAAAGCTTTCGGTGAAACTGCGTTCGTTTTCAGCGTCCTGACGATACGACGTGGTGCCCTTGCCCGCATCATACTGGCCACGGACAATATGGTGTGGATCGACACCCTGCAAAGCGCGAATGACCTTCAGCTTTTCGTCACGCACGGAATCCGCGCCGAACTGGCTCGGCGGTTCCATCGCGATCAGACACAAAAGCTGCATGAGGTGGTTTTGAACCATGTCCCGCATCGCACCAGATCTGTCATAATACGCGCCACGCCCTGCCACGCTGACGGTTTCTGCGACGGTAATCTGGATGTGGTCGATATAGTGGTTGTTCCACAGCGGCTCGAACAGGATATTGCCAAACCGGACAGCCATCAGGTTCTGCACGGTCTCTTTGCCAAGGTAGTGATCAATGCGATATATCTGATCTTCGCGGAAATGATCGGCAAGGGTTGCGTTCAACGCCTCGGCAGATTCCAGATCCCGACCAAACGGCTTTTCCACGACGATCCGGCTTTTCTTGTTGGCAATCTTGTATTTATGCAAACGCTCGGCCAGATCGCCGAACAGAGATGGCGCAACAGAAAAATAGAACGCCTGCACCACATCCTTGCGCACCAGTTTGGCCATGTCGTCCCAGCCGCCATCGCCCTTGGCATCAATCGGCACGTATTGAAGGCATGCAAGGAAGGCGTCAATCTGGCCGGTTTCCTTCTTTTCCGAGCCGCCGAATTCGGCGATCGCGTCCTTGATCATCTCGCGGTATCCGGCCGCATCCAGATCGGACCGCGCAGCCCCGACGATGCGGCTGTCATGCGGCATCTGACCCGCCAGAAAGCGTCGAAACAGACCGGGCAGGATCTTGCGACGCGCCAGATCCCCGGTTCCGCCAAATATGACAAGATCAAACGTTTCAACAGGTATGACGCGTGCGACCATAGCAAAGCCCCTTCGTTAGCGCTAACGACGCCTATCTAACAGACGCGCCGAATTAGTCTAGCGCCAAGGCGACTATGCCTGCAATTCGGCATCCCAGTACAGGAAATCCATCCAGCTTTCGTGCAGATGGTTGGGCGGGAACTTGCGCCCCATGTTGCGCAGCTCTTCCGCATGCGGCTGGCGCGGCTTGCGGCGCAGGCCCATGCTGGTTTGGGGCAAAAGCTTGCTGCCCTTCTTAAGGTTGCAAGGGCTACAGGCCGCAACAACGTTTTCCCAGGATGTTATGCCGCCTCTTGCCCGGGGCACGACATGATCGAACGTCAAATCGCCCTTCGCGCCACAATACTGGCAGCAGAATTCATCACGCAGAAAAAGGTTGAAGCGAGTAAAAGCCACGCGTTTTTGTGGTTTTACGTAGTCTTTCAAAACGACAACTGATGGAATTCTGATTGTCGTCGATGGGCTGTGAACCACTTCGTCATACTCGCTGACGATATCGACGCGATCCAGCCACGCCGCTTTTACGGCATCCTGCCAGGGCCAAAGTGAAAGCGGGTAATAAGACAAAGGCCGGTAGTCTGCATTCAACACAAGCGCGGGATAGTGTTTGAGCGCACCCGGTTCACGTACAAAATCTGATCGAAAGTCACCGTCCATCGTCAAAAAGTCCTCACTCTGTCGCCGTATGAGGCATCAGAGCGAGAGCCCCGCTCCGACCGCTTGAGAGGACTATATCTGGTGGTTGCCAAAGGGCAATCTTCAATTTTTGTGCGAGATGTCGCACTCTAAAGGCTAGGCCGACACGGCCTTTCGTCGCTCCAACCGAGGTGCCTGACGGCATGCTTCCTCGTAGGCACCCGCACGCAGATGCTCGAACCGCGCCCGCCCGTTGGCTTTGGCCAGGTAAAGCGCGTGATCCGCGCGCTTCAGCGCCTCGTCAAATCGGCAATCGGTTTGAATGATTACGAGACCAGCAGAGGCCGTCACCCGTTCGCAAGTGCTTTGGTCGATTTGCAGAAAAATCCCTTGCGTCAGTGCTTTTGCGATGATTTCAGCCTCTGCAAGTTCTGTGTCCTTCAGCAAGACAGCAAACTCTTCTCCACCGAAACGCGCACAAAAATCGCCCACATTCAGATGTGCTGACATGTGACGTGCGAACAATTGCAGACATGTATCGCCACGATCATGCCCGTGGGTATCATTGATGCGTTTGAAGTGATCGATATCAAGCATGACAAATACGTGCTGGCCAACGGGCAGTGCACCTACTCGGTCAAGAAACCAGCGCCGGTTTGGCAACTGCGTCAGCGAATCCGTAGTGGCTTCACGATAAAGCTGCGTTTGCAGCTGTTTCATATGGGAAAGCAGCATCAGGCCCAAAGTTGCCATTGGCAGGGCGACGAACGTTGCCTCGAATAGATTGTTCCAATAATCGTCATGGGTCACCGGATGCGCCAGAATATCCCGCAGATAGTTCAAGGCACCGCATATCAACATGATCACGATCATCTTTAGTGCAAAGTCCATTCGCCCCATGGGCGCGACAAGACCGACAAAGCGTTCCACATGTTTTCCCTCAAAAGATGAACGAAAACATGGCGCACCGATGTTGAAATTTGGTTAACCCAGCCCCAGCCGGTCGCGCATGAAGGCAAGCGCGACTTGCAAGCCGTCGGGCGCAATGCCGTGGCCCGTCCCCTTCATTATATGGGCATAAACTTCTTTCCAACCCGCCTGCTGCAAGGCCTCTGCTGCTTGGGGTAACGACTGTGGCGGCACCACGTCGTCCATATCCCCATGGATCAGCAGGACCGGCGGTCTGCTCACGGCCTCCTCAGGCAGCGATTCTGGTTCCAGCAAGCGGCCCGAAAAGGCGACGATGCCCGCAACCGGGTCTTCGCGACGTGGCAATACGTGCAGCGCCATCATCGTGCCCTGACTGAAGCCCACGATCATCACCTGTTCGGGCAACAGATCCTCATCAATCATCACACCATCAAGAAATGCGTTCAGATCGTCCGCGGCATGCTGCAGCCCGGCCAGTGATTCCTCTTCCGATGACCCGTCGATCCACGGGATCGGAAACCACTGATATCCCATCGGCGCACCTGCACAGGTCTCCGGCGCGTCGGGGGCCAAAAACAACGTGTCCGGCATATGTTCTGCCAGCGGATCCGCCAGCCCCAGCAGGTCGGCCCCGTTCGCACCATAACCGTGCAGAAAAATGACGGCAGAGCGCAGCTCACCGGACAAAGGTTCCTTGCGGCCTGCGACCAAAGCACGTGTCATCTCGATATCCTTTCCAACGTCCAAGCAGCCCTATCTGCTGACCGCGATGGTTGCAATCATCGCGTCCCTCAGCGCACACCCTCGCGCGATTTCAGCGCCGCGTAATAAGCCCAGAGAAGACGCGCCGCGACTGACCGCCAAGGCGACCAGTCAAGCGCCATATGCCGCAGTTCCTTTTCCGTCGGACGCCGCTCCAGTTCGAAAAGCACGCGAGCGGCTTCTTGTAAGGCCAGGTCGCCCGGCGCAAAGACATCGGCGCGCCCCAGACTGAACATCGCATAGATTTCGGCAGTCCAGACACCGATACCCGTGACGGCTGTCAATGTCTGGATCACCTCTTTGGTGGGGCGCTCCGGTAGCTTGTCAAATGATATCCCAGCCTGCGCCAATGCAGCGGCATACCGTGCCTTCTGGCGGCTCAATCCAAGTGCGCGCAGCTCATCTTCCGACGTTGCGGCGACAGCGTCCGGTGTCACCATACCAGCGGCTTCCAAGCGGCCCCAGATTGCGTTTGCAGATGCAACGCTGACCTGCTGACTGACAATCGCGCTTAGCAATTGCGCAAAACCGTCGGGTCTTAGTCGTAATGGCAACGGCGCAAGCGCTGGCAAAACAGCAGCAAATCGGCGATCCTTCCGCGCAAGCCATGCCGCCCCTTCCGCGACGCAAGCATCACCCTTGATGACACGGTCCTTCATCGGCCCCGCGCCCACGCAACGGCCGCATCCACGGTTTGCACCACATCCGCGTCCGGCAATGCAGGACGGCGGATCATCAGCACCGGGATGCCCAGATCTCCCGCAGCAGTCAGCTTTGTCCGGCTTGGCACACCGCCCGCATTCTTCACCACGAGCCACTCGACGCCCAACGCGCGAAACAGCGCCTTTTCGCGGGCTACAGGAAACGGCGGACGGCCAATCAGGTATTCCCCGCCTTCGAATGGAAACGGCGCAGTTGGCGGATCGATCTGGCGACATATCACGCGGCGGCCTTCAAGATTCGCAAACCGCTCCAAAGTCTGGCGACCTGTGCCAAGAAACACCGTCGCCCCGACCGGAATATGTGCAGCAGCATCTTCTTCACGCGCAATTTCAGTCCAGTCATCCCCCGGCTCGGGCACCCAACCCGGACGACAGCAGTAAAGATAGGGCAAACCAAGGTCCTTGCAGACACGTGCAGTGCGCTCTGTGATACGATCGGCATACGGATGCGTTGCATCCAGGACAGCCGTGATCCGTTCTTCGGCAAGATAGGCACGAAAGCCCGCCTCTCCGCCAAACCCGCCAATACGGGTTGGCACCGGCAAAGGGTCCGGTGAGCGTGTTGCCCCTGCCAGCGACGCAATCACGTTCAAACCAGAGTCGGTCAACGCCCATGCAATACGTTTGGCCTCACCCGACCCGGCCAAAAGCAGCAAAGTCACCCGCCGGCCCTCGCCAAGATGCGACCTTCACGATCAATCACGACAATATCGACAACACTTTGCGGGACCATCGCCGCCACGTGAACGCGGGACCGTTCCGCCACGACAGATGCCATGCGGTCGCCGGCAATCCCGACAGCCTCCAAGGCCGTGTTGGCATCGCGCAGTGCGGGCATTTCCAGCCAGTCAGCCAGCAGGTCGAAATCAACCTGGGACCGGCCGGAATGCAGATCGACAGCCCCTTGGGCAAGTTTCGTCATCTTGCCGATCCCGCCGCCGATGGTGACACGCGGCACCGGATGTTTGGCAAGATATTTCAGCATGCCGCCCGCAAAATCGCCCATATCCAGCATGGCATGATCGCTTAGGCCATAAAGCTGCTGAACAACCTTCTCCGACGTGGCGCCGGTGCAGCCTGCGACATGCGTCAAGCCATTCGCACGGGCAACATCGATCCCGCGATGAATCGATGCAATCCAAGCGGCACAGGAAAACGGGCGGACGATGCCGGTGGTGCCAAGGATCGACAGACCACCCTCGATACCAAGGCGGGGATTCCACGTTTTGGTCGCAATCTGCGCACCCCCCGGAATAGAAACCGTAATGGCGACATCAGGTGCACGGCCCAACGCAGCGGCAAGTGCCGCGACTTCTTCGTCCATCATCGCGCGGGGCACGGGATTGATCGCTGGTTCGCCGACAGCAATGGGCAGTCCGGCTTTGGTAACGCGGCCCACGCCCTCGCCAGCGCGAAAGACGACACCGCCATCGGATGGACAGACTCGAACAATGATCGTTGCACCATGCGTGACATCAGGGTCATCACCAGCATCCTTGACGATTCCCGCCTCGGCCCAATCTGCACCAAGCGCGCTGTGTATGACTTCAAATTGCGGGCATTCGCCACGCGGCAGGGTGATGCTGACACGATCCGGGATGGTGCCCGTCCACAGGCCCATGAGCGCCGCCTTGGTCGCGGCGGTCGCACATGCGCCCGTGGTCCAGCCACGGCGTAATTCGCCGGAAGGTCTGCGTGTCATCGCGGCGGACTATAGGCACGCAATCGGATGCCGCCAATGCGAAACCGCAGGTCGTTTGCCGTCTTTCCATAGACTGCGAAGAACGCCATAAGGAAAGCATGACACGCGGATTGACACTTCCTCACAGCATATGGCCCCGGCTGGAACCCGGCTGGGTCTGGCTTTGCGGTGCCGGCCCCGGCGATCCTGGGCTTTTGACGCTGCACGCGCTCAATGCGCTGCAACAGGCGGATGTGGTGATTTACGACGCGCTCGTGCAGGAAGACATCCTTTCATGGGCCCCGCAGGCAGAACATATCTACGCAGGCAAGCGGGGTGGCAAACCATCCGCCAAACAACGCGACATATCACTGCGATTGGTGGATCTGGCGCGCGCAGGTAAACGGGTGTTGCGGCTCAAAGGGGGCGATCCTTTCGTCTTCGGGCGCGGCGGGGAAGAAGCACAAACGCTGGTCCAGCACGAGATCCCGATCCGGATCATTCCGGGTATCTCGGCGGGCATCGGCGGGCTGGCCTATGCCGGCATCCCGGTTACACACCGGGACGTGAATCAGTCCGTCACATTCGTGACCGGCCATGACCAGTCCGGAAACACACCCGGATCACTCGACTGGGCGAGCATTTCGAAAGGCTCGCAAGTCATCGTGATTTACATGGGAATGAAACACATCGCCCAGATCGCCGCCAAACTGATCGCCGCAGGCCGCCCGCTCAGCGAACCGATTGCCGTCGTGACAACGGCAACGACAGCAGATCAGAAAGTGCTCGAAACAACACTCGGTCAGGTGGTCGATGATATCGCGCAATCCGGTATGGAACCGCCCGCGATCATCTGCGTCGGTGGGTCGGTGCTGATGCGGCAAGTGCTCGATTGGCAAAGTCAGGCCGCCGGACAGGCCCCCCGCAACCTCGACCCGCTCAACAGAGGGCGGCCCGCCGAATCCGCGTGAGTGCCATCATCTTTCTTTGTCCAATCAAACTTCCGCCGGAGGCATCCAACACCGGCCACCCGCGATGAGCTTTCTGATCGCAGCTCCCGCATCCGGCAGCGGCAAAACGACGGTGACGCTCGGCATCCTGCGCGCTTTGACACGAACGGGTATCGCTGTTCGCGGTGCGAAATCTGGGCCGGACTATATCGACCCTCATTTCCACGCGGCAGCAACAGGCCAGCCCTGCTTGAACCTCGACGCCTGGGCGATGTCGCCCGCGCGGATCCGAAGTTTGGCCCAAGGCGACACACCGCTGATCGTCGAAGCGGCCATGGGTCTGTTCGACGGTGCCGCAAATGGCGAAGGGTCAGCTGCGACGCTGGCAGGCATCCTCGATATTCCGGTGGTACTTGTGATCGACGTCGCGCGGATGTCGCAATCGATCAAAGCCGTCATCCACGGGTTTTCAACTGTCGATCCGGCGACTCGTGTGGCAGGCGTGATCCTGAACAACGCTGGGTCCGCGCGACACGCTGACATGCTGCGCGCAGCTTTACCTGACACAAATATCATCGGGATCGTGCCACGCGATCCCGCGCTGCACCATCCGTCCCGCCACTTGGGCCTTGTGCAGGCGCAAGAGCACACTGATCTGGGCTCATTTCTCGACAGAGCGGCCGATCTGATCACGACGCATTGCAATCTTGCTGCCCTGCCCGCGCTGATTGCACCGAGTGGGACACCGCAGACGCCGCCAGACCCACCGGCACAAATCATCGCCATCGCACAAGACGCGGCTTTCGCCTTCTGCTATCCGCATCTGTTGCACGATTGGCAAAATGCAGGCGCGACGCTGCAGTTGTTCTCACCACTCAACAATGATCCTGCCCCACAGGCAGATCTGATTTACCTTCCCGGCGGCTATCCCGAACTCCATGCCGGAACACTCGCCACGAACCACACTTTCCTGCAAAGCATAAAAGACGCCGCCGCGACCACGCAGATTTACGGCGAATGCGGGGGGTATATGGTGCTCGGCAAAACCCTGACAGACGCCAATGGGGAAAGCCACGCGATGGCGGGGCTCCTTGATCTTGAAACCTCGTTTGCCAAACCACGCCGTCATCTTGGGTATCGCCAGCTTCAAGCAACCACCGGACCTTTTGCGGGCAACTGGCGCGGCCACGAATTTCACTACGCAACAACGCTCAGGGCCAACGGGACACCGCTCTTTACGGCACAGGATGCCGCAGGTGCCGCACGCGACCCGATGGGCCTGATTGCCGGAAAAGTCTGCGGCTCATTCGCCCATATTATCGACCGCGTGCGCTAGCCTATTGCCAGCGGCGGGCGAGATAGCTACCCAACTCTCCATGAGCGAAATCGACGATACCCGCGCCAAACGCAATGTCGCCGTGCTGGTGATGGCGCAAGCCATCCTCGGGGCGCAGATGCCGATGATATTCGTGATTGGCGGGCTGGCCGGATCGCAACTTGCCGGCAACCCGTGTTTTGCAACGCTTCCAATCAGTTTCATCATCTTCGGATCAATGACAACGGCGCCGTGGATGTCACCATTGATGCAAAGGCACGGCCGACGGGCGGGCTTTGTGATCGGTGCCCTGGCCGGCGCTGGCGGCGCCTTGATTGCAGCTTACGGGTTGTTCGTTGCGTCTTTCCCGATCCTGTTACTCGGGTCGTACCTGACCGGAATTTATATGTCGGCGCAGGGCTTTTACCGCTTCGCCGCAGCAGACACGGCAACCGAAGCCTTCCGGCCAAAAGCGATTTCCTATGTCATGGCGGGCGGTTTGATGGCCGCAATCCTCGGACCGCAGCTGAACAAACTGGTGCAGGATGCCTACGTCGTGCCGTTCTTGGGCAGCTACATTGCGGTCGCGGGTCTGAACCTTGTCGGCATGTTGCTGTTCCTCGCACTCGACCTGCCCAAGGGGACAAAGTCCGCGCCCGTCACCTATGACACGCCAGCACGCACACGCCGCCAACTCCTGCAGGACCCGCAGATCGTTGTCGCGATCATCTGCGGCATGGTCAGCTATTCGCTGATGAACCTGATGATGACGTCGACACCACTCGCCGTTGTGGGCTGCGGGTTCGGAACGGACAGGGCAAACGACATCGTCTCGGCACATGTCATCGCGATGTTCCTGCCGTCGTTCTTCACCGGCCACCTGATCGCGCGTTTCGGTACCGAGAGAATCGTCGCGATCGGTTTGCTGATACTTGCCGCTGCAGGCTTTGCGGCGCTCATGGGGGTAGAATTCAGCGAAGACGGCATTCCCGGGCTCTTTAGCTTCTATGCAGCACTGATCCTCCTCGGGGTCGGCTGGAACTTCGGCTTTATCGGTGCGACTGCGATGCTGACCAATGCCCATGCACCATCCGAACGCGGGGTCGTGCAGGGGATGAACGATCTGATCGTTTTCGGCATGGTGACGGTTGCATCGCTTGCATCGGGCGGGCTGATGAATTGCGCGGCAGACGCCACGGGAACCGAAGCCGTCGTTGCGGGCTGGTCGGCAGTAAACTATGCGATGCTACCTTTCCTGACACTTGCCGGAGCGTCACTCATCTGGCTTGCATTGCGGCCACGCCAGACTGCCTGATGTTCGGGCGGGCCAAACCCTCGATCAGCGCGGACTTGCGCGACTGGATCAAAGACAGTTTCGACTGGGCAGACGGACAATTCGGCGCAAGCTGGTCACTGACGCGACTGCTGGTGACGCCAACCAAAACCTTCTTTTCAGCACCGGGTGGGCAGACGCAGGCCGTCGCGCAAACCATCGCGAATGACATCGGCAGGCAGATTCCCGTGCGTGAGATTCCTGTCGAACCGCTAAACCGACTGTCGGGCGAATACCGGCACAGCTATCAAAGCCTGGGCGAAACTGGCGGATTGTATCTGGAAGACGACGATGGCGCGCTGATCCTCTACGACGCAGAGATGATGCATCGCCCCCTCGCCTTCATCAACACCATGACGCACGAACTGATGCATCACCGGCTTGGGCCTTTCATATCGGAGATGCCAGGCGGCGAACCAGCGCACGAACTCTCGACGGACCTGCATTGCATCACGCACGGCTTTGGCATTTTCGCATTGGAAGGTCCGGCGCAGATGGGATGGTCAGGCTACATGACACAGGAATCGCGGGCATTTGCGCTGGCCTATTTCCTAAACAAACACAGCATGGACCCGAAAGACGCCCTGCAATGGCTTAGCGCGCGTCCGGCAAAGGCCCTCAAACGGGCGCTGAAAGAGCTTTAGCGCCACCACCCGCGCAGCGACACGTTTGCAAAGCGCAAGGCATCGCCCAAAGGATTGCCGGCATCAAGCGACCCGTCAGCCACGCTCTTTGGATCGCGGGCTGCAAGCTGCAGCACGGGCTTGGCGCGATAACCAGCAAGCAATGCAGCACCGGACACGAATGAAACCTTTGCGCGCTCTGCCGTCGCACTGCGCCATCGGGTCAAAGCTTGCTTGGCAAAGCTGCGCACACCGTCTGGCGTGCCATCCAACAGCGGCTTGCGACCGCGATCTTCCAGATCCGGCACCGCGCGCAAAAGGTTCGCAGTACCGCTCGCAAATGCAAAATTCCGTACGACACCCTCGTCCGCATTTCCCAGAAGTCGGGCGGCTGTCCACATCAGGTTACCCGACGTGGCATCCAGATACTGTGTCAGATGATCCTCATCCTCAAACGCATCAGAATAAACATCCCAACGCCGCGCAGCGATCAGCGCATCAAGGCACGCGGCCCCTTCCGGGTCGAGAACCTCGGCCAGTGCATCAACGACTTCATGCTTGCGTGGCTGGCCTTGACCGCCGATTTCTTCAAGCGCATCGCGCCACCATTGCAGGCGCATTTCGGCGATCATCGCCTCTTGCGTCAGCCAAGGGGCGCGGGTGACTTCGATGTTGAAGGCATAAAGGGGAAATAAAAGGCGCCGTGCAGAAACAGGGGCGGCCATGGCCGCGCGAAACCGTTCAGGATCGCCCTTCTCGACGATGGTCGCGCAGGCGTTCAGGCTCACCGATCGGCACCCTCAATCTCTTGAATCCCTGTGTCCAGAAGTCCAAACGCCGTTTGTGCAGCATCTTCGGGGCAGCTATTTGCATAGGAGTTTTTGGTTCCATCGGCAGCAATCAGGATAAGCTGTTCAATGCCTGCGTCCATGCACTCACCCGAAGTATCAAGAGTGGCCAAAACCGCAAGCTGGGCCTCCGCCAGACTTGCAATCTGATTGAAGCTTCCGGCCGGAAGTTGTGTCCATTCAGTTCGTCCATCCCGAGAAACTGACCCCGGATAGCGCCGATACATCTGGTCATTTTCATAGATCGTCGTCAGCAGACCTCCTCCGCCAAACGCACCGCTCCAGCCAAATGTCAGCGATCCCCCAGTTTCTGGGCGCAATGGAATCTCGGCGGTTTGCTGACAGGCACCCAGCGACAGGACGGCAAGAAACACCGCCCCCTTCATACCTTCGCCCCGTCCCGGATCAATTTCCAGTTGATCGCGTCCACAAGTGCCTCGAACGAAGCATCCAGAATGTTTGCAGACACACCCACCGTGGACCAGCCGTTGCCGTCCTTGTCTTCGCTGTCAATGATGACGCGGGTTACAGCTTCTGTACCGCCGTTTGTAATCCGCACCTTAAAGTCGACAAGCTGCATGTCGTCGATGATGTCTTGGTAAGGCCCCAGATCCTTGACCAAGGCACGGGCAAGTGCGTTGACCGGCCCTTGATCCGATCCATCCGGTCCGACGCTATCGGATACGGTCAACATCCGTTCGCCGCCGACTTTCACGGCAACAACGGCCTCGGTCACCGATACCATCTTGTTATACTTGTTCTTGCGCCGCTCGACCGTGACGCGATAGCGTTTCACCTCAAAGAAGGCCGGCAATTCATCCAGTTCTTCACGTGCCAGCAGCTCGAACGACGCTTGGGCGGTATCGTAGGAATACCCCTGTGCTTCGCGCTCCTTGATCCGCTCCAGAATGCGCGCAAGCGCTGGATCGCCCTTTTCGACCGAAAGTCCCGCCTGCGCGAGCCGTTCGCGCAAATTTGATTGTCCGGCCTGATTGGACATTGGAACAATGCGGCTGTTGCCGACCGCCTTGGGATCAATGTGCTCGTAGGTGGTCGGGTCCTTAAGGATTGCCGAGGCGTGCAAACCTGCCTTGTGGGCGAATGCGGATGATCCGATGTAAGGGGCCTGTTTCGCTGGCACCCGGTTCAGAATGTCATCCAGCAAACGCGACGCACGGCGCATGCCCTTCAATGCGTCCTTGGTCACGCCCGTCTCGAATTGGCTGGCAAACGGTTCTTTCAACAAGAGTGTCGGGATGATCGATGTCAGGTTCGCATTGCCGCAGCGCTCTCCAAGACCATTCAGCGTGCCTTGGATCTGCCGCGCTCCGGCGAGGACCGCCGCCAAGGAACCCGCAACAGCATTTTCGGTATCGTTGTGCGTGTGGATCGCGACATGATCGCCCGGGATACCGGACGCGATGACAGCCTTTACGATCTCCCCAATTTCTTGTGGCAACGTGCCGCCGTTGGTGTCGCATAGCACAATCCACCGTGCACCGGCTGTGTACGCGCGGTGCACGCATTTCACAGCGTAATCCGGGTCAGATTTGTAGCCGTCAAAAAAGTGTTCAGCATCGAATAGGGCCTCGCGCCCATTTTTGACGATATGGGCAAAAGAGGCTTCGAGATTGTCGAGATTTTCCTCCAGCGAGATACCTAGCGCCGTTGTCACATGAAACGGATGGGCCTTTCCAACAAGGCAGACAGCCGGTGTGCCTGCGTTCATGACACCGGCCAGAACATCGTCATTTTCGGCCGATCTGCCAGACCGTTTGGTCATCCCGAATGCCGTCATCGTTGCGCGGGTGTTCGGCGCATCGGCAAAGAATTCGCTATCCGTGGGATTGGCACCGGGCCAACCACCTTCGATATAATCAACACCCAACTCATCAAGCACCATCGCGATCTGGTGTTTTTCAGCTGTCGAGAACTGAACCCCCTGTGTTTGTTGGCCATCGCGCAGGGTTGTGTCGAAAAGAGAAAGCCTTTCTTTCATCGCGCTTACTCTTCCTCCAGCTGGGCCGCATCGAAATCCGGACCCGGTGACCACGCTGCCTGCCCGCCAACATCGGTTACCTGAACGCCTGCTGCATTCAGGATGTCGCGAATACGGTCGGCCTCTCCCCAGTCCTTTGCCGCCCGCGCAGTTGCGCGCGCCGCAAGCAATGCATCGACCTTTGCCGCGATTTGGGGAACGACAGTTTCGCCGCCTTCACCGCCGTTGAACATCGGTATCGCGGCCCAATCGTTGACCAGTCCCATCATTTCCAGACCATGGGCAAAACCCGCCAGATCGACCGGCGTCTTGCCTTTGGCCAAAACATGCAACCGCGCAATTGCACCCGGCGTATTCAGATCATTGGCCAACACGCCGATAAACTCGCCGTCCGGTTGCCACTTGCCGTCAGCCTTCAAGGCGCGGATCAAGTCCGGACCGAAACCATGGCCATGCAGAATGCCGTACCACTTGCGCAACGTCGCTTCTGCTTCGTCGCGCTTTTTCGCAGTCCAATCCATCGGCTTGCCATAGTGGGTCGACAAGAAAACGAAGCGGATGACCTCACCCGGCACACCCTGATCGAGCAGGTCGCGGACGGTAAAGAAATTGCCGAGCGACTTGGACATCTTCTTGCCCTCGACCTGCAGCATTTCGTTGTGCAACCAGACCTGCGCGAAATCGTGACCGGCACAGACCGATTGCGCGATTTCGTTTTCGTGGTGGGGGAACATCAAATCGTTCCCGCCGCCGTGAATGTCAAAGGAAGGTCCAAGCAGGTCGAACGCCATGGCAGAGCATTCGATATGCCAACCCGGACGGCCATAACCCCATGGGCTATCCCATCCCGGCACGCCATCCCCTGACGGTTTCCACATTACGAAGTCCATCGGATTGCGTTTGTAGGGTGCTACTTCGACACGGGCACCGGCGATCATGTCGTCAATCGAACGGCCAGAAAGCGCGCCGTAGTTTTCATAGCTTTCGACAGCGAAAAGCACGTGACCTTCGGCCTCATAGGCATGACCGCCAGCGATCAGATCTTCGATCAGGGCAATCATCTGTGCGATATAGGCGGTTGCGCGCGGCTCATTGGTCGGGCGCTGCGCCCCGAGCGCATCCATATCGGCATGATACCAGCCAATCGTTTCGGCCGTAATGTCCCCGATGTCACGCCCGCTTTCGGCTGCACGAGCGTTGATCTTGTCGTCCACGTCCGTGAAGTTGCGCACGTAGGTCACATGTTCATCGCCATAGACTTCTTTCAGAAGCCTGAACAAGACATCGAACAGCAAGACGTTCCGTGCATTTCCGAGGTGCGCGCGGTCATAGACCGTCGGCCCGCAGAGATACATGCGCACATTGGTTGGGTCCAAAGGCACAAAGTCTTCTTTGCGGCGGGTCTTGGTATTCTGAAATCGAATTGTGGTCATAGCTCTCACGCACAGGGTTTGCCTGCGGGCTTAGCGTGATCAGTTCAGGGATGAAACGTGAAAAAGCGGCCCGCGACGGATGTCAGCAGGGAATAATGCAGCAAATGGTGATGCAGGTCTTTTTCATGCGACCGTTTTAACCTTCAACCGGACACATGTCTACAAGGTTGCGGATCGTGTTCAGATTCCGGGCAGTGTAGGTCGTGCCGGTAATGGCCTTGTCGAACTTTTCGGCCAAGAGTGAATTGCTGAAGCCGCCCGGCGTATAGAGCCAGACGGTATGGCCTTTGATGACGACCTTTTCATCACGTTTGTAGTGGGCGATCACGTCCTGATCGACATCCGGGGCATCGAGACAGAAATAGGCATGAAGCAGGTTCCCGGATTCAGGCTTGATCGGGCAATGCGAGAGCCGGGCTTTTAATTCCGAGGCCCGCAGAACCAGAACAGCGACATCGATGGGCAAAGCTGCGTGCAGTTTGGCGGCAAGCGCTTCGGCACCGCCTTCGGCACGGAACACGACATTTCCGCTGTTCACGTAAGTTTGCACATCCTGCCAGCCCAGTTTTTCGCAAATCGCACGCAAGTCTTCCATGGCCAGCATATTGCGACCACCAACATTGATCCCTCGCAAGAGCGCAACAAAGGTCTGCATTAAACATCCTCTCTGATTGACGGCATAGCACAGAACCGACAACCTGAATACATGGCAATCAAGGACTTTGGCCGGACACCGTGACATACCGCACCACCCAATGACGCGATACGGCACTGACGCAACCGCGACCTTGATCGTGCTGACGATCGGTGTGCTTTGGGGATTTTACTGGTGGCCCGTCCGTGGAATTGCGGCGGCCGGTTTGGAAGGGGCCTGGGGCACAGCCGCTGCGACTGGTTGTGCGGTCGTGGTGTTGATGCGGTTTGCGTTTCGGGACGGACGATGGCGCAAAACCGATCTGCTCGCCCTTTTGGCCATTGCGACCGGCGGGGCGGCATTTACGCTTTATTCCGTCGGATTCATCTACGGGCGCGTCGCGCTAGTCACGCTGCTATTTTATTTGACGCCAGTGTGGAGCACCCTGCTGACACGGTTTCTGCTTGGCTGGGATACGCCCCGCCTTCGGATCATCGCCATGGGCATCGGCCTGCTTGGGTTACTTGTCATACTAGGCGCGAAAGGCGACTGGCCCATTCCGCGCAACACCGGTGAATGGCTGGGCTTGGCGTCAGGCTTGTTTTGGGCGCTTGGGTCGACAGGAATCAGAGCCCGCCCCGAAGTCGCGCCTGTCGATGCCGCTTTCGTTTTTGCGCTTGGCGGATGCGTTGCCGCGCTCGCATGCGGAGCCATTTTACCGGAAGCACATATGGAACTGAACGCGCTGACCCAGGTCATCACCCTGTCGGCCATCACCGGCGCAATCTGGTGGGCGTTTTCTATTCCACTTTTGATGTGGGCAACCGCGCGGCTCGACCCGGCGCGTGTCGGAATGCTATTGATGAGCGAAGTGCTTGTCGGCATTGCTTCGGCTGCGATCATCGCCGGGGAACGCATCACCCCGCTTGAAATCGTAGGCGGTGGTCTGGTTTTGCTGGCAGGCGTTCTTGAGGTTTGGCCCAGCAAAGGACAGCGACAATGACCCGCAAAACCGTTGATTCAATTTGTGCCGCCTATCCCGGTGCGACCGCATCAGACCCGACAACCGAACTTGATAGCTGGAAAGCCGGCGGCAAGATGTTTGCCTGTTTCGGTGATCGGATCGACGGTGTTTGCGTCAAGACCGACAGCATTGATACCGCCAGAATGTTGATTGACGCGGGGGCCGCGACCAAAGCGCCCTACTTCCACAAAAGCTGGGTATTGGTGAGCTTTGACGCGGCCGACGACGAACTCAAACACCGGATTCGCGTTTCATACGAGATCATAGCGAAGAGCCTGCCAAAGAAGGTTCGCGATAATCTGGCGTCGTAGGTATTATTATCTGCCAGGTTCGGACCTTACACCTTGTCGTAGCTGATCACTTCGATTTCGACGCCGTCCGCGTCGGTGAAATAGAATCGCCGACCCGGTTCATAATCAGCATGTGATGTTGGTTCGAAACCGAGGGACTTCACTTTTGTTTCGACCGCGTCCAGATCATCCACGACAACGCCCAGATGGTTCAGCCCGCCGCGGGTGACATAGCTTGCATCTTTCTTGGGAACTGTTTGCGGACCTGGTCCGGTATATAGCGCGACATAACTCTTCTCGCTTCCAACATGGACGGTGTAGCCCTGCCCTTCCATTGATGGCCCCTCCCACCGGATGTGCCAGCCGAAGAGGTCGATCAGCATCCCAGCCGTCGCTTTGGGATCGGGGACGGTGACGTTGACGTGTTCCAGCTCACTCATTTCGTGTTCCTTTTCAAACGCTTGAAGATTAACGGGCGAATTGTGCGCGGTGCGAAGAAGCAGCCGCATTCAAGATCGTGCCCACAGCCGATGCCATCACGGCGCAAGGTGTTCATGACTGACGGTGATGCGCAATAGCGGGGTGACATGGTGTTTCTCCTCTGGATTCTTTGTTGCGAATCCTTTTTCATTCCTCAAGTTAACTTGAGATCAAGAGGTTTTTCATGTCGGGTCTGACCATCGGAGATATCGCGGCACGCACCGGACTCGCGGTGTCTGCGATCCGGTTTTACGAAGAGCACGGGATCGTCCATCCCTTGCGCAACGCAGGCGGGCACCGGCGGTATGGTCGGCACGACATCCGGCGGCTTTCGTTTGTGATGGCGGCGCAAAAATTAGGCTTTCCACTGTCTGAAATTGCAGGTCATCTTGAAAAACTCCCCATTCACAAGGCCCCCACCAAGGCGGACTGGACCCGCATTTCAAAGACGTTCCGCAGCGACATTGACGCACGGATCGCAGCACTGGAGAAACTGCGTGATACGCTGGATGGATGTATCGGTTGCGGGTGTTTGTCTTTGCAGGTCTGCAAGCTTTACAATCCTGACGACATCAAGGGACAAGATGGACCAGGTCCGCGTAATCTGATGGGTTGACGTTCCTGGCATGCGCATGCTCCCTGCGGTCATGAAACTATCGACACGTATTACCGGCCTTACAGGCGGCGGTTCCGACGGATGGGACGTCTTTTACAAGGCGCGCCAGATGATCGCTGACGGGATCAAGGTCACCGAACTGACCATTGGCGAACATGACATTCGCACAGACCCGGCGATCCTTGACGCCATGGCGCAAAGTGCGCGTGGCGGACACACAGGTTATGCCATGGTACCCGGTATCGGTGCCTTGCGTGACAAGGTTGCGGAAAGGATTTCGGCGCAATCCGGTGTGCCAACAACGCGCGACAACATTCTGATTACACCTGGTGGTCAGGCAGCGCTCTTTGCCGCGCACCATGCGGTCTGCGATGAAGGCGACACTGCGCTGTTCATTGACCCGTATTATGCCACATATCCCGGCACGCTTCGCGCCGTCGGCGCACGACCACAAGCCGTTCACACCGATCCCATCAACGGGTTTCAGCCACGGGCGACCGATATCGCGCCATATGCCGCCGCTGCAACGTCGTTGCTGATCAATTCGCCGAACAATCCAACCGGGGCGGTATATACGCCGGAGACCATGCAGGATATCGCGCAAGTAAGCGTCGCCCATGACCTTTGGCTGATTTCTGACGAGGTCTATGACACGCAGGTCTGGCGTGGTCGTCACATTTCGCCGCGCAGTCTGCCAAGTATGTCTGAACGCACGTTAGTCGTCGGCTCCATGTCAAAGAGCCACGCGATGACAGGCAGTCGTTGCGGGTGGGTCTGCGGCCCAGCAGACGTGATCAACCATCTGATTACACTTGCCACCCACACCACCTATGGCGTGCCGGGATTCATTCAGGACGCCACCCTTTTTGCATTGGACGCGGGTCCGGAACTTGAAGAGAGGATCGCTGAACCGTTCCGGCGGCGGCGCGCCATGACGCTCGAGGCGCTGGCCAACCAGAATGTCGTGAAATCAGTCCCGCCGGATGGCGCGATGTATATCATGCTTGATATCAGGGCGACTGGTCTTTCGGGAGAGGAATTCGCCAACGCCTTGCTTGATACACACCAGATTGCGGTTATGCCGGGCGAAAGTTTTGGCCAAGCAGCGGCAGGCCATATCCGCGTTGCGCTTACCATCGACGATGCGGCTTTTGTACGCGCGCTGGACACGCTGATCGGATTTGCGCATTCACTTGCGTGACGGCTTTTCGCATTCTGCGCGTATTTTTTTTGGAATCGATGCCCGATTTGAGGCGGCAGGACCACGCAATGCGGGCTAAACTCTGACCATGCTTTTTGAGTTGCCGCCCGATCAAACCTTATACGACGCACTTCTTTCGCGCGATCATCACTATGATGGACGCGCATTTGTCGGTGTCAGTACGACCGGCGTATTTTGTCGTCTGACCTGCCCAGCACGCAAACCGAAACGCGAAAACTGCACGTTCTTTGACAGCCAAGCCGCAGCACTTGACGCGGGGTTTCGTCCCTGCAAGCGCTGTCATCCGTTGTCCAGCACAGACCCGACCGTGCAAAAGCTTCTTGATGCGCTGAACGCCCGTCCAGCGCATCGCTGGACAGAAGCAGATATCGCCGCACTGGATGTGGACCCATCAACAGCCCGTAAAGGTTTCAAACGCGCATTTGGCATGACATTTCTTGAGATGGCCCGCCAACAGCGCCTTGCGCTGGGATTCAACGCACTTGCGGACAATGGCAGCGTCATTGATGCGCAACTTCTGGCCGGGTTCGAGTCCGGTTCCGCCTTTCGCGCATCTTTTGCCAAACGGTTTGGGATGGCACCGGCCACTTTTCGCAAGGATGCCCTGTTGCAAGCCGATTTCATCAACACACCGATTGGTGCGATGATCGCCGTCAGCGACCGGACACATCTGCACTTGCTTGAATTCTTCGATCGCAAGGCGTTGCCAACCGAGATGAAGCGCCTGTTGTCGATGACGAAAGGCACAATTGGCTTCGGATCCCCGGGCCCAACCGAAGCCACGAAGGCGGCGCTTTCCGATTATTTCGCAGGCAAAGCACTGCCAACGATACCACTTGCACTGCATGGCTCTGCCTTTACCAAGTCGGTTTGGAGAGCTTTGATAAACATTCCTGCTGGCGAAACGCGCAGTTATAGTCAGTTGGCACATGATATCGGCCAGCCAAATGCAACCCGCGCAGTCGCCCGTGCAAACGGTGCCAACCAGATTGCGATCCTGATCCCGTGCCACCGCGTGATCTGCGCAGATGGATCGCTAACGGGTTATGGCGGCGGGCTGTGGCGTAAACAGAAACTTCTTGAAACCGAACTGAAAGCAAAGCCATGACATCCTTCCGCGACCTTCACCGCCCCGGCGATCCCCTCCTGATGATCAACGTCTGGGACATGGGAACTGCCAAGATGATGCATAAGCTGGGTGCGCAGGCGCTTGCCACCTCTTCTGCGGCACATGCCTATACGCTGGGCTTGCCGGATGGCGGCACGCTTGATCGGGATGCAGCGCTTGCTCACGCAGAACAGATTGTCAGCGCGACGCCGCTTCCCGTACAGGGTGATTTCGAGAACGGTTTTGGTGACGACCCCGAAACTTGCGCCGAAACCGTGCGGCTTGCTGCCGAAATCAAGCTTGCCGGTATCTGCATCGAAGACACGACCTTTCCGGATTGCGGTTTTTACGAGTTTGATCTGGCAGTGGAACGGATCAAAGCTGCCGCTGCAGCCGCCCGCGCATTATCCGCAGACTTTGTCTTGACCGCGAGGACAGACGGAATCATGACGGGCCACTATGATACGGATGAGGCGATCAGGCGTTTGCAGGCATTTTCCGACGCAGGCGCAGACTGCCTTTATGCGCCGCTACCGCCCGATATGACGGCATTGAAGCGGATCGTTGAAGCGACTGACAAACCGGTCAATGCGCTTGTTGCGGGGAAGTATTGCCAGCAGGATCGTGCGGCGTTTGCCGCGGCAGGCGTTGCAAGGCTGTCGATTGGGTCATCCCTTGCACGCGTGACGCACAAAGCCATCAAGGACGCAGGTCAGGCGATGCTTGGCGGTGATTTCACGCCCTTGAGCAATGGAGTATCAGGCGACGAGATCGACCAGTTTCTGAGTTAGAAAATTGGTAACGCGCGGGACGCGCATACAGGCCTCCCGCGCGTTTTGTAGTTAGAATGTGTAGGACACGCGTGCGGCGATCGTGGTTGCATCAATGTCAGCACCGGATCCATCGAAATCATCAAACTGGTGCTGCAGCGCCTCTGCACCGACGCGGATGCTGTCGTTGAACTGGTAATCAACGCCGACACCGGCAAACTGCCCGTCGTCGTCCGCATCCAGTGCACCGCTTGTCGTCGCTTGGGCGATACCGGCGGTGACATATGGCAGGAAGCGTCCTGCGTCATAACCGGCCTTCACCTTGAAGCGGGCCACGCTGTCCAGATCAATGCCTGTCGCATCATCGCTGATGTCGGTGGCATCGTAATCAAGTTCGGCACCAAGAACGAAGCTGCCGAAATCGTAGTTATAACCGGCGTGAACACCGTAAAGCGCACCGTCAGGGTCAGCGTCTCCAAAGGCGTCGGAATCAAGTTGTCCCCAGCCCAATTGGCCACCGGCGTAAAAGCCGCCCCAGTCGCCGCCATAGGACACCGGTGCCGGAACAGGTGCAGGCAGCGGTGCGGGGGCGGGTTGAACCACTGGTTCGGCCAGGCCGCCCGCATTCGCTGCGCCAGCGAAACCGACCATCGCCAGCGCGGCGGCAGTCGCAGTCAGGGTTTTTGCGTGCATATTCATCGTGTACTCCAAGGTTGATGGTTGCATCGGATCTGACATATGGGCTTGCCCCCTTGGGCTTCAACCGCTTCACGCAGGCGTGAACGCCTCGGGCAAAAATATGTTATGGTGCAATGGCTTGACCGGCGGAACAACGCCCAAACCGACCACAATCAGCGATGTTACGCGCAGCGTGATCTACGTCTGGCACCTGCCCGCGCATCGCGCATGACAGCCCTTGAAAACAAAACAGCCAAAACCGACTCCGCGTCGCAAACAGGCAAGACGCAAGGATGCTGCTACCGTTCACTAAAACAAATGACGGGGGTGCGATGGAAATCGACCTGATCAAGATCACGTGTGTCGACCGCACCATCGGTGCGCGCAGGGGCCGTGCTGCACGGGGACGACCACAACTGGCGTGCTGAACCCTTCACGCTTCCTATTCCCCGAGACTGACCATGAATGACCAGACACCACCGACTCCACGCGCAGGCCGCCCCGTTCGCTCTGGCGGTCGCGCCGCGCGCACTGCAGCGCGGGCTGCCCCACTGGCAGAGGACATGCGCCCAATCCGGGCTGGCATGTCAGGCGGGCGGTACAAGCCCCTGACCGACGCCAATGTCGCCGCTATCCATGAAGCAGCGCTGACCGCCCTTGAAACGATTGGCCTTGCAGATGCCCCGTCATCCGGCATCGCTTACATGACGAAAGCCGGGGCGGTTCTTGGCGATGACAACCGCATCCGCTTTCCGCGCGCGCTCGTCGAGGACATGCTGGCCATTGCGGCCAAGGACATCACGCTTTTCGGGCGCGACCCGAAACACGATCTGCAATTGTCCGGCAACCGCGTGCACTATGGCACCGCTGGCGCGGCTGTGCACTTGGTCGATGTGCAAGGGCGCAACTACCGCGAATGTGGGGTGCAAGACCTGCATGATGCTGCTCGCATCGTCGATCAGCTCGACAATATCCACTTTCTGCAACGCCCTATGGTCTGTCGCGATATCCCTGAAAATCGTGAGATGGATTACAACACGATCTATGCTTGCTGTGCGGGGACAAAGAAACATGTCGGCACGTCGTTCACAGAGCCGGATTTCGTGCCCGATTGTCTGGAGATGCTGCATGTCATCGCCGGAGGAGAGGCTGCTTGGCGTGCCCGCCCATTTCTGAGCAATTCCAACTGCTTTGTTGTTCCGCCAATGAAGTTTGCCACAGAGTCCTGCCTTGTAATGGAGGCCTGCATCGCCGGAGGCATGCCAGTCTTGCTTTTGTCAGCCGGTCAAGCCGGGGCAACGGCCCCTGCCCCAATCGCCGGAGCAATCGTCCAGGCCGTGGCGGAATGTCTGGCCGGTGTGGTTTATGTCAACAGTATCGCCCCCGGTCACACGGCGATTTTCGGCACGTGGCCATTTGTATCCGACTTGCGTACTGGGGCCATGTCAGGCGGATCAGGCGAACAGGCGCTGCTGACGGCAGGATGCGCGCAAATGCACAAGTTTTACGGGCTACCAGGCGGTGCCGCCGCTGGAATTGCGGATGCCAAGCTGCCTGATATGCAAGCCGGATGGGAACAGATGTGTTCGAACGTGATGGCGGGCCTTTCGGGTTTGAATATGGTTTACGAAGCGGCGGGGATGCATGCCTCGCTTTTGGGGTTCTGCTTGGAAAGCCTGATCCTTGGCGATGACCTTTTGGGTCAAGCGATGCGATGCGTGCGCGGCATCGAGGTCAACGAGGAAACGTTGGGTCTTGAGACGATGAAGTCTGTCTGCATGGGCGGGCCGGGTCACTATCTTGGCTCGGACCAAACGCTGGCGCTGATGCAGACAGAGTATGTCTATCCCGAAACCGCCGATCGGTCTTCGCCAAAGGAATGGGAAGAAAAAGGCAAGCCTGACCTGATCGCACAAGCGATATCGAAGAAGGAACAGATCTTGTCACAGGTATCAGCCGCCCGCTTCGATCCGGAAACCGATGCGGTCTTGCGGAAGCGGTTCAATATCCACCTTGCCACCTGACGATGTGATCCGTTTGGGCATTATCCGCCGACAACTTGTGCCAGCTTGCCAGGTACGGACTTTGTCCCACCCGATACGGCCGCCCGGACACCTGTAGTGCCCGGGCATGACGTCGGCAGACCGCGCGCCACACGAACTGCCAAATAACCGAAGGCCTGCGCTTCCAACATATCCCCGTCAAGATTTGCATCCTCAACAGGACGCACGGGCATATCAAGCGTTGCGGACAGCATCTGCATCATGGTGGGATTCTTGCGCCCGCCGCCTGCAACCCAAACGGTAGCTGGCGGAATTGGACAATGCTGCATGGCGTCACTCACGCTCATCGCAACGGCGGCCGTGAGCGTCGCTGCGGCGTCAGCATCAGACAAATCCGATACAGCGCGCGACAGATGCGCAAAATAGTCTCGATCCAACGACTTCGGTGGCATGCGATAGAAGAACGGATCAGCAAGGAAATCCCTGAGGATCGATTCATCCGCACTGCCGCGCGCCGCAAGCGCGCCTTCCCTGTCACAGTCCTGCCCCAGACGGTTCTGCATTAGATCGTTGAGCGGTGCATTCGCGGGCCCTGTGTCAAACGCCAACAGGGCACCGTCCTGTTCAGGGCGCGCGCAGCGTGGATCGATCCATGTGATATTGGCGACACCACCAAGGTTCAGAAACGCAACCGGTGCATCCGCTTTCATCCATTTGGCCAGTGCAAAGTGATAGAACGGTGCAAGCGGCGCACCCTGCCCGCCCAGCTGCACGTCTGCGCTTCGAAAGTCCCAGATCACAGGCGTCTGCAAAATCTCTGCCAGAACTTGCCCGTCGCCGATCTGGTGCGTGCCGCGACCGCCCGGATCATGTGCGACCGTCTGACCGTGAAACCCGATCAGATCGGATGGTTCCATGCGATTCAGCAGTTGCGCGTGCGCTGTTTCGACGATTTCAGCTGCCTCCGGTAGATCGCCCCATTGTCCGAAACCGGCCCGGATCACGTCGCGTTCTGTATCACTGTAGGGGCGATAATCGGATGCACCAAAGCTTTCGATCGTGACTCCATTGGTGACGATGATTGCCGCATCCACACCGTCAAGTGATGTGCCCGACATCGTCCCCAATGCCCGCACCGGCCCTGTTATTTTCATACTCTTTCCCTTCTCAAGCGGGGTGCGTATAGAGTGCATCGACACGTGCCGAGGAACAAGACATGACCTATCACCCGAAGTCCGAATTTATCGATGTGATGATGCAACGCGGCTTTCTGGCCGATTGCACAGACTATCAGGGGCTTGATGATGCGCTGTCCCGTGGCGTTGTTCCGGCCTACATCGGCTTTGATGCGACAGCGACGTCGCTCCATGTGGGTTCACTGATCCAGATCATGATGTTGCGCTGGTTACAAAAGACCGGACACAAGCCGATCACACTGATGGGTGGCGGGACGACAAAAGTCGGCGATCCGTCCTTTCGGGCGGATGAACGTCCGCTTCTTGACGCGGCCCAGATTGACGCCAACATCGCAGGGATCAAAAAGGTCTTTGCGTCCTACCTGACCTATGGCGATGGCGCGACAGATGCGACGATGGTCAACAACGCGGAATGGCTCGACGGGCTCAACTACCTCGACTTTCTGCGCGATATCGGGCGGCATTTTTCGATCAACCGGATGTTGTCGTTCGAAAGCGTGAAGTCGCGACTGGATCGCGAGCAATCGCTGTCGTTTCTTGAATTCAACTACATGATTCTCCAGGCCTATGACTTTCTCGAGTTAAATCGGCGATATGGCTGCCTGTTGCAGATGGGGGGAACGGACCAGTGGGGCAATATTGTCAACGGTATCGATCTGACCCGCCGCGTGCTGGATCAGGAAATCTACGGGCTGACTTCGCCGCTTTTGACCACGTCAGATGGCAAGAAGATGGGCAAGTCACAATCAGGTGCCGTCTGGCTGAATGCGGACATGTGCAGCGCGTATGAATTCTGGCAATTCTGGCGTAACACAACCGACGCCGATACCGGCCGGTTCCTCAAGCTCTACACCGAGCTGCCGGTTGAAGAATGCGATCGTCTTGGCGCGCTGGAGGGGTCTGAAATCAACGAAGCGAAGATCATTTTGGCAAATGAAGTCACAGGGTTGCTGCACGGAGTTGAAGCGGCGAAAGCGGCGGAGACCACGGCCCGCGAGGTTTTCGAGAAAGGTGGCATAGGTGACGACTTGCCAACTTTGAGCCTTTCGCCAGCCGACCTTGGTGATGGCATGTCTATCGTGCAATTGATCGTTAAATCCGGCCTTGCCAACAGTGGCAAGGAAGCCAAGCGTCTGATTGCGGAAAACGGTGCCAAGCTGAATGACGAGGCGCTTTCTGACGCAGGTATGATGGTCGATGCCGCAATGCTGGCAGAGCCGATCAAGCTGAGTGCGGGCAAGAAACGACATGCATTGGTGCGCCTGGATTAAGCCGACTTATTAACCTTGAATTAGCAAGCCGGCAAATAGCCTGCCATCATGCTAATGCGTCCTTCCGTAATTTGCGATAATCGCGCTGTACCCTTGTGGCAATCACATGTTTTTGCGACTGCCCTGCGCCACCTAGGAACGGACGCTGCGGTTGAGCCAATGGGCGCAGCAGGAGAGGTGTTGATCATCAGGCGCAAATTTGGTCCGTTCGGCCCTTTCGGTTTTGCGTCACGCGGGCCTGTCTGGGCGAGTGACAGCACCGAAAAAGAACGGATCGCCGCTTTGCGTGATATCCGACTGCACATCATGAATGCACAGAACACCGGTCGGCAGGTGTTGCGAAGCGCTGGATTCCGTCAAATGATGGCATCTGCCGAGATTGCAATTCTAGGAACTCATGGTGATCTTGACGAGCAACTGGCGCAATGTAGCGGCAAATGGCGTAACGCATATCGCAAGGGCGTCCGTAGCGATATGGACATCACGCATCGGCGTTTCTCGCCAGACAAGGATTGTTGGGTCTTTGCTGTGGATCGCGCAGCACAAAAGCAAAAGGGTTACCGCGCCTTGCCGCCAGATCTGGTTCACGCGATTGCGCAGGTTGACCCTCAGAATGTCACCATCAGCTTGGCAAAACAGCGTGGGACGCCGATCGCTGCAATGATGTTTCTGCGGCACGGTAGTGCTGCGACCTACCATGTCGGCTGGACGTCAGACACCGGCCGCAAGGCGAATGCGCATCACGTCATGCTGATGCAGGCGGCAAAACGGTTTGCAAGGCTCGGCGTCTCGCAGATTGAACTGGGCCAGATCGATCGGCAACGTCTTCCAGGTCTTGCCCGCTTCAAACTTGGGGCCGGTGCGCAGATCACAATGACAGACGGCACGTGGATCAAGATCCCGTTCCTTTGATGTCGGAATTTCGCTCTGACCACTCGTCATTTGCTGTGCCATCGTGCAAGGTCATGGCAGAACCAATAACAGTGTGAACACTTCGCCATGACTGCCTTTGTCGTTTACGACGTCTTTACTGACCGCCCGTTTGGCGGCAACCAGCTTGCCGTGTTTCCTGATGCATCCGGCCTGCCCGATGACAAGTTGCAGGCCATAGCCGCCGAATTCAATTTTTCCGAAACGACATTTGTCTATCCACCGGAACAGCCGGAGCACACGGCACGCGTGAGGATCTTCACGCCAACAAGTGAGCTACAGTTCGCCGGACACCCGACCATCGGAACGGCCCAAGCCCTTCTTGACCTTGGCCATCAAGGGGACATGATCCTTGAATTGGGTGTCGGCCCGATCCCTTGCACGAGCGCAGACGGGATGATCACTTTCACGACCTCAGCCCCGCTTCAGCGCCTTAGCGAGCCCCATTCAGACCTGATCGCGGCCTGTCTTGGACTTGAGGGTGATCACATCACGTTTGCCACCCATCCGCCCATCGAAGCCAGCTTAGGAACGCCGTTTACCCTAGTAGAGGTTTCCGACCTCGCGGCCCTGTCCGCATGCACACCGGACGTCGGGGCAATGCGCCAGGCAGTTGCCCAAAATGCGACCACGAATAGCTGTGCAGTGCTGGCCTATGTCCGCAATGGGTCCCACATCGACGCACGGATGTTCGCGCCCCTGAGCAATATCCCCGAGGATCCGGCCACGGGGTCGGCTGCTGCTACATTAGCTGCGCTTTTGCACGAAACATTGGGTGCGGATCAGGATCTGACGATTACACAAGGTGTCGATATGGGACGCCCGTCGCGCATCCTTGCACGTACGTTCGGGAATCCGGTGCAAGTTGAGATCAGCGGTCAGGCTGTGCTGACGATGAAGGGTTCTTTCCTTGCCTGACACCGACCCGACCCCGCTTTGCGCCTTTGATGTTTTCGCCGACGGAACGGCCCGCAAAGCGCCGGACGTGCACACAAAACCTGCCGCCAGAGCGGCCTATCGCTGGCTGCATTTTGATCTGGCCTCGAGCCATCTGGACCACTGGGCCGAGGCCAATCTACCAATTGCTGCAACACGCACATTGCTGGCGCAGAAGACGCGCCCCCGCGTGGCCTGTCACGATGATGGGTTGCTTGTGACACTGCGCGGCATCAATCTGAACGCCGGCGACGAGCCTGCTGATATGGTATCGCTGCGGATCTGGATGACGGCTGATCTGATCCTGACGGTACGCCGCCAACGAAATTTTCTGATGGATGATGTGCAGCGTCAGATCGACGAAAACGATGCCCCCCCGTCCAGCACGCGGATGCTGGCGCGCGTGATCGAATTGAACCTGTCACGTGTCGAAGATGCCGCGTTCGAATTAGAAGACGTCGCCGACAAAATGGAGGAAGGCGTCTATGATCGCGGGAAGGATGCTGTGTCCGATCTCGCGCCCTTGCGCCGGTCCGTGATTAAGCTGCGCCGTCATCTGGGCCCCTTGAGGGATGCACTGGACGGTCTGACGGCAGTCCAATCACCATTGCTGCCGCCACTCATGACATTGCGATTTCGTGATAGTGCCAGCCGCGCCGCACGGGCAGTTGATGAATTGACGGAAGTCCGGGACCGGCTGAACGCCCTGTCCGACCACCTCGACATGGTTCAGACGGTGCGGTTGGGCCGCAACGGTTATCTGCTATCCGTTGCCGCAACGATATTTTTACCGCTTGGTTTTCTGACCGGTCTGTTCGGTGTCAACCTCGGCGGTATGCCGGGGCAAACGTGGGAATGGGGGTTTTATGCGCTTTGCGCCGGAATGGTTGCCTTGGGCGTGATCCTCATGTTGATCTTGCGGTGGATCCGCTGGTTCTAGTCCAGCGTCACGATCAAATCTGCCACCAATGGCGCAGCAGAATCCGCAGCAACCATTCCCGCAAGCATTGTGGCTACACACCAGCCAACACCCAGTATCACAAATCTCATCTGACAAATCCCCTTTGATAATACACAAACATTCGCGCAATCAGATCGCTGCGCATAGTCAGGGATTCATGACCTGTTTTCATCACGAGCCAAGCGCGCTATGCGCGAAGCAGGCAGATTAGGCGAACCCAATGGACAACACACGTGGCAGCATCCTGATGGTCATTGCCATGCTCGGTTTCGCAATCGAGGACATGTTCATCAAACAGATGTCCGGTGCCCTGCCCATCGGGCAGATTCTCTGGGTGCTTGGGCTTGGTGGCGGCCTTTTGTTCGGTTTCGCTGGCATCGTGCGTGGCCACGCAATGTGGTCGCGGGACCTGCTGGATGGGGCCGTGCTGGGGCGCACCGCTTGCGAGATTTTCGGCACGGTCGGTTTTGTTACGGCCTTGTCATTGATCGATATTTCGGTTGCGTCTGCGATCTTGCAAGCGACACCGCTTGTCGTAACCGCAGGTGCCGCGCTTTTCCTCGGAGAGGCGGTCGGATGGAAGCGCTGGCTTGCGATTGTAATTGGCTTTGGCGGCGTGCTTCTGGTTTTGCGGCCGGGGTTGGATGGTTTCGATGCGAACGCCCTTTTCGCAGTTATGGGGGTGATTGGCCTTGGTGCCCGCGACGTGCTGACCCGCCGAATTCCACCGCGTGTGACATCTGTGCAAATATCGACCTATGCATTTCTTGCGCTTGTGCCGACCGGTTTTCTGCTATTGGCCATCACTGGCGAAACGAACGTGCGTCCTGATAGTGCCAATGGATTGCGCCTGCTTGCAGCAGTATTCATCGGGATCGCCGCCTACTACGCCATTGTTGCTGCCACACGGATCGGCGATGTCGCAATCGTTTCCCCCTTTCGCTACGCGCGGCTTGTCTTTGCGCTGATCGTCGGCATCATCGCCTTTGGCGAACGCCCTGATGCATTAATGCTGCTTGGTGCAGCTATCATCGTTGGATCTGGCTTGTTCTCTCTCTGGCGCGAGGCACGTGTGCGCCGCGCTTCACACCGCCGCAAAGCCACGCTATAGGGGCTGCAACCACCCGGCCAAATATTATTCGGAGCCTCTCCCATGAGCACAATTATCGATATCCACGCCCGTGAAATTCTGGACAGCCGGGGCAACCCAACTGTCGAGGTTGATGTCACCCTCGAAGACGGCACAATGGGCCGTGCTGCCGTTCCATCGGGCGCATCGACCGGTGCACACGAGGCTGTCGAAAAACGCGATGGCGACAAAGCGCGCTATATGGGCAAAGGCGTGCTTGACGCCGTTGCCGCAGTGAACGGTGAAATCGCAGAAGCATTGGTCGGTTTCGACGTCACCGAACAGGTCGCCATCGATGAGGTGATGATCGAACTCGATGGCACAGCAAACAAAAGCCGGCTTGGCGCAAACGCGATCCTTGGCGTGTCACTTGCCGTTGCCAAGGCAGCTGCAGACTACACAACACAACCGCTGTTCCGTTACATCGGCGGTACATCCGCCCGTACCCTGCCTGTTCCGATGATGAATATCATCAATGGCGGCGAACATGCCGACAATCCCATTGATATTCAGGAATTCATGATCATGCCGGTTTCGGCTGCGAATATCCGCGAGGCTGTTCGCATGGGGTCTGAGATTTTCCACACCCTGAAGAAAGAACTGTCCGCCGCAGGTCACAATACAGGTATCGGCGACGAAGGTGGATTTGCACCGAACCTGGAAAGTACGCGTGTCGCGCTCGACTTCATCATGACTTCGATTAAAAAGGCAGGATACGAGCCGGGCGAGGATGTGTTCCTTGCGCTCGATTGTGCCGCGACTGAATACTACAAGGATGGCAAGTACGAGATGGTTGGTGAAGGCATTTCCCTGACGAGCCAGGAAAACGCCGAATACCTTGCGAAACTCGCAACCGACTATCCGATCATCAGTATCGAAGACGGCATGTCCGAAGACGACTGGGACGGATGGGCGATCCTGACAGACATGATTGGTGACAAGATCCAACTGGTCGGCGATGATCTGTTCGTTACAAATCCGACGCGGCTTGCAGACGGAATTGCGCGTGGATCAGCGAATTCGATGCTGGTAAAAGTCAACCAGATCGGCACCTTGACGGAAACACTTAAAGCCGTTGACATGGCGCACCGTGCACAATTTACAAATGTCATGTCACACCGTTCCGGCGAGACAGAGGATGCCACGATTGCCGATCTCGCGGTTGCCACGAACTGCGGACAGATCAAGACCGGTTCGCTGTCCCGCTCTGACCGATTGGCGAAATATAACCAGCTGATCCGGATCGAAGAAATGTTGGGTGATACGGCGCAATACGCAGGGCGGTCCATTCTGAAATGATCGCACGCGCTGTCTTTTGTGCCTCCGCCGTCTGGGCGGGGGTCGCGGCAGCCGACGAAGTGTCGTTTCATGGCGGCGATCTTATCCTGTCGCTTCCTGTCGGCATGACGGTCGGTCGCAGTTTTGGCGAAGGTGACGCACGCTACGCTGTCGATTTGATGACACCGACCATAGAAGAGTCCTGGCTGGACGCGGGACGTGGTTCCGAACTCGCAGATATGGACAGGATGGAAGCGGCCTTTGGGCTAAGTTTCGCAAGTCTGGACTGTACGGACATCGCAAGCGGCGCACCTGTTCGACCCACGAAGTGCAAAAACAGCATCGGGATGAGCATTCTTGCGATTGATCGTTCAACACCAGACAGCGGTGCTTTGCTCGGGAACCAGATGGGTCTTCTGGCAGAGGACGTTGATGCGCTTTGGGCCGCGGGCGCGTGGGACACGATGCTGACGACCTTTTGCGCCAATGAAACGCACCCACATCGCGTCGAAGACAGTCGGGACGATCAAAGTGTAATCTGTATCAGCGATCGCCCTGCTCTTGCGCCGCATTTCCTGAGCTTCCGCTTGATGATCAATACCGAACATGCCGTCGTTATGTATGCGCAGAACGTGCAGGCTGAAACAGATGTGATCATGACCTATGGCGTTGACGATTTTCTGGCTCTGATCGAAGGAGCCACGGACATCGAAACGACGCTCTTTGCAGAATCCGAAAAATACGTTGCAAAGAATGATCGGTCGGACATCTACCTCTTGGATACGCTTTCTGCCGTGTCGATCGTCGAATGACAGCTGACGAGATCATAGCACACCTCAAGTTGGCCCCGCATCCAGAAGGTGGATATTACCGCCAGACTTGGGCTGCTGACAACGAAGGTCGGCCAACGGGCACGTGCATCTATTTTTTACTGAAGGCCGGTGAAAGCAGCCAGTGGCATCGCGTCGACGCCACAGAAATCTGGCTTTACCATAGTGGAGCACCGCTGGTTCTCTCGATTTCCGAAGCTGATTGCGGACCTGCGCATGACCACGTCCTTGGTGCCGATCTGGACGCGGGAGAGGAACCGCAAATCATCGTACCAGCACAGTGCTGGCAGGCGGCACGAACAACTGGTGACTGGACGCTCGTTTCATGCGCGGTATCGCCCGGATTTCAATTCGACGGCTTTACGCTTGCACCGGCAGGCTTCGATATTCCCCGCATCTAGTATCATCTTGCCCAAAATACTCCCGCCGGAGGCGTCCTAAGGTCAAAGGCCAGCGCAAGACGACCTCAGCGATCTCCGAACATATCACCCAGACCGCCCAGGACGGATCCCTCGCCCTTGCCGCCGCCGGCTGCCTGCAGCACCCTGTTCGCCAACCGCGAAAACGGCAGCGATTGCAGATAGACTGTGCCGGGCCCGCGCAGCGTCGCTAGGAACAACCCCTCACCGCCAAACACCATGGATTTGAGATTTCCCGCACGTTCGATGTTGTAGTCGACGCCCGCCGTGAATGCGGCAAGACAACCCGTATCGACACGCAAGCCTTCACCAGCGCGCAATTCGCGACGGATGACGGTACCACCGATATGCACGAAGGCCATGCCATCACCACGAAGCCGTTGCAGAATGAAACCCTCGCCTCCAAAGAAACCGACGCCAAGCCGTTTCTGGAATGCGATGTCGGTTGTCGTACCAAAGGCCGCACATAGAAATGCATCTTTCTGGCAGATCAGTTCGCCGCCCATCTCTGCCATGTCGATCGGCAGGATCTTCCCTGGATAGGGTGCTGCGAAAGCGACCCTCCGTTTGCCTTGCCCGCGATTCTCGAAATGGGTCAAAAAGATCGATTCACCCGTCAGCACGCGTTTGCCAACGTTCATCATTGCCCCCATGAAACCGCTGGATGGCGTCGCACCATCACCCATCTTGGTTTCGAATTGGATTCCATCTTCCATGTAGTTCATCGCCCCCGCTTCGGCGATGACCTTTTCTGCCGGATCAAGCTCCACCTCGACGATCTGCATGTCATCTCCGAAAATCTCGTAATCAACTTCATGACAGCGCATTAACCGGCTCCTTTAAAAATGCATTCGTACTTTGGCTTCTTGAAACCTATTCTCTGGCGATCCCCGCATCAAGGTGAGGGATTCCAGAGGTTTTTTTCTAAGCGCGTCCCGCGCAAAATCCGGGTCCTCTGGTTTTCCGCACAAATAGGCGGACTCAGGATCGGGGTATGAACGCGCAAAAAAAAGGGCCCCATGAGGGGCCCTTGAGGTTCGTTTATCGGGCTCGTGTTTATTACCGCTCGGTGTTTTTTGCCTGCGGCCCGATCCACGCCGGGGCGACCGTAGTCGCCGCCGGGAAACTTGTTTAGCTACAGTCCAATTGCTGCCATGACGACTTGAACCAAGCCACCACCGGCTGCACCAGAGGCAACCCGCCCCAGGAAAGTATCTCGGAAGGCCTGCTCCTTATCATTCGCACCGTCAGCTTTCGACCTTGCTTCATCAATATGGCTGACTGTTATTTCACTGAACGCTGGATTGAGAGTCCTAATGTATTCAAGTGCCTCTGTGGATGAAAAGATAACTGAATTGCCATCGATGATAGAGTCAACTTGATCTCGGATTTCAATGCCAGGTCCATGAGGGTTAATGACTTTATTGTCTGAAATTCTGTTCCTACCCCCGCCCTCTATAACGATTGATGCATATAACTCTTTTCTATCAACCATCAGCTACACCCACTTGTCCCGCCGCAGGTGTTGCACTTCATGCAAGTGCCGTTGCGCACGAGCGTGTAGTTGCCGCATTCGCCGCAGGCTTCGCCTTCGTAGCCCTGCATTTTTGCCTTGTCGCGCGCTGTCAGAGATGTGGTCGTTGTCGCGGCGGCGACCGCAACTGTCGATGTTTCCGTGATATCGGGCACCATCGTCTGGAGGGCCACATCCGCATTGCCGGACAATGCAGTCGCGCCCATTCCGCCCTGCAACACCACCAAATCCTGCGGCATGCGCTTGCGCAGATATCCTGTCGAACTGATCTGCTTGAGGACTTCAAGCGACCGGGACGCCGCTGCTTCTGACGGTGCGGAGACGTTGGATACGCCTTCTTCTTCGCCGCGACCGATGTCATCAAAGGATGCGCCCTCTGGCTTGACGTGGGCCAGATCGGTGCGGTCCAGATACGATACAGCCAGTTCGCGGAAGATGTAGTCAAGGATCGACGTCGCGTTCTTGATGCTGTCGTTGCCCTGTACCATTCCCGCTGGTTCGAATTTGGTGAACGTGAAGGCATCCACGAATTCTTCCAGCGGCACGCCGTACTGAAGCCCGACCGATACCGCGATGGCAAAGTTGTTCATCATCGCGCGGAAGCCCGCACCTTCCTTGTGCATATCGATGAAGATTTCACCGAGCTGGCCGTCCTCGTATTCGCCCGTACGCAGATAGACCTTGTGTCCGCCGACAACCGCTTTCTGGGTGTAGCCCTTACGGCGCTCCGGCATGCGTGTGCGCTGTTGTTCCTTGATGACCTCTTTGATGATCACTTTCTCGACAATCTTCTCGGCCAGGACGGCTGCTTTTTCCTGCATGGAACCGCTTTCGAGCACTTCCAGCGCCTCGTCGTCGTCTTCCACCAGTGCTGCGGCAAGCGGCTGTGACAGCTTGGACCCATCACGGTAGAGCGCATTTGCCTTCACCCCCAAGGACCATGACAGTTCATAGGCTTTCTGGCAGTCTTCGATCGTTGCATCGTTCGGCATGTTGATCGTCTTTGAGATCGCACCAGAAATGAACGACTGCGCTGCGGCCATCATCGTGATGTGGCTATCCACAGACAGATAGCGCGTTCCCTTCTTGCCGCAGGGGTTTGCACAATCGAAGACGTTGTAATGTTCCTTCTTCAGGAACGGCGCGCCTTCGAGTGTCATCGTCCCGCAGACGTGGTCATTTGCAGCTTCGATTTCTTTCTTGGAGAAACCGAGATGCTTGAGCAGATCGAATGTAGGATCGTTCAGTTTGGCAGCTGGAATGCCAAGCGTCTTGGTGCAGAACTCTTCGCCCAGCGTCCACTGATTGAAGACAAAGCGGATGTCGAATGCGGACTTTAGCGCGCCTTCGACTTTGTCCAACTCGCGCTGCCCGAAACCATGCCCGATCAGGGACGTGTGGTTGATCGCCGGGGCCTGCCCCAGTGAACCATGACCGACCGCATAGGCGATGATTTCTTCGATTTGCGCGGACCCGTATCCCAGCTTTTCAAGCGCGGCGGGGACGGACTGGTTGATGATCTTGAAGTACCCCCCACCAGCCAGCTTCTTGAACTTCACCAATGCGAAATCAGGCTCGATTCCGGTTGTGTCGCAATCCATCACCAGACCGATGGTGCCGGTGGGCGCAATGACGGACACCTGTGCGTTGCGATATCCGTGCTTTTTTCCAAGCCGGAGTGCTTCATCCCAGCTTTCCGTCGCAATGGCGATCAGACGCTGGTCAGGGCAGTTGGCCTGGTCCAGCGGCACTGGCTTGACCTCAAGATTGTCATAGCCGTCCGCATTTCCATGCGCCGCGTTGCGGTGGTTGGAAATGACGCGCAGCATATGCTTCTTGTTTTTCTTGTAGCCGGGGAACGCACCCAGTTCAGATGCGATTTCGGCGGACGTTGCATAGGACACACCGGTCATGATCGCTGTCAGCGCAGCACCCATGGCGCGGCCCTCATCACTGTCATAGCCGAACCCCATGTTCATCAGCAGACCGCCGATGTTGGCATATCCCAGGCCCAACGTGCGGAAGTCATATGACCGCTGCGCGATTTCCTTAGACGGAAACTGCGCCATCATCACCGAGATTTCGAGTGTGACAGTCCACAGGCGTGTGGCGTGCATGTAGTCTTCGACCTGGAATTCACCGTCCTTGTAGAAGGTCAGCAGGTTCATCGACGCAAGGTTACAGGCTGTGTCGTCGAGGAACATATACTCGGAACACGGGTTGGAACCGCGGATTTCGCCATCTTCTGGGCATGTGTGCCAAGCGTTGACAGTGTCGTGGTACTGGATGCCCGGATCGGCGCAGGCCCATGCGGCGTGACCGACCTGTTCCCACAAATCACGCGCTTTGACGATTTTTGCGACTTCGCCGTTCTTGCGATTGATCAGCTTCCAGTCACCGTCATTCTCGACTGCTTTCAGGAAAGCGTCCGTTACGCGGATAGAGTTGTTGGAGTTCTGTCCTGAAACGGAACTATACGCTTCGGAGTCCCAGTCCGTGTCGTACGTCGGGAATTCGATAGATGTGTGACCCTGCTTTGCATAATCAAGCACGCGCTTGATATACGTTTCAGGGATCATAACCTTTTTTGCATCCTTAATAACGGCTTGCAGGTTGCTGTTCACCTTTGGATCATAGGCATCGGCCTCGGCCCCGTCCCATGATTTGATCGCTGCAAAGATCGCATTCAGCTTCTGTTCGTGCATCTTGGAACCAGCGACGATGGACGCCACTTTCTGTTCTTCCAGCACCTTCCAGTTGATGAATTCTTCGATATCGGGGTGATCGGCGTCGACGATCACCATCTTGGCTGCTCGACGGGTTGTCCCGCCTGATTTGATTGCGCCCGCTGCACGGTCGCCAATTTTCAGGAAACCCATGAGGCCGGATGATTTGCCACCACCGGAAAGGGGCTCGCCCGCCCCACGAAGAGACGAGAAGTTCGTGCCCGTTCCGGAACCATATTTGAAAAGGCGCGCCTCACGGACCCAAAGATCCATGATGCCGCCATCGTTGACCAGATCATCAGACACTGACTGGATAAAGCATGCGTGCGGCTGTGGGTGCTCGTAAGAAGATGTCGATTTCGTCAGCTTCTTGGTTTCGAAATCAACGTAGTAGTGGCCTTGCGCCGGCCCATCGATGCCATATGCCCAATGCAGACCTGTGTTGAACCACTGTGGGCTGTTCGGAGCGGCCCGCTGCGTCGCCAGCATATAACGCATTTCGTCGAAATAGGTCCGCGCGTCTTCTTCTGTCGAGAAGTAGCCACCTTTCCAGCCCCAATACGTCCATGCCCCGGCCAGACGATCAAAAACCTGCTTGGCGCTGGTTTCGCCGCCAAAGGTCGCGCCCTTTGCAGGTTCACTACGCCACAGGAATTCAGGCACGCCTTTTTCCTTGATCTGCTTTACTTCAGAAGGCACGCCTGCCTTGCGGAAATACTTCTGGGCGATGACATCTGATGCAACTTGCGACCAGGATGCGGGGATCTCGCAATCGTCGAGTTTGAAAACGATTGTTCCATCCGGGTTCCGGATTTCGGACGTCGCCGAACGAAATTCGAGTTCCGCGTAAGCGTCCTGTCCTGTGGTCGTAAAGTTGCGTGCGATTTGCATGTCTCTGCCCCTAGTCACTCTGCCGTCGTTGCGGCCATCTCATCAGCACGAACCCTTGCAGGACTCGCGGCTCCCCACTGACGCGGCAAGTAACAGGCAACAAGATTCGGTGCCGCGAAAGCGCGGATAGCATCACCCATCTTGTGGTGGTCGTATAAACCTGTCCCCTTGCTGGCTACTACATCTAGTGTGCAGTGTGTCAGCTCGCACAACCTGACGTATCCAAGGCCATCGGGTCAACGGGTTTATTCACGATTTCTTAGGAAAAATCCGTTGACCATTTGGCATTTGGGCGTTCCACCCGACCAACCGCGATTCCTCCCCATATTTCTCCACAGAGTTGTGCCTTCACGGCACCCCAAAGAAATTGAGAGAATAGGCAGACTTACGCCGATCGGATCAGCCGATGGATGAACATGCCCCACCGAGAATCGCCAGCCACAAGATTCGGTACGACATGTTGTGTTATGAAATCGGAGCCTGGTTGGATGTGTTTTTTTCATCACGAATCCGCCGTCGTGATCTGTTCATTTCGGCAATAAACCACACGGGATCGATTATTTTTGAGGCACGCCTACTATATATGGTGATCCCGCTGATACGCCGATTCACGACAAAGGGAATCGCAAGACAAGAAAAAAGCCCGCTGGTGATGCGCACATCAAACCAGCGGGCCTTTTTGTTGGTCGGGGCAGAGAGATTCGAACTCCCGACCCTCTGTTCCCAAAACAGATGCGCTACCAGACTGCGCTATGCCCCGGACCGAGGCCCTATCTAGCTACATGAAACCGATTTGAAAAGCCCCAACTTGCGGCTTTTTTATTCACACGGGGCTTCCGCTGCGTCGCCAAAAACAGGGTGCTGCAGCACATCGCCCACCTCAATCCCAAGCCGGTCGGCAACGCCGCCATTGATTTCGAGCACGGCAAGAACGCCTTCGCCACCATCAATCGTCGTTTCATCGCCGGGCACTGCATTTTCATGCAGTGTGACGATGGTGCCGGTTTCGTCCGCGAACAGCATGTCCAACGGGATTAACGTGTTCTTCATCCAAAATGTCGCGCGCACGGGCCCGTCATATACAAATAGCATTCCTTCGAGGATGCTCATTTCTTCAACAAACATCAGACCACGCGCACGGGTTTCGTTTGTGTCCGCTACATTGACTTTGAAACGCGCCTGTCCAAAATCCCCGATAACTGTAACGGCGGTATCACTACAACTGGCAAAGGCGCCCTGCCCCGAAACTGCCAAGAAAGCCGCAAAGGTGACGTGCTTCATGAAACGGCCGAATCCCAGCTGGAAATCTCGATCGCCATCAGTCCACGTTTGCCTTCCATCGTGCGCACGCCAACCGCCTCGCCCGTTGCAAGGTCGGAAAGTCCGGATCGGCGAAGGACTTCGATATGCACGAAAATGTCGACGGAACTGCCAAATGCGTTTGCAAATCCAAACCCCTTGCCCTTGTCGAACCACTTCACGCGCGCCGGTTGGAGGGGGCTATTGGCAATATCTTCTGCAGAAATTTCCTCCATATCGCCAAGCGGTGCGCCGTCCTGCACAACCGGAGGCGTTATCGAAAAAATTTCGGTGGCCTGCAGCCCGCGGTCAGTTTTTTGCACTGCAACAGTGATTTGTGCACCGTCTGCAACAGAACCCTGACCATAATTCCGCAAAACATTGGCATGCAACAGAATATCCGACCCACCCGCATCAGCGATAATGAAGCCAAAGCCCTTTGCAGGGTCGAACCATTTAATCTGGCCGGTCATCTGGGTATTCGTGTGCGCGTTCATGCCTAAAATCTCGATCTCGGGCTGGAAAACCAGTGTTTCGTCAGGTGTGTGTCGAACAGACAGAACAGAATATGCATAAGGTTTAACGCTATCTCTGCTGTCCGACTAGTATTTTACGGCGAAAGTCGGACAATCGACCATTCCGCATCAGGGGCCAGGCGGGTCCAACGGAACCGATCGTGCAACCGGAAGTTGCCATCGGCCCAGAATTCGATTTCGCTCGGGATGATCCGGAAACCACCCCAGTATGGCGGGCGATCAGGGTTCGTGCCATGTTGTGCGGTCACTTTTGCCACTTCAGCCATCAGTGCTGCGCGCGACTTCAACGGTGTCGATTGGCGCGATGCCCACGCCCCGAGTCTGCTCTTGAGCGAGCGTGACCTGTAATAGGCATCCGCCTGTGGGCCATCTTCCTTTTCAACGGTGCCGCGCACGCGGATCTGGCGATGCAACGATTTCCAGTGCATGACAAACGCCGCTTTGCCGCTGGTGGCCAGTTCCTGACCCTTCGTACCTTCGTAGTTGGTGTAGAAAACGAATGCGTTCGCTTCGATTTCTTTCAAAAGGACCATCCGCACATTTGGCAAACCATCAGCATCTACGGTTGCGAGTGCGATTGCGTTCGGATCGTTGATCTCGCTCGCTTCAGCCTCTTGCAGCCATGATTGTGCCAATGCAAAGGGGTCATCCCCCGCAAATATGTCTGTCCGGTCCGTCATCACCCACCTTTTTTCCCGCGCGTGCTTTTCGTTTACGGTGCGGAAGACAAGCCCCTAATGCAAGTTTATCGTTAACGCCAAGCCTGACCTCACGTCGCAACCTGCCTTGATGGGGCCTTTCCAATGCCCTACACCGACGAAAGTACGTGAATTCGGGGTAAGGGACAGGACTTATGACATCAAAACTGATGGCCGGTCAGCGCGGTTTGATCATGGGACTTGCTAATGACAAGTCCATCGCTTGGGGGATCGCAAAGGCCTGCGCCGATGCCGGCGCGGAACTGGCCTTTTCCTATCAAGGTGAGGCTTTGAAAAAGCGGGTCGATCCGTTGGCCGCATCCGTGGGCTCTGATATTGTCTTGCCATGTGACGTCGGCGACGAGGCATCGATCGACGCGCTGTTCGCTGCCCTTGAAGAAAAATGGGGCAAACTTGACTTCATCGTTCACGCCATTGGTTTTTCTGATAAAAACGAGTTGCGCGGTCGGTATGTTGACACGACACGCGGCAATTTTCTGACGTCGATGGATATCTCTGTTTATTCATTCACGGCCGTTGTCCAGCGTGCTGAGAAAATGATGACCGATGGCGGGTCATGCCTCACGCTCACCTATTACGGTGCGGAAAAAGTCATGCCACACTACAATGTCATGGGGGTCGCGAAGGCTGCGCTGGAAGCGTCTGTACGCTACCTTGCCGAAGACCTTGGAAAAAAGGCGATCCGCGTGAATGCGATCAGCGCCGGAACAATCAAGACACTGGCAGCATCGGGCATCGGCGATTTTCGGCTCATCATGAAATGGAACGAATATAACTCGCCATTGCGCCGCACGGTGACGCAGGAAGAAGTGGGCAAGTCCGCACTTTATCTGCTGTCTGATTTGGGCTCTGCTGTGACGGGCGAAGTGTTGCACGTCGATGCCGGCTATCATGTGGTCGGGATGAAGGCGGTCGACGCACCAGATATCTCCAAGGAATGACGACAGCGCTGTTTCTGTCTATTGTCGCAATCCATCTTGCGGCTGCGATCAGTCCGGGCCCGTCATTCGTGGTCAGTTTGCGGGTCGCTGCCGCTGAGGGGTTTGGCGTCGCGTCCGCACTCGCATTGGGCTTTGGGCTGGGTGCTGTACTTTGGGCAATCGCTGCGATGGGCGGACTTGCGCTGGTGTTTGAATTTCTACCGCAACTATTCACAGCGTTAAAAATTGTGGGCGGGCTTTTCCTGCTTTATATCGCGTTGATGATGTGGCGACATGCGAAAGAGCCTATTTCTCAGCCAGACACCACTTCGGCCCCGCGATCCGCCTGGCGGGCAATCCGGTTTGGATTTCTGACCTTCGCCACCAATCCCAAGCCTGCGATCTTTTTCGGGGCAGTGTTCATGGGACTTGTTCCACCCGATACGAGCCTTGGTTGGAAAGCCGGGATCATTCTTGCCGTTTTTCTTAACGAAACGCTCTGGTATCTGTTCGTGGCCCGCGTATTTTCGCTTGCGCGGGCTCGCGCGGCCTATACACGTTTCAAAGCGTGGGTCGACCGGACGTTCGGAACGCTAATTGCCCTGTTCGGGCTCAAGATCGCACTGACCTGAAAGGATTGGCATGACAGACCGACTGCCACATGAAAAAGGGTTTCACATCAGCTGGGACCAGATCCATCGCGACAGCCGCGCGCTGGCCTGGCGGCTTGACGGACATGGTCCGGATAGCGGTGCATGGAAGGCCGTGGTTGCGATCACACGCGGGGGCATGGCACCGGCCATGATCGTCGCGCGCGAACTGGACATCCGCACTGTCGATACCATCAGCATCAAGTCATACGATCATCAGGACCAGTCGGACGCACAGGTTCTGAAGCGCCCGGATGATGAATTGATGGGCGATGGCACGGGTATATTGATCGTCGATGATCTGGTTGATAGCGGCAAAACACTCGAGGTCGTTCGCAGCATCTATCCCAAGGCCCACTTTGCGACCGTATATGCAAAGCCGAAGGGCGAGCCGCAGGTTGATACCTTTATCACCGGTGTTAGTCAGGACACGTGGATTTTCTTTCCGTGGGATATGGCTCTTCAGTACGTCGAGCCTTACCGCGGCAAAGACTAGGCCAAGAATAGTTTAACAAGTCAGGCCCTTATCGTATGTCCTTAACCCGTACGGCATCGACATTCGCACCTCCGGTCATGGAGGCACGTCGCTGGTTGGACGGGGTCTCCCATCCCGCCGACCGCCCCCTGCTGAATGTCAGCCAAGCAGCACCCGTTGAACCGCCGCCACCACAGATGCTGGCCGCGATGGCCGAAATTGTGCTGAACGACCCAGAAGCCCATCTTTACGGCCCTGTTCTTGGATTGCCCGATCTGCGCGCTGAAGTCGCGAGCCGATGGTCGGCAGCCTACCACGGCAAGCTCGATCAGGCTCAGGTTGCGATAACGTCTGGGTGCAATCAGGCATTTGCCGCGGCCATTGCCACGCTTTGCGCTGAAGGTGACGAGGTCATCATACCTGCCCCTTACTACTTCAATCACGTCATGTGGCTGGATATGTCTGGCGTTAAAACCGTGCCGCTGGCTCCTGGCTCTGGCCTGATTCCGGATGCGGAAGACGCAGCACGGCTGGTAACACCCCGCACGCGCGCGATTGCCCTGGTCAGTCCAAACAATCCGGGCGGCGTCGAGTATCCCGCTGATACCTTGGCGGCGTTCCGCGATCTGGCACGTGTCCACGGTCTGGCTCTGATCGTAGATGAAACCTACCGCGATTTCGACAGCCGTACTGGCGCGCCGCATGATCTGTTCTCTGACCCTGAATGGGACGATACGCTGATCCAGCTATATTCTTTTTCAAAGGCCTACCGCCTGACCGGGCACCGCGTTGGCGCGATCATAGCAAGCGTCGAAAGGCTCGCGGAGGTAGAAAAGTTTCTGGATACGGTGACGATCTGCCCCAACCAGATCGGGCAGCGCGCTGCGCTATGGGGGATGCGCAATCTTGATGACTGGTTGGCAGGAGAACGGCAAGAAATCCTGAACCGCCGCAAAGCAATTGTGGACGGCTTTCCGAAACTCGCCGCCAAAGGCTGGGAGTTGCTTGGATGCGGAGCCTATTTCGCCTACGTCAAACACCCTTTCGACATCCCGTCAGACCAGCTTGCGCGAAATCTGGTGAAGGAAATCAGCGTGCTTTGCCTTCCGGGCACGATGTTCATGCCAGACGAGATAGAGGGCGGCAAATCGCAATTGCGGATTGCTTTTGCGAATATCGACAGTGACGGGATCACCGATTTGTTTAATCGGCTGGCCAGTTTGACCCCCTGACCCTTGCGTCCCGAACGCCAGATGCATATCCATGCGCAACGCCTGCAAATGTGGGCCGTGCAGGGATAGGACAGGACGACATGGCTGAAAAGAAACAGGGCAACCGCTACTTTGTCTGGATCATCATGGCGCTGCTTTTTGTCGGCCTTCTGGGCTTTGGCACGGGCGGGCTGTCAGGCAATCTTCGCTCAATCGGAACAGTCGGTGAGAAAGAAATTTCAATCGCGCAGTATCAAAGCGCACTCAATCAACAAATCCGCGCGTTCGAGGCCCAGATTCAGCAACCCATCCCCTTTCAGCAGGCCCAGCAGTTCGGGATCGACCAACAAGTGCGGTCGCAGATTGTGACCGAGCGCACGCTGGACAACGAAACCAGCCAGCTTGGCATATCGGTTGGCGATGACCGTGTTCGCGAAGAGGTTTTGCGCATTCCCGCCTTCCGCGGTCTTGACGGTTCATTTGACCGCGAAGCATACCGATCAGCGCTCCAGCGCAGCGGACAGACTGAAGCGATGTTCGAGACAGCCATTCGTGAGGAAGTTGCCCGCACGTTGTTGCAAGGCGCGGTTGTCGGCGGTGTCCCGGCACCCGATGCCTATGCCGACGCTTTGGTTAAATTTGTTTCCGAACAGCGCACAGTAACGTGGGCCGCTGTTGATTCCGACGATCTGTCGGTGCCATTGCCCGGCCCCACAGCGGATGACCTTCAGACCTATTATTCCGAAAATCCCGAAGCGTTCACCGCGCCCGAAAGGCGTGAAATCACCTTTGCCTGGATGACGCCGGACATGATCCAGGACGGCATCGTCGTCTCCGAAGATGAACTGCGTCAGGCCTATGACGCCCGCGCCGACCAATATATCCGCCCCGAGCGACGCCTTGTCGAGCGACTAGTCTTTTCTGATGCCGAAACGGCCAATGCAGCGATGACACGTATCCAAGCGGGCGAAGCGACCTTTGAAGACCTAGTCAGCGAGATGGGGTTCAGTCTGTCGGATACCGATCTTGGCGATGTCAGCCAAGACGACCTTGGTGCCGCAGGTGAAGCCATTTTTGCAGCCCAGCCGACGGATGTCGTTGGACCACTGGATTCCGAATTCGGCCCCGCGATCTTTCGCATGAACGCCGTTCTGGCCGCGCAGGAAACCAGTTTCGAAGATGCAGCACCCGATCTGCAGGAAGAACTTTCGGCCGACCGCGCGCGCCGCCAGATTGAAACCGTCGCCGAAAACATTAACGACCTTCTTGCGGGCGGTGCCACATTGGAAAATCTCGCTGAAACTACCGACATGGAATTGGGTACGATCAGTTTCGATGAGAACAGCAGCGAAGGTATCGCTGCCTACGACTCTTTCAGAGCCGTAGCCGCCACCGTCACTGAAGGCGCATTCCCGGAGCTGGAACAGCTTGAGGACGGTGGCATCTTTGCCCTGCGCCTTGGCAGCGTGACGCCACCGACAGTGCGCCCGTTTGACGACGTAGAAGACGCTGTGGCGCGTGCGTGGAACCAACAAACCGAACGTGACGCAGTGTTGGCCCGCGCAGAAGAACTCGCTGCCTCGATTACAGCCGACAGCAACATGAACGACGCAGGCTTGCTTGCCATCGCGGAACCGCCTTTGACACGACGCAGCTTTGTCGAAGGCACGCCGCCAAGTTTCATGACCGAAGTTTTCGAAATGGACACTGGAGAGGTCAAAGTTATCCCATCGGTCAACAACGTGCTGATTGTCCGACTTGAATCGATATCCCAACCATCACCTGATGATCCGCAGACCGCTGCAGAGCGCGAAGCCCTAGGTCAATCGGGGGCAGCGGGTATCGCACAGGACATTTTCGCAGCCTTCGCCGACGCCTTGCAGGCCCGCACAGAGGTCAACATCGATCAGGCCGCAGTCAACGCGGTTCACGCATCATTCCAGTAGGCACGCATGGCGCTTTTTCCCAGCTTTGATGAATTTGCAGCAGGCTATGACGCTGGGCTGAATCAGATCGTCTATACACGGATTGCTGCCGATCTGGACACGCCTGTTTCGCTCATGCTGAAGCTGACGGACGCGGGCACGAATGCGTTCATGCTGGAGAGTGTCACTGGCGGTGAGGTGCGAGGACGCTATTCAATCATCGGGATGAACCCCGATCTTATCTGGGAATGTCGCGGTACAAGATCGCGTATCAATCGTGATGCCCGTTTCAATCCCGATGCTTTCAAAGACATGGACGAAGACCCACTGACAGCGCTCCGCTCTATTCTTGCAGAAAGCAGGATCGAACTGCCGGGTGATCTGCCAGCCGCCTCTGCCGGGCTGTTCGGCTACCTGGGATACGACATGATCCGCCTGGTCGAGCATCTACCAGATGTGAACCCTGACCCGCTTGATCTGCCGGATGCAGTCATGTTTCGGCCATCAGTCGTGGCAGTATTGGACGGTGTGAAGGGAGACGTCATTCTCGTCGCACCGGCCTGGGCCAACGGCGGGCTCTCGGCGAAGGCAGCTTTTGCACAAGCGGCTGAGCGGGTCATGGACGCGCAGCGTCGCCTTGAGCGCGGTGTGACCAGTGACAGAGCCTTGCACGATCCCGCGCCCATTGCAGCACCTTTATCGAATTTTTCGCATCAGGGTTATCTTGATGCCGTCGAGAAGGCCAAGGACTACATCCGGGCTGGTGATATCTTTCAGGTTGTTCCGAGCCAGCGCTGGTCACAGGACTTCCGCGAACCGCCATTTGCACTCTACCGCAGCCTGCGGCGGACCAACCCGTCGCCTTTCATGTTCTTCTTCAACTTCGGTGGCTTTCAAGTCATCGGTGCTTCGCCAGAAATCCTTGTTCGGGTGTTCGGGTCAGAGGTCACGATCCGCCCGATCGCCGGGACGCGTCCGCGTGGTGCCACCCCAGCGGAAGATGCTGCAAACGAAGCAGACCTGATGGCTGACGAAAAGGAACTTGCTGAACATCTGATGCTGCTTGATCTTGGTCGGAACGATACAGGCAAGGTTTCCAAAATCGGCACTGTACGCCCAACGGAACAATTCATCGTCGAACGCTACAGTCACGTCATGCACATCGTCAGTAACGTCGTGGGCGAGTTGGCGGATGATCAGGATGCCCTTTCCGCTTTCTTTGCCGGGATGCCTGCCGGAACGGTGTCGGGAGCGCCCAAGGTGCGCGCGATGGAAATCATTGACGAACTCGAGCCGGAAAAGCGCGGTGTATACGGCGGCGGCTGTGGGTATTTCTCATCCAACGGTGATATGGACATGTGCATTGCATTGCGCACGGCCGTCTTGAAAGACCAGAAACTTTACATCCAAGCCGGTGGCGGTGTTGTGTATGATAGCGACCCAGAGGCCGAGTATCAGGAGACCGTCCATAAATCGAATGCGATCCGCAAAGCTGCAGCGGACGCTGCGATGTTCGACGGGTCTGGCAATACTTGAGAGGCGCTGCCTAGTCTGCTGTTAGAACAGCGGAAACAGGTGCCATCATGATTTGATCCGACCGGTTCGCGTTTGCCCATTCGATCAATGCGGTAAGCGTTTCGGCCCGAACCCGCGCCATCAATACAACGCCATCCTCGCGCCTGGCCCGGAATGCGGCCTGATCGAGAAAACGTCGAATGACGCGCGCGTTCTGATCTTCGGCGTCAAGGTCGCGATAGATCAACCCGGACGGCACACCCGAAGCTTCTGCGGTCCGAAGTCCGGTATTCAACCCCTGTGATACAGTCAGCAATCCGCGTCCATCACTGGCGAGTGCGGCGACGGCCTGGGCGAACACGTCGCGATCTTCCAGCAAATTCCCGTCGCCGGTCTCGACCATCATGACCGTTTCAGGCAGCGCAGCAAAGGCAGCTTCCAGTGCGACCTCAACGTCCGCCGGTTGCGCCCCGACAGGTAATTTGGCCTTCACTGCAACTTCGATTCCAGCTGCGCGATATGCTTCCATCGCTGCCGTTGCGCCATCAGCGGTCGGGTCAAGCACAACTGTTACGGGAAACGGCACTTGCGCAAGTGCAGCGGCGGCTTCTTGCAATGAACCGTCATCAACCAAGACAACGGACATCACCGGTTTGTTCTCGGGGTTTTCAAATTCTGCGGCGTATCGCTTAATTGCGGGCGCATCCGGATCAATCTCTGCAACCGGCTCGGCCTCTTCAGCGACATCATTATCAGCAGAGGAACCGCCACGGTTGATCACCACACCTTCCGTGCTTTCCGGCATGCTAGACGCCCGGTTATTTTCGATGATCGAAACAACCACGGGCGCGTCGTCCTCGCCTGGCGCTTGCTGCATTTCCGGATCAGTCACCACAACGGGTTCGGTGCCGCCATCAGATGGGGCTGACAGGGCTGGCGGTGTTTCGGTTGCTGGTGCGGGCGCTTCTTCCGCCGGAGGTGTGATAGGGTCGCTTGTTTCCGGTTCGATCAATTCGGCCGTTTCTATCACTTCGGGCTGAATTGGTTCCGCTGTTTCAGCCTCCACAACCGGCGCTGTGTCTGGGATTTCCGGAATGGATTCATCGACTGTCGCTGTCTCACCCTCATCAATCGGCTCTGGCTCTACCAGCGGTTCCGCGACATCTTCGACGACCACGGGTGCATCGTCCGCAACTGGCAACAGCGCAGTTTGCGTCTCAATTACCAGATCTTCCTCATTCGCTGGGACTTGTGGTGCCACAGATTGCGGGTTTGGCAACACCGGGTCTTCACCAGTGGTGCCGAGGTCTGGCAGTTCGGCACTTTCAGGCGCGACAAGGGCTGTTTCAACTGGCACGGCAGCTGGCACCTCAAGCGGGTCCGTATCCGTATCAGGCAAAGCGCCTTCAGCAACGGGAGCCAGCCCGGTCGGAACGGTCGGTTCTGCCGGTGTAGCAAGCTCTTCTACGACTTCGGCTATTTCTTCTGGTGTTTCAACTGACTGCGGGTCATCGGCGACGGCCTCGGGGGCCTCGGTCAAGGGTGGCACGGGCGGCTTGTTACCTGCGGGCTGCGGACCGGAAAGCGAGATCGCGACCAGCGCGAAACTTCCAGACAAAAGTCCCCAAAACGCACCCGAAAGAAGCGATCTCATCATTGCACCTGTGTACTCGACTTTGCCCAACACGTCTTTTGCAACCTTGACCTTTTGATCGGCCCCGGCGCATGTATTGGGCACACTATAGCTTGACCCATTAAGGGTCTGGTAGTCCTAAATTTACGCTTGGCGGTCCCATGCTACTTCTGATCGACAACTACGACAGCTTTACCTACAACCTCGTGCACTATCTGGGAGAGCTTGGAGCCGATGTGCATGTGCATCGAAACGATGCGCTGAACGTACAGGAAGCGATGGCGCTGCGCCCCGAAGCAATCGTTTTGTCCCCTGGACCCTGCGATCCGGCACAGGCGGGGATCTGCCTGGCACTGACGGCAGCGGCTGCAGAAACCCGTACGCCGTTGTTGGGAGTTTGCCTTGGCCACCAGACGATTGGCGAGGCATTCGGCGGAAAGGTCGTCCGTTGTCACGAGATCGTACATGGTAAGATGGGCACGATGAAACACACTGGGAAGGGCTTGTTCAAGGGTCTTCCCTCGCCTTTTCAAGCGACCCGCTATCATTCCCTGACAGTTGATCGCGACACCCTCCCCGACTGCCTTGAAATCACGGCCGACCTCGATGACGGCGTCATCATGGGTTTGCAGCATAAAACCCTGCCAATCCACGGCGTGCAATTTCATCCTGAAAGCATCCGGTCCGAACATGGCCACCAGATGCTGCAGAATTTCCTTGATATGTTGAAGGTGCCAGCATGAGCGATGCGATGAAGCCACTCATCCATGCAGCCGCCGAAGGCCCGCTGACACGCGATCAAGCTGAAGAGGCATTCGAAATTCTGTTCAATGGCGAAGCGACGCCTGCGCAGATCGGCGGGTTCTTGATGGCGCTGCGCACGCGCGGCGAAACCGTTGACGAATACGCGGCCGCAGCAGCCGTCATGCGTGCCAAGTGCAAGCCGGTCAATGCCCCTGCCGGCGCAATGGACATTGTTGGCACCGGAGGTGATGGCAAGCACACGTTAAATATCTCGACAGCCACGGCCTTTGTTGTCGCAGGCGCGGGTGTGCCTGTCGCGAAGCACGGTAATCGCAACCTGTCGTCCAAATCCGGCACTGCAGACGTCCAAACCCAGATGGGTATCAACGTCATGGTCGGTCCGGAGGTGGTCGAAGCAGGGCTACGCGAGGCAGGCATTGGTTTCATGATGGCACCAATGCATCATCCTGCCATCGCGCATGTCATGCCCACCCGTGCTGAACTTGGCACAAGAACGATATTCAACATATTGGGACCATTGACAAATCCCGCAGGCGTCAAGCGGCAACTTACGGGTGCGTTTTCACGCGACCTGATCCGCCCGATGGCCGAAACGCTGCTCGCGCTTGGCACTGACAGCGCATGGCTTGTCCATGGGTCTGATGGCACAGACGAGCTGACAATTACCGGCACGAGCTGGGTCGCCGCTGTCGAAAAAGGCCAGGTTCGCGAATTCGAGATCACGCCCGCCGATGCCGAATTGCAGGAACATCCCTTCGAAGCGATCGTGGGTGGCACCCCGGAAGAAAACGCTACTGCTTTCCGTGCGCTTCTGGATGGCGAAGAAAGTGCCTATCGTGATGCTGTTTTGTTGAATGCTGCGGCTGCTCTTTTGGTGGCCGGCAAGGTTGCAAGCCTGCCGGAGGGTGTGGCAATGGCGCGCGAGAGCATCGACGGCGGCAAAGCAAAATCGGCCGTCGAGACACTGGCACGGATCACGTCGGCCGCATGACGGCGCATAATCTGTCTGTGCTTGGCGCATGGAAATCGCTGCCGTTCTTTACCACCAGATGGCCAGCGATACGTGCAGCCCTTCAAGATGATGTCCTCCCGCCGCCCGATCTGACTTTCGCTGCACTTGCGCGGACGCAACCGGACGCAACAAAGGTCGTCATACTGGGCCAGGACCCCTATCACACCCCCGGCAAAGCCGACGGTTTGGCCTTTTCAATCCCTGACCGCTTTGGCGGCCGCCTTGATAGCCTTGGAAATATCTTCAAAGAACTGTCGGACGATCTGCAGGTGGTGCGTCGCAAGACATCACTTGAAGACTGGGCAGATCAGGGTGTTTTGCTTCTGAACACCGCGCTGAGTGTGCCACCTGGTAAACCAAAGGCACATGTAAAACTTGGCTGGTCGCATCTGGTTTGCGACGTCCTGCAGCGCCTTGCGGACAAGCCCCGCGCATTCATCCTGTGGGGTGGTCCGGCGCAGTCCTATAGACCCTACATTGCGGGCGACCACCTGATCCTGACGTCAGCGCACCCTTCGCCTTTGTCAGCCTATCGCGGCTTTTTCGGCTCGCGCCCCTTTTCGCGCGTGAACCTGTGGCTTATTGAACAGGGCGAAGAGCCAATCAACTGGGCGGACCCATGAGCGACATCCTAGAGAAGATCAAAACTTACAAATTGGAGGAAGTCGCAACCCGAAAGGCTGCCGTTCCACTGACGGATGTGGAGGCTGCCGCGCACGAAGCGCCACCAACCCGTGGTTTTGCGGCCAGATTGCATGAGGCGAGCCGCACAGGCTATGGCCTGATTGCCGAGATCAAGAAAGCGAGCCCTTCCAAAGGTTTGATCCGCGCGGACTTCGATCCGCCCCTGTTAGCAAAAGCGTACGCAGATGGCGGTGCCGCATGCCTGTCCGTCCTCACAGATACACCTTCCTTTCAGGGTGATGACAGCTATCTGACAGCAGCGCGGTCTGCCTGCGATCTGCCCGCGTTGCGCAAGGATTTCATGTATGACACCTATCAGGTCGCCGAAGCCCGTGCGCTGCATGCGGATTGCATTCTGATTATCCTTGCCAGTGTTTCAGACGCGCAGGCACAGGAATTGGAAGAGGCGGCCATCGCCTGGGATATGGATGTCCTGTTGGAAGTGCACGACGCAGATGAGTTGGAGCGCGCCTGCAATTTGAAATCCCCGCTGATGGGCATCAACAATCGCAACCTGAAGACCTTCGAAACGACGTTGGACACAACACGCACCTTGTCACGCTTGGTGCCGCCTGATCGCACGATCGTTTGCGAGAGTGGGCTGTCCACACCCGCAGAATTGGCCGATATGGCGCGATATGGTGCACGTAGCTTTCTGATAGGAGAAAGCCTGATGCGGCAGGAAGACGTCGCCGCGGCGACTCGCACGTTATTGGCCAATCCATTGACAGCGGGTGGCATGTGATGCCCCTCACCCATTTTGACGAGAGTGGCAAAGCGCATATGGTCGATGTCTCGGACAAGGATGTGACGGCACGCATCGCGGTTGCCGAGGGACACATCACGATGACGTCCGAGACCCTGTCGCTCATCACTGAAGGTCGAGCCGAAAAAGGCGACGTCCTTTGCATTGCACGTCTGGCTGGCATCATGGGGGCAAAGAAGACAGCCGATCTGATCCCGCTGTGCCATCCGCTGCCAATTTCCAAAGTCAGCGTTGATCTCACTCCGGATAGCGCCCTGCCCGGCATTCGTATCAGTGCCACCGTCAAGACAACTGGCAAGACGGGCGTTGAAATGGAGGCGCTGACAGCTGTGTCAACTGCGGCCTTGACGGTTCATGATATGGTTAAAGCGGTCCAGAAGGACATGGTGATCGGTGGTATTCGGGTCACGTTGAAGGACGGTGGGAAATCCGGCCGGTTTAGCGCCGAATGAGCGCGGTCCGGTTCTGACATGATTTCGGTTTCTGACGCTCTTGACCACCTTTTTGCGCTTGTGCGCGTTCTCCCGGCAGAACACGTTCCCTTGCGCGTTGCCGCTGGCCGCGTGTTGGCCGAAACGGTGCGTGCCACGCGCACACAACCGCCTTTTGCGGCCAGTGCAATGGATGGCTATGCGATAAACAGGGCGGGTTTGCGGACTGGGGCGACGTATCGCATTATCGGAGAGGCTGCAGCCGGCCATCGTTTTGCAGGGAATGTCGGTAATGCTGAGGCTGTGCGCATCTTTACCGGCGCGCCTGTCCCTGACGGTGCGGATTGCATCGTCATTCAGGAAGATGTCGACCGTGAAGGCGACACCATCACGTTACGCGACAACCGGGACAGCAAGAGCCACATCCGTGCCGCAGGTCAGGATTTCCAAGTAGGCGATCCAATTGAGGCCCCTTGCATTTTGAACCCGTCTGATGTGGCCCTGCTTGCCGCCATGAATGTTCCGCGGGTCCCGGTCGCGCGCAAACCCAGCGTTGCGATCATTCCGACAGGTGATGAACTCGTGCAGCCCGGCGAAACACCGGGGCCCGACCAGATCATCGCCTCCAACAGCTATGGGTTGGCCGCACTGCTCGAAGCGAATGGTGCAAACCCGCGGCTCTTGCCGATTGCCCGTGATACGACAGCGTCACTCGCTTTGGCATTCAATCTTGCGAAAGATGCTGACCTGATCATCACAATTGGGGGGGCCTCGGTCGGTGATCATGATCTGGTCGGCGAAGCTGCAGCGCAAGGTGGCATGCAGCAGGCATTCTATAAGGTCGCAATGCGCCCCGGAAAGCCACTGATGGCGGGTCGAATAGGTTCCGCGATGATGGTCGGACTGCCGGGCAATCCGGTCTCTGCTATGGTCTGTGGGCATGTTTTTGTCGTGCCCGTCATCCGCGCGATGCTCGGTCTGCCCGCACAGCCTGCGCAAAGAAAAAGTGTGACGCTGGTCCATGACATTGATGCAAATGGCCCCCGTGAACACTATATGCGGGGGCACGTGACAGCGGAAGGCCTAACGATATTTGAACGCCAGGACAGTGCATTGTTGCGCGTGCTTGCGAATGCCAACTGCCTTGCCATTAGGCCAGCACATGACGGACCGCGGATGCAGGGCGACATGCTTGATATCATCATGATCTGATCGACCCGACGTCCAAACGTCCCTGACTGTTGACACAAAACAAGAACATCCCTAGAACATATGCAAAACGCCGCCAAGCGCGTGGCCATGATATGAGGGTGCAGCATGCTGACCAAAAAACAACTCGACCTGCTTGAATTCATTCACAAGCGCGTCCAACGCGATGGCGTGCCGCCGTCCTTTGACGAGATGAAGGAAGCGCTTGATCTGCGATCGAAATCCGGCATCCACCGACTGATTACGGCGCTTGAAGAACGCGGCTTTATCCGTCGGCTCGCCCACAAAGCGCGCGCGCTGGAAATTGTGAAACTGCCAGACGCCATGGGGAAATCCGGCTTCAACCCGCGTGTTATCGACGGCGACAGGCCTGACAGCACACCATCCAATGCGCATCGCGTCGAGATTTCGGCGATCGAGTTGCCCGTCATGGGCAAGATTGCTGCCGGTGTCCCGATCGAGGCGATTTCACATGTGTCCCACAATGTCGCGGTGCCTCAATCCATGCTTGGCAACGGTGAGCATTACGCGCTGGAGGTCAAGGGCGACTCCATGATCGACGCCGGAATCAACAGCGGCGATATCGTTGTGATCAAGGAAACCAGCGTTGCTGACGATGGTGATATTGTTGTTGCGCTAGTCGAAGATCAGGAAGCGACGCTAAAAACCCTTCGCCGCCACGGTAAATCGATCGCCCTTGAAGCCGCGAACCCAGCATACGAAACCCGCATCTTCAACGCCGACCAAGTCAAGGTGCAAGGTAAGCTTGTCGGATTGATCCGCACCTATTGATTCACGCCTGAAAGCGTTAGGGCGGGCTGCTCTTGCGGCCCGCTTCTTGGTTGAAGGGTCAGCGTCGGCGGGATGGAACCGGTGTCGATCCCGGCCCTGTTCCATGGCCGCACACCGACCCTGTCGCGCACCGTTTCGATCCGAAGCCCGGCATCCTGAACGTAGAGCGCAACGGCACCAACGTCACGCAGTTGCCCAACATCAAGCACGAGACATGGCCTTGGCCTCTCAACGATCTGGTTTGAAACCAATACCTGTGCACCGCCGCAACCATCCAAGTCTTGAAGCGCGGTGACCCCTGCCAGTTTGATTACCTCGATATCTCCAATCCTAGTGCGCCACACACGTCCAGCCATCTCTATCCCGGGACGCGCAGCCGCAATCACCTGATCGGTCGGTGCGCCATCGTTTTCAAGCCATATCCCGGCGACAAAACTGCTGCCTCGGTCGCGCGACAGTGCCCGCCCTTCCGATCCCATGACTCCGATCAGATTACCGTTGTCTGCAATGAGAACATTGGGCCTGTCTGTCTGGCCCCAAATCAAAAAGGCAGATGCAACGCCAACCATGCCAGCGAAACGTCCTTTACCTTGCCAGAGGACCATCAGCAAAAGCCCAAGTGTCAAAATCGGGAGCACCGCACTGCCGGGGGCAACGACGTAGCTGACAGCGCCATCCCATTCCGAAACGCTGCGGGCAACGAACAAGATCCAGCGCAGACCAAGATCCATGATCCAAAGTCCCACTTCCCATAGACCGAAGGGCGCAAGACAGACGGACAGGACCGCCGCTGGCATGACAACCGCCCCCATCAAGGGCACGGACAATACATTCGCCACAAGACCGAAGTGCGACACTTGGTTGAAATGTGCGGCAGCAAATGGCGCAGTGGCAAGCCCCGCAACGGCCGATGAAACCAGAACGGACAGCGGCGCGCGTACCCATTTCGGCAAACTCCTGTCCATTCCGCGGATTGCTCGAAAGACGGCCACCAACGCCGTGGTTGCAGCGAATGACATCTGAAAACCCGGGCCAGCCAGCGCCTCTGGTCGCAGAACCAGCACGATTGTTGCCGCAATCGCGACCGCCCGTAGAGTCAGTGCCCGTCTGTCCAACAATATGGCGACGAACATTGTACTGACCATGATAAATGCGCGCTCTGTCGCGACATTCCCGCCGGACAGCGCCAGATACCCCGCGCCAACGATAATTGCACAGACAGCTGCGATTTTCTTGACGGGGTAGCGAAGCGCAAGCGTCGGGGAAAGTGCCACGAAAGACCGGATCACAGCGAACACAAAGCCCGTGAGAAGACCCATGTGCAGGCCGGAAATCGCAAGCAGGTGGGCCAGGTTGGACCTGCGCAAATCGTTCAACGTTTCCTGCGACATGGCAGCCCTGTTACCGGTCATGATTGCAGCTGCGAAAGCACCCGTTTCGCCCGGCAAAGCGGCGCGAACGGATTGTGAAATCCGCATGCGTGTATCAAAAACCCAAAGGTCCCAGCCTTGATCCGCAGGTTCGCTGCGCAGGACTGGCGTGCGCGTGTATCCGACCGCGCCGAGTCCGGCAAACCATGCATGTCGCTGAAAATCAAAACCGCCGGGTTCCGCCGGACCAGATGGCGGCGAAAGATGTCCTGTCATGATAAGTCGGTCTCCGGGTCGGAATGACCTGATGGGCTGATCGCCATGTACGGAAATCCGGACCCGCTCCGGGGTGCGGGACGGGGCCATGTCCATCGCCACTTGATCCAGCGTCAGCCTGACCGCGTCGCTGGCGGATCTGTCGATGTTCACGACGCGCCCCGCAACAGGCCCATAGTAGCGGAAGGTCAGAACGGGCGCGGCCACGCTTTCCGTGCGCCATTTTGCGAGCCCTGCCCCGCAGCCGACCAGAGCAAGCGCAATGCACAATGGCGCAACGGCAGTTGGAACCTTACGCGCGACCAGAAGCACGACGACGGAAGCAAATGCGACTGCACCCCAGGCAACTGGCCCCGGTTCTATCCGAAGAGAAAAGTAAACGCCGATTCCGATACCAAGACAAACCGGCACCCAACACAGCAGCATGCCGCGTTGAGCCAATAAAGCATCAGCGATGATGGCGGTGGGTCGCACTTGTCCTTACCCCGCGACTTCGCGTATCCCGCAAATGAACCTGCCGACCTTGGCGGGACAAGGTAAACCAAAGGTTAATCACATGAGCGTCGTTACCCGTTTCGCCCCTTCCCCAACCGGCGCATTGCATATCGGTGGCGCCCGTACCGCGCTATTCAACTGGCTGTTTGCGCGGGGACGCGGCGGCAAGTTCCTATTGCGCATCGAAGACACTGATCGCGCCCGTTCATCAGACGAGAACACGCAAGCCATCCTTGATGGGCTGAGCTGGCTTGGCCTTGATTGGGACGGGGAACCGACCAGCCAAAACGCGCAGGCTGCACGCCACGCAGAAGTTGCGCACGCTCTGCTTGCAGCCGGCAAGGCCTACAAATGCTTTGCAACGCAAGAAGAGATCGAAGCGTTTCGTGAAAAGGCGCGTGCTGAAAAGACATCAACACTGTATCGCTCGCCTTGGCGTGACGTTTCGGAAAGCGAACATCCAGACGCGCCTTATGTCGTCCGCATCAAGGCACCGCGCGATGGCTCGACCACACTGAGTGATGCCGTTCAAGGCGACGTCACATGGCAAAACGACCAACTCGACGATATGATTTTGCTGCGCTCGGATGGATCGCCCGTCTACATGCTGGCTGTTGTCGTGGACGATCATGATATGGGTGTCACGCATGTCATTCGTGGCGATGATCACCTCGCCAATGCCTTTCGGCAGAATATGATTTATGACGCCATGGGCTGGGCCAAGCCAACACTGGCACATATCCCTCTGATTTTTGGGCCGGATGGCAAGAAACTGTCCAAACGGCACGGCGCGACCGGTGCGGCGGAATACCAGGCGATGGGGTATCCTGCGGCTGGTATGCGAAACTATCTCACTCGTCTTGGGTGGAGCCACGGTGATGATGAATTCTTCACGGATGATCAGGCCAAAGAGTGGTTTGATCTTGACGGGATTGGCAAGTCACCGGCGCGTTTCGACTTTAAAAAACTCGAAAACATTTGTGGCCAGCATATTGCGGCAGCGGACGATGCTGCACTGCTGCATGAAATCAATGCATTTCTTGATGTTACAGGTGCGTTACCACTTTCGGATTCGCAGAAGGCCGGGTTGTTGGATGCGATGTATTGCCTCAAGGAGCGGGCGAAGACGCTACCTGAACTTCTTGAAAAGGCTCATTTTATCCTGACGACGCGGCCCATCGTTCCAGATGAGAAATCTGCGAAAAATCTGGATAATGTATCCCGTGGTATACTGACAGAATTGACGCCGCACTTGCAAAATGCTAGCTGGGATCGCAACACGCTTGAGGAGGTTGTTTCGTCCGTGGCAGAGGCCAATGATACGAAGCTTGGCAAGCTGGCAGGCCCGCTGCGTGCAGCACTTGCCGGACGCGCTGTCTCCCCTTCTGTTTTTGACATGATGCTTGTCATCGGACGGGACGAAACAATTGCCCGCCTGAACGATGCATCCGCCTGACACCTTTTTGTAACCTATCGCGGTTACGGCAGGGCGAGGCTTAACGGACACGCGCAGGCCGGGGTATGCCGGACCTGCTGACATGGGGAATGAACATGGCAGATAACAAAACCGCAACGCTGAGCATCGGCGACAAATCCTATGAATTGCCCGTCCTCTCCCCGACGGCTGGACCAGATGTGATCGATATCCGCAAACTTTATGCGGAAGCGGGTGTCTTTACCTATGATCCCGGCTTCACGTCGACCGCATCCACTGACTCTACCATCACCTTCATTGACGGTGGCAAGGGCGAGTTGTTGCACCGCGGTTATCCGATCGATCAACTTGCAAGCGAATCTCACTATCTCGAAGTCTGCTATCTTCTGCTCTATGGCGAACTACCTACGGCCGCACAGCTCGAAGACTTTGAATCACGTGTGACAAATCACACTATGCTGCACGAGCAGATGATGAATTTCTTCCGCGGATTCCGTCGCGACGCCCATCCCATGGCGATCATGGTTGGTGTTGTGGGGGCGATGTCCGCGTTCTATCACGACTCTACGGACATTTCGGACCCGTGGCAGCGCGAAGTCGCGTCCATCCGGCTGATTGCGAAAATGCCGACAATTGCAGCGATGGCGTTCAAGTATCACGTCGGTCAGCCGTTTGTTTATCCCAAGAACAGCCTCGACTATGCATCGAATTTCCTGAACATGTGCTTCAGCGTTCCGGCAGAAGATTATCATGTAGATCCGATCCTTGCGCGTGCGATGGATCGCATCTTTACGCTGCATGCTGATCACGAACAAAATGCGTCGACTTCGACAGTACGGTTGGCATCCTCGTCCGGTGCAAACCCATTCGCTTGTATCGCGGCCGGTATCGCTTGCCTTTGGGGTCCGGCGCACGGTGGTGCGAACCAAGCCTGTCTTGAAATGCTGCGCGAAATTGGCACCGTGGACCGAATCCCGGAATACATCGCGCGCGCAAAGGACAAAGAGGATCCGTTCCGCCTGATGGGCTTTGGCCACCGTGTCTACAAGAACTTTGACCCGCGTGCGACTGTGATGAAGGAAAGCGCAGACGAGGTGTTGGAACTTCTCGGTGTCGAGAACAACCCGACACTGCAGGTTGCGAAAGAACTGGAAAAAGCAGCACTTGCCGATCCGTACTTTGCCGAAAAGAAGCTTTTTCCGAACGTGGATTTCTACTCGGGGATCATCCTTGAAGCGATGGGTTTCCCGACGTCTATGTTCACGCCGATTTTTGCGCTTTCACGCACGGTTGGCTGGATCTCGCAGTGGAAGGAACAGCTGTCCGATCCGCAACTTAAGATTGGCCGCCCGCGTCAGCTTTACATGGGCGAAACATCCCGCAATTACGTCGACATCGAAAAGCGATAGACTTGAATGGGCCGCTATAAGCGGCCCGATTTCATTTGGCCTCGTGGCGATCACTGATACCTTGCCGCCATCATGAAACACGTTTTTTCCGCCTTGGCGCCTTACCTGTCACCTGTCGCTGCCAAGGCAGGAGATCCCTCCCCGATCACTCTGAATATCCATGACCTTCGTGTGCCGTCCTGATTTGATCGAAAAAACGTGCTGGATGGGCTTCAATCGAAAACTGCTTGGCTCGGCTTTACGCACGCGCCACACGCGCAAGGAATTGGCATCAAACGACTTCAACCAAATAGCCCTATGGCGGAAGCCGGATTTTCGGTTGGCGAGGTCATTATGACGATCAATGGCACCATTGCGTCGGGTGAAACCGGACCAGAGGCCGTTTTCGAGGCGATGCGTCCCGGCGACGAATTGCGCATGGAAACGTTGATGGGGCCTGTGCGAACAGTCCAGATTGGCGCAACGGACCCGGTCCGCTTTGGCTTTCTACGCGCACTCCGTGATAATGATTGCCGTCTTCCTGTGTTTCATCGTTTTGATGCAGCATTGCGGGACCGTGTGCAGCCGCTGATGTATGATGCGAACCGCCGGTTTCGCTGCGATGATGCCCATGCGGCGTTGCAGGATTTGGCCGAGAAATGGGAGGTCACCGAAGTTTACGTATCGCGTGGCAGCAAAAGGGTCATCATCGCGATGCCCTACTGGGGCGCAAGTTTCATTCAGGCAAGTGAGCTTGTCGGTCCAGAGCTGACATCTGAAAACCTGAGCGCCGTGATCGACTCCGTCACCGAGTCATATATCGATGACCGTATCGCCAAACCATAGAATAGAAACAGCGCGACTGACGCTTCGCCCCCCGACGCTTGCTGACGTTGACGCCCTGTTCGCCATTTTCGGCAATAAGCAGGCAATGCGCTATTGGTCGACCGCACCCCATGCAAACAAAACTAACACACACAAGATGGTCGCAAGATGGGTGGCGCGGAGCGCGGATTCGATCGCGACGTACGGACAACCGCTCTATCTGGTTTTTGAAAGAACGGATTCCATCATCGGCTGCGGCGGATTTGTCGCAGGCGACGAGACCGGCTTTATCTTGCGTCCCGACCACTGGGGCAAGGGTTATGGAACCGAAGCGATGAGAGCGCTCATCCCCGTCATCTTTGAACGCACCGGCTTACCCCAACTCACAGCCGACGTTGATCCGCGAAATGCGGCCTCGTGTGCGCTGTTGGCCAAATTGGGATTTCATGAGACACATCGTGCCAAAAACACCTTCTGTATCGACGGAGAATGGGCAGACAGCGTTTACTTTGCCCTGAAGCGACCATAGGCTTAGCGCAGGGCTGACAGGAGGCCCAGACGCCGCCGGCCCATAATTTGGGCTATGCTAAACCTGTTTTTGACCTTCGGACCGTTCAGCCAATGACGCTGCGGTCGACAAGGGCGGCTCTCGACCCGGACTTTGCGTCACAATTGGAGGAACAATGCCCCGGTCCCAAATTCCCCTCGTTATCGAGGATGCATCCGCGTTCGCCCGCAACTTGCGGCAAGACTGGCCTAGAGAGCCACTTGGGCAGGCTGAAATGCTTGCACGGATCGCCAAAGCTGCTGGTTATCGCAACCACCAGCATTTGAAGGCGGAGACGCCTGAAGAACAGCCGCTTGATAAGGACGCCCAAAAGCGCATCACAGACGCCCTACGCGTGTTTTCAAACGATGCAATCATGGTGCGTTGGCCGCAGAAGACGTCAGTGCAGCGCCTGTGTTTAATGTGGTTCTGGTCCCGTATCCCGGGTCGCATTGACCTGACTGAAAATCAGGTCAATGACATCCTCCGCGCCGGCGAGCGGTTTGGTGATCATGTCCTGTTGCGCCGATCCTTGATCGACCAGAAGTTGGTCAAACGGTCGATTGACGGAAGTGTCTATCGTCGCATTGAACAAAGACCGCGCCCCGAAGAACGGCAATTCCTGCGCAACCTGTCAGAAAGATGTCTGCTGCGCGTGTAGGACTGATCAGATCAGCGCCCTTCGAATTCTGCGGGGCGCTTTTCAAGAAACGCAACAACACCTTCGCGGAAATCACGGGTCAGCCCGCATTTTCCTTGCAGCTTGGCTTCTAGCGCCAGTTGATCGTCAAGATTGTTATCATAGGATCCGCGAATGGCGCTCTTTAAATAGCCATAGGTTTTCGTCGGACCGTTCGCCAACTGCGCCGCGCGTTCTTTCCAGCGCGACTCGAATGTGGTGGCTGGGATTGCTTCATAGACCATACCCCAATCTGCGGCCTGTTTGGCGGTGATCTTGTCGGCGAATAGCGCAGCGCCCATTGCTCGCGCCATGCCGACCTGACGTGGAAGGAAATAGGTCCCGCCGGCATCCGGGATTAGGCCGATACGCGTAAAGGCCTGCACAAAATAAGCGTCTTCACTTGCCAGTACGACATCCGCCGCCAGTGCCAAGTTAGCCCCTGCCCCCGCAGCCGGTCCGTTGACAGCGCTGATCGTCGGGATGGCGCAATCAAAGATTGCCTTGAGCATCGGCACGTATTCATCACGCAGCGTGCGCTCCAGATCCAGGTTAGCTGCCGAACCGCCATCACCAAGATCCTGACCGGAACAAAATGCCCGTCCCGTCCCCGTCATGACAAGAACCCGCGCTTTTTGTTCGGCGGCCTTCACGGCATGTGTGATTTCGGCGCGCATTTGCGTGTTCAGCGCGTTCATGACGTCGGGCCGGTCCAGCGTCATGACGGCGGTCCCGGCGTCGATTTCAAGACGGAGTGTTTGATATTCCACGGCGCTGTCCCTTCGCGTCAGTTCTGCTTCAATCTAGTGAACTGACCAGTTCAGGAAAGGGGGACGGCGCGTCACGGACGCATTATTTCGTCCAGCGCCGCTTTTTCTTCTGCGCTCAGAGCCTCGGGCGGTGCCGTCTTGCGTCGTAGCGTGACGAAACCGATGGCAAGCGCCAGCAAAAGCATCACTGGTGCAGATAACCAGAGGATCAGGTTGGCCCCGGTTTTCGTCGGGTTCAGAAGGACAAATTCGCCGTAACGTGCCACGAGATAGTCCACCACTTCCTGATCGCTATCGCCTGCCACCAGTCGTTCACGCAGCACGATGCGCAACTCACCAGCAAGCGTCGCACTTGATTCATCGATGCTTTCGTTCTGGCAGACCGGGCAACGAATTCCTTGCGAAATCTCGCGGGCGCGATCCTCTAGCACGGGATCATCCAGCATCTCGTCGGGTTGTACGGCCCAAAGCGGGCTGGCGATCAGTGCAAGGATGAAAACAATGCGCTTCATTCGGCAGGGACCGCGTTGGACTGTGGCCGCGACGCGCCAGCGGCCACCCGCAGCCGTCGGTCCGTCAGGGAAAGAAGCCCACCAAGTGCCATCAGAATCGAGCCGCCCCAGATCCAGTTCGCCAGCGGTTTGATGTAGACCCTGACCGTGTAGCCACCATTCGCCTGTGGTTCTCCAATCACGACATAGACGTCCTGCAGGAAACCGTTTTTGATGGCAGCCTCTGTCGTTGGCATATTGGCGACTGGATAGAACCGGTTTTCAGGGTTCAGAGTGTAAGGCGTGCCGTTACCGCGTTGCACAGCAATATCAGCCATTGTGGTGACATAGTTCGGCCCGCGCAGCTGTTGCACGTCGGTCAGTGTGAATGTGTAGCGCCCCACTTCGTATGGCGTATCGAGCTGGGCGACACGGATATCCTCGATCTGCCAGGCGAGGATGCCGGCAACTCCGATGAATGTAATCCCGAGCCCAGTGTGTGCCGTCATCTTGCCCCAGTCCGCCCGCGGCAGGCGTGTCAGGCGGCCCAGCCGATCGACACCGCTGCCGCGCCCAGTGCGGAGCGCCAAATCGACCAAGGCACCGCCAACGATCCATATCCCGAGTGCAAGACCGAGCGGGCCAAGTGACGAACGCCCCGTTTGGATTGCAAACGCGAGACCAGCGCACGCAAGTGCGAAGAACGCCAGCACCCCCAAGGGCACCTTGGCGCGCCCTAACACACCGCGCTTCCATGCGAGGATCGAACCCAGTGGCAGGATCAGCCCGAGTGCGATCATGAACGGTGTAAATGCCGCATCGAAAAACGGCGGCCCCACCGACAATGTGCGTCCCAGAACCAACTCCGCTATAAGTGGCCAGATTGTGCCAACGAAAACAACGAAGCAACTGACAGCGAGTAGGATGTTGTTCAGGAGAAGTGCGCTTTCGCGGCTGACTGCGCCAAAGACGCCTTTGGCTTGCATCTTATCGGCCCGAAGCGCGAATAGCACCAGCGAACCACCAAGGAAAATTCCGAGGATCGCAAGGATATAAACGCCCCTCTCTGGATCGTTTGCAAATGCGTGAACAGACGTCAGCACGCCGGAACGGACGATGAATGTTCCAAGCAATGAGAACCCGAATGCAAGGATGGCAAGCAGGATCGTCCAGCTTTTGAGCGTTTCACGCTTTTCCACAACGATGGCTGAATGCAGCAGCGCGGCAGCAATAAGCCACGGCATGAACGATGCATTTTCAACCGGATCCCAGAACCAGAACCCGCCCCAGCCGAGTTCGTAATAGGCCCACCATGAACCAAGCGCGATCCCGACTGTCAGGAACATCCACGCGGCAAGCGTCCATGGCCGAACCCAACGCGCCCACGCGGCGTCTACCCGCCCCTCGATCAAGGCAGCGACCGCAAAGCTGAATGTCATGCTCAGCCCGACGTATCCAAGGTAAAGAAACGGCGGATGGAATGCCAAGCCTGGGTCCTGCAACAGCGGATTCAGGTCGGTTCCGTTCAAGGGTGCGTTTTCGAGCCGGATAAACGGGTTCGACGTAAAGAGGATAAAGGCGAAGAAGGCCACCGACACAGATCCCTGCACTGCAAGCACCCGCGCCCGCAGTGTATTGGGCAGACCTTCACCGAACCAGGCAGCAGAGGCCCCGAAGAGCGCAAGGATCAGTACCCATAGCAGCAATGAGCCTTCATGGTTTCCCCAGACGCCGCTGATCTTGTAGATCAGTGGCTTGTCGGTGTGTGAATTCAGATAGACCAGTTGCACGGAGAAATCCGAGACAATGAACGCCCAAGTTAGAACCGCGAACGAGAAAGCCACAAGAAGTGCCTGAGAGACGGCCGCAGGTTCAGCAAACCGCATCCAACCGAGCCAACCCTTCTGTGCCCCAACCATCGGTACGATCGTTTGAGCGATCGACATACCAAATGCCAGAATCAATGCGAAATGGGCGAGTTCTATCAACATGCCGGCAAGTTATCGTATTTGATTGGCCAGCGGTATGCCTTCACGCAAAATTCAGCATGGGCAATTTGGCGCAGCGTTCAAAGCATCAGGCCACCTTGCAAGGCAAACGTCAGCCCGCCAAGAAGCAACCCGCCAATGATCAGGCGCACAAGCCATTTCAACGTGTCCTCGATGGCGACCAGCCGGTCTGTGACATTGTCGCGATGGACAGCGTCGACAGCATTGCGGGTTTCAATGACAGCAAGACGCCGTTCGATTTTTTCAACCCAGTCAGTCGTCATGGTTTGCCTGCCAATCCGCGAGTGCCGGGTTATCCGGAGTCTGAGGGGCGTCTGGGGCTTTTGCCTTCAAACCTTGGCGCATTGCGACAGTCTGAACGACAGAGCGTTGAAATTCCTGCCCTTTCGCCTGATGGCGCGCACCGAAATAGAAACTTACAATGGCCCCCATCAACCACCAAAGTGGCTCTGGCACCAGTGCAATGCCTACCATCCGTGACGCAAACCACTCTGGATCAAACATCGCACTCACGAACAGGCCAATTGTGCCGAGCGCAAGCATCGGGCGTGGCAGCCGATTGAAACCATCCACCAACCTGTCGAAAATACCTTTACGCGGATGTGCGAACTCGGCTGCAAATTGGCGCAACGTCTCGCTCTGGACGTTTGCCGCGCGTTCTGCCCCTTTGTCAGCGTTCTCCCGAAAGACCTCGACGGTCTCTGCAACGACATTTCGACCGTCACCGAACACAAATGACATGACCTGCTGGATCAACCCCATGATGCTGTCCTTTCGGCGTGTTGCTGGGACGTGAGATGATATTTGGGTGAAATAAACTCTTCCGCCCGCGTGATCCAACCGCCCTTTCCCCCATCACGCCGCCGCGCATATTTGCGCGACGCGGCCCGCCTGTCGGCAAGGGCGTAATAGTAGTTGCGTCGCGCGATGCCGTACGCATCGGCGAGGTGATCCGGTGCGGCCTCATAGGCCGTCATCGCGGCATCAATCGTCTGTGGACCGATAACGCCATCGACATCCACACTGATCCGCATCTGGTTGAAAAGTCTTTGTAAAATCTTGACTGCATGCGATCCGGCATTGACGTACATGTCGAAGACCGAGGCATGCAAAATCTTGGGCAAGGCCGCAATGCGTGGGGCGTTGAAGTAATGCTGGATAAAGATATCGACTGCGTGGGCCTGCGATAGTCGCCGCACGTCATCGCTTGTTACACGACCATCGCCGTTCAAATCGAGTCCGAGCCGGCGCATTGTGTGAATCGTCACGCCGTGGTTCGTGGCCCCGCCCGGATCGTCAGGATCATTCACATAGCCGCCTTCGCGGCGCACGATTTCACTTGCGATGTCGTGAACAGACTGCATGGCATTCCCCTGATTGAACGGGGAAATCCTGCGCCGATTAGGTTAATTCGTAATTGGTGCACCGTCCGGTGCGACGTAGGTGCCTTGTTCCTTCAAGGCGTCGATCACTTCTTTCGGCATGTACGTTTCGTCATGTTTCGCAAGAATTTCAACTGCTTCAAACGTTCCGTTAATGTAGCGACCCTGGCCTACCATGCCTTGTCCTTCTTCAAACAAATCGGGCAGGATACCGGTATAGCGAACGGGAATGGTCGCTCCGCCATCGGTGACGCTAAATGCCACCTCGGTACCTTCACCGCGCACGATTGAGCCAACTTCGACCAATCCGCCGATCCGGAACAGTTCGGTCTCGGACGGCGGATTTTCGGCCACTTGCGAAGGGGAATAGAAGAAATTGATCCCATCGCGCATCGCGTATCCGATCAACGCTGTTGAAATCGCCAGCGCCACGAATGTGACGGCAATAACCTGTATTCGGCGTTGTTTCTTCAGTGACTTCATGGGAATACCGGTGCGACCATCAATCCAGAGGTTTCATTCAGACCTAACATCAGATTCGCGTTCTGCAAGGCCTGCCCCGATGAACCTTTTGTCAGATTATCAAGTGCAGCGATGATGATCGTGCGCCCCGGGATACGGTCGGCAACTACGCCGATATGGCAAAAGTTGCTCGCTCTGATGTGCTTGATCGACGGGTGTTCGCCTTTAGGCAGCGTGATGATGAACGTTTCATTCGCATACGCTTGCGACAACGTACTGTGGACCTCGTCCGCATCGCCATGCACATAAACCGTCGCAAGGATTCCCCGGTTCGCCGGCAGCAGATGCGGCGTGAACTGAACCTGTACCGGCCGCCCCGCGATGGCAGAGAATTCCTGATCGAACTCCCCTAGATGTCGATGCGTCCCACCGACGGCATAGGCGTGGGCGCCTTCTGACAGCTCTGCGTGCAAGAGGTTTTCCTTTAATGACCGCCCTGCGCCCGAGACTGCCGCCTTTAGGTCGATAATGATATGATCAAGATCAATCACACTGGACGAAATGAGCGGCCGCAGCGCATATTGGCCAGTCGCAGCGTTGCATCCGGTTCCAGCCACAAGCCGTGCGGTCTTGATTTGTTCACGATAGAATTCAGTCAATCCGTAAACCGCGGTTTTCTGCAGGTCAGGCGCGGCATGCGCTTTGCCATACCATTTTTCGTAGTCAGCGGTGTCACGGAGCCGGAAATCAGCGGACATATCAACGATTCTGACGTGATCGGGCAGTTTCGCGATCACCTCTTGTGAGGTTGCATGTGGAAGGCCGCAAAAAACCATGTCGACACCGTCAAAAGACATATCCTCGATGGTTGTTAGACGCGGCAGATCAAGATGGCGCAGGTGCGGAAACACCTCTGCCATGGTCATGCCGGCTTTGGAATTACCGGACAGACCGACGATTTTCAGGTCAGGATGGGTTGAAATCAGCCGGACGAGTTCTGCGCCCGTGTAGCCGGATGCGCCCAGAATAGCGACGTTATAAGTCATGATAGAAGCCTATTGGAAATTGCGATTATGCTGATTGAAAGGTAATTTCACGTCGCAAAAACTGGGTCGCACGGGACGATACGCGCTTGGGATCGCCCGTTGTAAGATAGGTCACTCCCTCACCGCCACCTGCCAACTCCGGACGTCTTTCAAGGTAATGCGACAGGCTTGCTCCGACGAGTTCGGGTTGCGAAAAAACCTTTACGTCTGCCCCAAGCGCGTCCTGAAAGATGTCTTTGACCAGTGGATAGTGGGTACATCCAAGAACAGCCGCGTCAGGATTTGGCATTTTGCGTTTCAGTGCATCGACGTGCGACCGGACAAGTGCTTCGGCAAGGATCATATCCCCTTCCTCGATCGCATCAACAACACCGCCGCACGATTGCGCCTCTACGTCGACGCCGATCGCGCGGAACGCCAGTTCGCGTTGAAACGCACGCGACGACACGGTTGCAGGAGTTGCAAAGAGCGCCACGTGTTTCACGTCGACTTCGCGCGGTGGTGAATTGTCACCCCATTCGCGTTCTGTCAGAGCCTCGATCATCGGGACAAAAACACCTAACACCCGTTTATCGGTCGGCACCCAGTTTTCTTGCATGCGGCGCAGCGCCGCGGCAGAGGCCGTATTGCAAGCGAGGATCACAAGATCGCAACCCTCATCGAAGAGTCGCTGCACCGACGCGGTCGTGAGCGCATAGATGTCGTCGGCATCACGGACGCCGTAGGGCGCATGTGCGCTGTCGCCCAGATAGACGAGCGGCAAGTCCGGCAGAGACTTCTGGACGGCGTCCAGCACCGTCAGCCCACCCAATCCGCTATCGAATATCCCGACCGCCATACACCCGACCCTTATACCTGTGCTCAAATTCGTACCCCAATTGATTGCTGTCAATCGGACTTGGTGAAAGGTCATACGTCGCTTTGCGCAGGAAATCCATTGCTGCTGTGGGGTCTTGGCGGAATTGATCCAGAGCGTCACGCCCGATGGGTTTTCCAATGGCGACCTGCACCGGCGTGTTTACCCGCGTTTTGAATTCGCGGATCAAAAGTCCGACCCGCAACGTGCTGTTCAGTCGGCTTGCCAGTTGAAATAGCTGGCTGTTGCGGCCTTCAAAGAAGATCGGCACGACGACAGCATCCGATCTTGCAATCATCTTAGCCGTAAACGTCCGCCATTGCGGATCAAGAGCGGGGCGTCGCCAGCCAGGTGCGGTCGATACGGTGCCTCCTGGAAACACACCAATTGCGCCGCCTTGTCCCAGAAAAGCCAACGCGTCAGATCGGGTTTCGAGATTGCGCCGCACCGCGTCCTTGGTTTCCGCGAACGACACCGGAAGAATGGCATTTTGCAGGTCAGGCGCCTGTTGGAAAACGTGGTTCGCCATTATTTTGAACGTGCCAGCACGCCGCGCTGACAGGATATGTCCAAGCATCAGCCCATCGAGGATCCCGTAAGGATGGTTGGCCACGACGACGACCGGTCCTGTGGGAGGGATATGCGAAAGGCTTCCTACGATCACATCAAGCGAGAGCCCATAACGCAAGGCCATAACATCCCAGAAGTCAGCTCCGTTGGCCAACTCGTCCTGATAGCCCATCGCTTTTCGGATCAACCCGATCCGTCCGGTCGCGTTTTCGATCGCCTTGATGACCGCGCGTCCAGATCGCCCCTTTGCTACAGAGGCATAGGTGATATCTCTTGCGATATGGCGAGAATGTCGCGTCATGCGGGCTGCACCGCTCTGCAGATCACGCCCATTCGTCGGTTTTCACTTTCATGGCAACAGCGAAATGGCTGATGCGGCAAACTCGGCAAAGCCTGTCCTCGGATCTATTCGGCTGCATCCATCACCGGATCGCTGCGCAAAACCGCCAGCAATTCCTCGCGTCGCTTTGCGGCCTTGCGTGCGTTCGCTTCCTTGACAGGGCCGAACCCGCGGATGTCCAACGGCAGCAAGGCCAGCGCAACGGCCGCGTCCATTTGATCGGCGCGGATGTCTACCAGTCTCGCTATGTCGAGTTCGTATTCCTTTATCAGCGCTCGCTCCATGCGGCGTTCTTCCATGCGGCCAAACGGGTCAAACCAGGTTCCACGCAGTGCCTTGAACCGCGCCAGTAGCGGAAACAGCCGCGCCATTCGACGTCCATATGCTTTCTTCATGGGACGGCCATCAGCCCCGGTACGTGACACCACAGGGGGTGCCAAATGATAAGTCAGTTCCAGATCACCATCGAATTCTGCGCGCGCTTTTGCTTTGGTTTCCTGCAGCAGACGCGCGACCTCGTATTCATCTTTGTAGGCAAGCAGTTTGTGATACCCTTTGGCGACCGCTTCTTTCAGGCGGGCATCCTGAAAGCGATCAAGCATCCGCTGATAGCGTATCGCAAGCCGTTTACCTTGATACTTTACCAAATGGTCGGCGCGAAACGCGATGATGTCGTCAAGAGTCTTGGGCAAGGCCACAACATTCGGCGCAATCAGACGCTCTGCTTCTTGCGGGTGCAGCACAGCCCAGCGTCCAAAATCGAAAGCCTGCTTGTTCCGTTTGACGGCGGTGCCATTCAGGGTGATCGCCTTGTCGATGGCCTGATGGGTAAGTGGAATTGCCCCACTTTGCCACGCCGCACCGAAGACCATCATATTCGAATAGATGCTGTCCCCCATCAAAGCCTTCGCTAGCGCTGACGCATCGAACATCGCCAACCGGTCTTGCAGCCGCGCTTCCAGCGAAAGTTTTAGCTGATCCGCGGGCAACCGGAATTCGGTATTGCGCGTGAAATCACCGGTGATGATTTCATGGCTATTGACCACGCCCCGAGTCCGCCCTGTCTTCATCAACCCGAGCGTCTTGGCCCCGGCGGACACGACAAGATCACCGCCTATCAGGGCATCGCACTCACCCGTCGCCACACGAATTGCCGAGATGTCTTCCGGCTTGTAGGCCAAGCGGCAATGGATGTGCACAGCCCCCCCCTTTTGTGCGAGCCCTGCCATTTCCATCATACCGGCACCCATGCCGTCGATATGTGCCGCCATGGCCATAACAGCGCCGATTGTGACAACGCCCGTGCCACCGACACCAGTGATAACCACGTTATGCGTGCCTTTGATTTTCGGCAAAACAGGCGCAGGCAAATCAGGGAGATCGATTGATGCTGTCGCTTCCTTCCTGATTTCCGCACCTTTGATCGTTACAAATGACGGGCAAAAGCCTTTGACACAGGAAAAATCCTTGTTGCAGGACGATTGATCGATCGCTCTTTTGCGTCCTAGTTCTGTTTCGACCGGCACGATGGAAACGCAGTTGGATTGTACCCCGCAGTCGCCGCAGCCTTCGCAAACATCCGTATTGATGAAAACGCGTTTGTCCGGGTCGGGAAAAAGGCCACGCTTGCGGCGGCGGCGTTTCTCTGCGGCACAGGTCTGGATGTAGACGATGGCCGAAACGCCTTTCGCTTTCGTGAGCTCGTCCTGAATACGGGGCAGTTCATCGCGTTCGTCGATGCTGATCCCTTTAGGAAACAATGCGATATCCACGTCTTCCTTTTCATCATAAACGACACGAACATCCTTGACGCCCATCGCGACAAGTTCGCGGCAGATCTGGTAAGCTGTCAGACCACCGTCATTTCCTTGTCCGCCAGTCATGGCGACAGCGTCGTTAAAAAGGATTTTGTAAGTGATATTCGTCCCCGCCATCAGCGCAAAGCGGATCGCCTGCACGCCTGAATGGTTGTAAGTTCCGTCGCCGAGGTTCTGAAAGACGTGGTCGCGCGTGCTGAAGGGCGCTTCACCGACCCAGTTGGCACCTTCGCCCCCCATTTGGGTGAAACCAATGGTGTCCCGGTCCATCCACTGCACCATGTAATGGCATCCAATGCCTGCATAGGCCCGCGACCCTTCAGGCACTTTGGTCGAAGAATTGTGCGGGCAACCGGAACAGAAATATGGCAGCCGCGCTGCGATTTCCGGCGCATTGTCAGCCTTTTGCGCGGCCAGTACGGCTTCCCACCCGGCCATCACCTTATCCGAACCGCAGCCTTCCTCGATCAGGATTTCGCCAAGCTTGCGCGCAATCAGCATCGGCCCAAGATCAGCCTTTGTCTGAAATACTTCCTCGCGCCGACCCTCTGAGTGTTCATCGCCCTTGTGCCAGCCATACACGCGCGTGTGGCGATCATCAAAAAGTGCTTCCTTGACCTGCACTTCGATCAGTTTGCGCTTTTCCTCGACGACAATAATCAGGTCCAGTCCTTCGGACCACTCGTAAAATGACGCCATATCCAAGGGCCAGACCTGCCCGACCTTATATGCGGTCAGTTCCAGCCGGTCCGCTTCGTTTTCGTCAATGTTGAGCAAGGAAAGCGCATGCTGCAAATCTAGCCAGTTCTTTCCTGCAGCCACGAAACCGATTTTTGCGCCCCGCTTCCCAAGGCGTCGCTGATCCATCTTGTTTGCGCGCGAGAACGCCTCGGCGGCAAAGCGTTTGTGATCAATCATCCGCGCCTCTTGCAGCTGCGGGGTGTCGACAAGTCGGATGTTCAATCCGCCTTCCGGCATTTGAAAGTCCGGGGTCTTGAATTGGAGCCTGTGTGGATCGCCATCCACAACTGACGTGACCTCAATTGTATCCTTCATCGTCTTCAGGCCTACCCAGACACCCGCAAACCGGCTGAGCGCCCAGGCATATTGCCCAAAGTCTAGAATTTCCTGCACGCCCGCAGGGGAAACAATGGGCATATAAGCATCCAGCATCGCCCAGTCGGACTGATGCAGTGTCGTCGAACTTTCGCCGGTGTGATCATCCCCCATTGCCATGATGACACCGCCATAAGGCGAGGTGCCCGCCATATTCGCATGGCGCATCACATCACCGGACCGGTCCACACCGGGGCCCTTGCCATACCACAGCCCAAAGACGCCGTCGTACTTGCCCTCACCGCGCAGTTCAGCCTGCTGGCTACCCCAAAGGGCGGTTGCGGCCAGGTCCTCGTTCAGGCCTGGCTGGAACGTAATCTGGTTTTTCGTCAGGTCTTCTGCAGCACGGGTCATTTGCATGTCCACAGCGCCGAGTGGCGAGCCCCGATAGCCCGTTACATAGCCAGCGGTGTTCAGCCCTGCCGCCTTGTCGCGTGCACGTTGCATCAGCATCAGCCGGACGAGCGCCTGCGTTCCGTTCAAAAGCACATGTCGCTTTGCAAGATCGTAGCGATCATGCAGGGTGATTTCTGGCTGGCTCATCACGTCCTCCCACGGGCTGGCGACATCAGTTTAGGTCATAATATCTGACCTACAAAGCGAAATTATCACGCCTCACGCGATTGCCATGTCACAAAATTTTAGCGTAAGTATCTGCAATTGCGAGCGGTAACATTTGTGGAAAGTGGCGTGATGGACTGGGACAAGCTAAGAATATTTCACGCCGTCGCTGATGCAGGGTCTCTGACCCATGCCGGCGACACTCTCCATCTGTCACAGTCTGCCGTTTCCCGGCAGATCCGCGCATTAGAAGAGTCGCTCAACACCACCCTTTTTCATCGTCACGCCCGCGGACTGATTCTAACCGAACAGGGCGAATTGCTGTTTGATGCGACAAAGGCAATGAACAAGCGCCTTGATGCGGCATCTGCCCGAATTCGCGACAGTGAGGAAGAAGTCTTCGGCGAATTGCGCGTCACGACGACCACCGGCTTCGGTACACTTTGGCTCGCTCCGCGCCTTCCGAAACTCTACGAGCAGTATCCTGATCTAAACATCGACCTCATGCTGGAAGAACGCGTTCTTGACCTGCCCATGCGCGAAGCCGACGTGGCCATTCGTATGAAAGAGCCGTCACAGGCAGACCTGATCCGCAAACGACTGATGTCCGTCCGCATGCGTCTGTACGCATCGCGCGCCTATGTTGCCGAACACGGAGAAATCGAAAGTATCTCGGACATCCAGAAGCACCGTTTGATATTTCAAAGCCTGAATTCAACACAGGTCGCCGCCGGGGCGACACTCGTGCAGCACCTGATGAGCTATGAAGTCCCGAACATTTTCACGGTGAACAACTATTTTGGCGTCCTGCAGGGCGTTCTGAACAATTTGGGCGTCGGTGTCTTGCCGGATTACGTGACCGAAGACTTCCCTGACTTGGTGCGTGTCCTTCCCGATCTGGAATCTGGAGAAGTGCCAGTTTTCCTTGCTTACCCTGAGGAGTTACGCCAATCCAAACGGATCAGCGCATTCCGGGATTTTGTTCAGGACGAGATATTCGAACATCGCAAAAGAATTCGCGACGCCGCTGCAGGCTGACGCCGGAATTGCATCTGCTCATTGAACACCGGACAAAGGGCCTGGAACGGCCCCGTCCAATATTTGGTCGACTTGCGTCGGATGGGCCGCGGCCCATCCCAATTGGAAAGTTTTAGTTGGCTTCAAATACCAAGCGAAGCGACGCAGGTACTGCACGGGCAATGTGATCAAGACCTGCAAGCTCTTGCAGCTTATCAACGCCTTGATTGATACCGGCCTCTGCCGCCGAAACGAAGATCAGATCATCGCTCACGACCATCACCTTGTCTTCGGCCAAACGAACCGCAAACATCGTGACGTCAACGGGAACCGGTTCACCGATCAATGTCAGATCGCCTTCGACCAACATCCGGGTCATGCCGCCAACGGGAATCGCGGCCATCGCTGCCATATCGATCGATGCCGTCAATGAAGCCTTGGGGCCGTCTGTGAAAACGTGCTCGATCAAACGTTCGTTGCGGACATCGACGTTCGTCTGCACAGAAGCGAGAGCGATCTCGATCATCGCCATACCGTCAGCGCTGACAGAACCGGACAGATCACCAAACGAGTGGGACTCGCCCACGTCATGGTTCTTGATGGATCCAAAGGATATCTTCGAATTCTCTGCGTCTAGCGTCCAGCCGTCTGCCTGAGCTGTTGCAGCAGCTGCCAAAAATGCAATCGTCGTCGCTGTGCGTGTCAAAACTGTCTTAATCATTACTCTTACTCCGGTGCCTTTGTTGCGTCGTCCTGCCCCGAGACAGGTCATTCCGTGGATGCACTTCTTTTCCAACTCATTATGACTTTATTAAGAAATGGGTGGGGTATAACTATGCACAGAATGCATAGCGGCTTTGCAGTAAGATCTACGATTTTTCCTTGAATGGGCAAAAAACGGGCCCTATCTGATGTCTCGAAGGCGATGACGCCTCAAAGCTCATCATCTTCACCTCCCTGTTGGACTTCGCCGGGCCTCGTGCCCGGCTTTTTTCTGTCAACCGGGTCCGGAGGCCTTATGGTCTTCCCCTTCTCTGCGCCCTGCCCTAAAAGCCGTTGCAACTGCCTTGGGGAACGCCATGACCGAACCAACCATCACGCCGGAAATCGTCGCTGCACACGGGTTCACACCCGACGAATGGCAAGAAGTTCTCAAAATACTTGGCCGCGACCCGACGTTTACCGAAATGGGAATCTTCTCGGCGATGTGGAACGAACACTGTTCCTACAAGTCGTCCAAGAAATGGCTGCGCACACTGCCGACCGAAGGCCCGCAGGTCATCTGCGGCCCCGGCGAGAACGCAGGGATCGTCGATATCGGCGACGGGCAATGCGTCGTCTTCAAGATGGAAAGCCATAACCACCCCAGCTACATCGAACCTTATCAGGGGGCTGCAACGGGTGTTGGCGGTATTCTGCGTGACGTCTTCACCATGGGTGCGCGACCGATTGCTGCGATGAATTCTTTATCGTTCGGCGAACCATCCCACCCAAAGACTAAACAACTGGTCAATGGCGTCGTTGCTGGCGTCGGTGGCTATGGCAACTGCTTTGGCGTTCCAACGGTTGGAGGCGAGGTCCGGTTTGATCCAGCCTACAATGGAAACTGCCTTGTGAACGCCTTTGCGGCAGGTCTGGCAGACACGGACAAGATTTTCTACTCGGCAGCCTCCGGCGTCGGCATGCCCGTCGTATATCTTGGCGCGAAAACCGGCCGTGATGGCGTTGGCGGGGCGACAATGGCGTCGGCAGAGTTCGATGACACGATTGAAGACAAGCGCCCCACTGTGCAAGTTGGTGACCCGTTCACCGAAAAGCGCCTGATGGAAGCGACGCTTGAATTGATGGCGACAGGTGCCGTGATCTCCATCCAGGATATGGGAGCCGCTGGTCTGACTTGCTCTGCCGTGGAAATGGGCGACAAGGGCGGCCTTGGTGTCCGTCTTGATCTCGAGAATGTTCCACAGCGCGAAGACAATATGACAGCTTACGAAATGATGCTTTCGGAAAGCCAGGAACGTATGCTGATGGTTCTCAAGCCAGAACTTGAGGCCGAAGCACGCGCTGTGTTCGAGAAATGGGATCTTGATTTCGCGATCGTGGGTGAAACGATCGCAGAGGACAGGTTTCTTATTATGCACAACGGCGCGGTAAAGGCCGACCTACCGCTGTCGAAACTGTCGTCGACCGCTCCAGAATACGATCGCCCATGGGTGGCAACACCAGAACCAAAACCTCTTCAAGACATCGTCGGCGTCAATCCGATCGACGGCCTGAAAGCCCTGATCAAAAGCCCGAACTACGCAGGCAAGCAGTGGGTTTATCAACAATATGACCAGCAGGTCATGGGCGACACACGCGTGACTTGCGGCAAGGGTGCTGGCGTGATCCGTGTGCACGGAACCGAAAAACTGCTGGCTTTTACTTCAGACGTGACGCCGCGCTATGTCAAAGCGAATCCTGTCGAAGGCGGCAAACAGGCGGTTGCGGAAGCCTATCGTAATTTGACAAGTGTGGGTGCGAAACCGCTCGCAACGACTGACAACATGAACTTTGGTAACCCTGAAAAGCCGGAAATCATGGGGCAATTCGTTGGCGCGATTCAAGGCATCGGGGAAGCAGTGAAGGGACTGGACATGCCAATCGTCTCTGGCAACGTGTCGCTTTATAATGAAACAGACGGCCAGGGCATTCTGCCGACACCGACAATCGGGGCCGTCGGGCTGATCGACAATGCGGAAATGATGATCACCGGTGACATTCAGGAAGGCCATTTGCTGCTTGTTGTTGGGGAAACGACGGGTCACCTTGGGCAATCCGCATTGCTGGCCGAAGTCTATGACCGGGCGGAAGGCGATGCGCCGCCTGTCGATCTGGCCACCGAACAGCGCAACGGTGAATTCATCCGCGAAAACCACGAATTGATTGCAGCCTGTACGGATTTATCTGATGGCGGGCTCGCGCTTGCAGCTTTTGAACTCGCAGAGTCCGCAGGGATTGGCATCACGCTCGACAGTGACGATACCCCTTTCCTGTTTGGCGAAGATCAGGCGCGCTATTTGATTGCGTGCGGCTTCGATGAGGCTGAAACACTGATGTTGCGCGCAAATGAACGCGGAGTTCCTTTATCGGTTGTCGGGTCAGTCGGTGGAGAACGCGTCACTTATGGCAGCCACGACGCACTCCTTGCGGACTTGGCGACACTTTATCGGACATCCTTTGAAGCCGCAGTTGCGTAAGCCCTTTTCACACTTGCCACAGGTCTCAGCACTTGCGGCTGATCCCGCCGCTCCATAAGTTATGGCTGACGCATTGATCGAGGAAGCGCATGCCGATTACAGCTTATGAAATCGAAACCCTGCTGCGGGCCGGCTTTCCCAATGGAAAGATCACGGTCGAAGGAGATGACGGCGCTCATTTTGCGGCCGAAGTTATCGACGAAAGTTTTCGCGGAAAAAACCGCGTTCAACAGCAGCGAGCAGTTTACGCGGCGTTGAAAGGTGCGATGGATGGGAACAATGGCGCACTTCATGCGCTTGCGCTGACCACGAAAGCCCCCGAATAGACCTGATGATCTCCATTCGGAAATCATTGACCAAAAAGGAAAAACCATGTCCGCCGAAGACCAGATCAAAGAAACAGTGAAAGCGAATGACGTCGTTCTTTTCATGAAAGGGACGAAATCCATGCCCCAGTGCGGGTTTTCGAGCCGCGTTGCGGGTGTATTGAACTTCATGGGGGTTGAATTTACCGACGTGAATGTTCTGGCAGATGACGCGATCCGGCAAGGCATCAAAGATTACTCTGACTGGCCAACCATTCCACAGCTTTACGTCAAAGGCGAATTCGTCGGCGGATGCGATATCATCACCGAAATGACGCTATCCGGAGAGCTGGATACGCTATTTGCCAATAACGGGGTCACGTTCAACAAGGAAGCTGCCGACAAGATCCGTGAAGCAAACGCTTAAGTCTGGCCGCCCGCAGTTCCACAAGACACATGGTGCGCCAGTATGTGTGCGACAAGCATGGTTCCGCCCCAACTTCCGAAGCTCCCGGACGGTCTGATCACATCTAATCGCTAGGCTTTGGCTTCGACCTGAGCGGCCACTGCTTCGGCCTGTGCCGCCAGTTCTGCCAACGCTTCGGTGACGGACGCTGGAATCGTCGGCACTTCGATCTTCGTTGCGCCACGACTTTCAAGTGTGTCTATCTTCGCTTGCAGCTGCGCCATCCGCGTCTCGGCCTCTTTCACCTTGTCTTCAAGACCCGCGGTCTTGTCTGCCAGCATCAGACCCGCCATCAAAAGCATTCGCGCTTCAGGCATTCTTCCGATCTGGCTCGACAGATGGTCAGCTTCGGTGTTCAGCATCGCAGCTGCGGTATGCAGGAAATGTTCTTCGCCTTCCTGACATGCAACTTCGAATGTGCGTCCACCAATTGCAATTTCTACCTGTGGCATGTCTTAGGCCTCCCGCACGAGTGGTTTCAGGTCAGACAGGATAGCGTCCACCTCCGCGGCGTCTGCTGCGCGCTGCGCTGATAATGCTTCGACCTCCGCCATCAGGGCGCGATTGATCAACTCCGGTTGTGCGACGCCATCTGTGGCTGCCGCGCGTAGCTGGGCGTTTACATCACGAAGATCCGCGTTTGATGTCCGAAGTCGCTGCAATTCTGCATCCAACTTGGCCATTTGTTCCGCCTGCGCAGTAACCCGCCCTTCAAGTTCAGTAATTTTGCCGTCCTGACGCTCTTTGAGCGCCTTTACACGCTCTTCAAGCTGGGCATTTGCTGTTTGCTCTTCGGCCAGGCGAGCCTGCAACGACTCATCTACACTGGTCGACATCCCTTCGACCCCGACGCGGATTCGGTCCAATGCGCCGGCGATACGCGACTGTAATGCTGTGACGTCACTCATCTGCTCGTCCTTTCATACACTTACAGGAAGTCCTGCAAGTTTCATGTCAACGTAACCGGCCCTTTTGTCCAAGCCTCTGTCCCGCCGAATCGTGCCTCTTGAAATCAAGGGTAAGCGATCAAGGCCGGACCCGCAAACCCCGCCTTTCTAGCGCAATCAACCACTTAGGTGGCTCGCTTGATGCTATACCTTCAGCAACCTTGAACCTGCCCCCATGCCTGCTATGACGCGATTAGTGAAAACATAACACCAAAGGACGCTACCTTGGATATTGCAGCACTGCGCGAAGCCCACCCCGATCACTGGATGAAAGCCGCCGCCATCCGCACGCTGACACTTGATGCGGTCGCCGCTGCGAATTCCGGGCACTCCGGGATGCCGATGGGCATGGCGGATGTTGCAACCGTTCTTTACGAAAAACATCTGAATTTCGATCCCAAGGCTCCACACTGGCCGGACCGCGATCGCTTTATCCTGTCTGCAGGTCACGGATCGATGCTGCTCTATTCGCTGCTCTATCTTACTGGCTATGAAGATTTCCCCCTCTCGCAGTTGAAGAATTTCCGCCAGTGGGGTGCCTATACTGCTGGCCATCCGGAGTATGGACACGGTCGTGGCGTCGAAGTGACGACCGGGCCTCTTGGACAGGGTATTTCAAATTCCGTCGGTTTTGCGATTGCCGAGGAAATCCAGCGCGCCCGCTTTGGCAAAAGCGTCGTCAATCATTACACCTACGTCATGGCCGGCGACGGTTGCTTGATGGAAGGCATCAGCCACGAGGCCATCGGCCTTGCAGGCATGCAAGAGCTCAGCCACCTGATTGTTTTCTGGGACAATAACAATATCACGATCGACGGTACGGTGGACATCGCGGACAAGACAAATCAACCGCAGCGTTTCGAAGCGGCCGGCTGGCACGTGCAAGAAATCGACGGTCATGACCCCATCGCGATCGACAAGGCGATTACCGCTGCGAAAAAGGATCAGCGTCCGTCAATGATCGCCTGCAAGACCCATATCGCGCTCGGGCATGCAGCACAGGATACTTCAAAAGGCCACGGCGCATTGACCGATGCGGAACAGCTTCAGGCCGCAAAGGAAAACTACGGATGGCCCTATGGCCCGTTCGAAGTCCCCGACAAGATCAAGTCCCAATGGGAAGCCATGGCCAAACGCGGACAGGACGCACACGCTGCGTGGCACGACCGCTTCAACAAGCTGTCCGGCACCAAGCAGGCCGAGTTCCAACGTGCCTATGATCTGGAACCGCCAAAGAAACTATCTGCCACAATACGTGCATTCAAGAAGCAAGCCAGCGAGTCTGGCGCAAAACTGGCCACCCGCGCGTCGTCCGAGAAAGTTCTGGAAGTCATCAACCCGATCATGCCCGAAACCATTGGTGGTTCGGCTGACTTGACCGGTTCGAACAACACCAAGACGTCCGATCTGGGCGTCTTCAATCCCGATAATCGCGCCGGTCGCTATATCTATTACGGCGTGCGAGAACACGGGATGGCCGCGGCCATGAACGGCATGGTTTTGCATGGCGGTGCGCGTCCCTACGGCGGTACATTCATGTGCTTTACCGATTATGCCCGCGGCGCGATGCGGCTTTCGGCGCTGATGCGAATTCCGACGACATATGTAATGACGCATGACTCGATTGGTCTGGGAGAAGACGGCCCGACCCATCAGCCGGTGGAACACCTGGCGATGCTACGCGCGACACCAAACACGCATGTGTTCCGGCCTGCCGATACCGTCGAAGTTGCGGAGTCATGGGAATGCGCGCTGACGTCAAAGACAACGCCGACTGTGCTTGCCTTGTCGCGTCAGGGGTTGCCTGCGGTTCGCAAGGAACACAAGACCAAGAACCTTTCTGCCCAAGGCGCTTATGTGCTGGCGGATGCCGAGGGGAAGCGGCAGGTTATTCTTCTCGCCACGGGGTCAGAGGTATCTGTCGCGATGGCCGCACGAGATATTCTGCAAGCCGAAGGTATTGGAACGCGGGTTGTGTCGATGCCATGCTGGGAACTGTTCGAAGAACAGGACGAGAAATACCGCAAGCGTGTCTTGCCAGCCGGTCCGGTTCGTGTTGCCGTCGAGGCGGGAATTCGATTTGGTTGGGATCGCTGGTTGTTCGGCGAACGTGGTCGTCGCGAGAAATCCGGTTTCGTTGGGATGCACGGTTTCGGGGCATCAGCACCTGCAAACGAATTGTTTGAACAGTTCGGCATTACCGGTCAAGCTGTCGCGGACAAAGCCAAGTCACTGATTAAATAGTAAAAGGGCCGCATATGCGCCAGTCGACTTTCCGCAACATTGCCCACGTTGTTCTGGCCTGTGCGGCACTTGCTGCCTGCGACGCGCCACAGGTCGTAAATACCTTTGAACCCACCAGTCAGGTCGTTCCCGGCGTCATGGCCGCCGCACCTGTAGAAGAACGCGATGCGTTTGCGCGGCAGTTCCTGAACGGTATCCAGGCGTCATCCATTGCACAAAGCCGCGAACTATGCGGCTATTTTGTCCTGTCGCGCGGGCAACTGATTGCCACACCCCCACGACGCGGAACAGAGGCCAGTTGTGACTACGGGCCAATTCCAATCGGAACCGTCGCGAGCTATCACACCCACGGATCATACGGCGCGCAATATGACAACGAAGTCCCCTCAGGATTTGATTTGATCAGTGCAATCGACGTGCAATTCGACGACTATGTCAGCACACCGGGCGGCCGACTTTGGCGTGTCGATGGTAAGACAGGAACGGCGACGCAACTTTGCGGGCTCGGATGCCTTGTTTCGGATCCGAATTTCGTTCCTCGGGACGAGGGCAATGTGCGCCCAGTCTACACTGTTGCGACCTTACGGCGCCGCCAAGAACTCTAGCAATTCGACACGCGCGACCTAAGTAGACCGGCGGTAAGCCAATGTTAACGTAACCGTTATCGCTAAACCAAGATGTTATCGATAACATACTGATATAAATGTTATTTCTCCTTTCAGTGACGGTCTCCTGCCCCTATACCGCTGCCAACCATTGGGGCGGAAGGACGAACAGGCATGACGGTTACATTGGGTATCAACGGCTTTGGCCGCATTGGACGCTGCACGCTTGCACATATCACCGAGGCCGCTCGCAACGACGTCCAGGTTATCCGCATCAATGCAACAGGCCCGATCGAGACCAACGCACATCTCTTAAAATACGACAGTGTGCACGGGCGCTTTGGCTCGCCTATAACAGTGAGGAACAACACACTTGATCTTGGTCGTGGACCGATCGAGGTCATGTCGACTTACGAACCAACCGAACTGGACTGGTCCGGCGTCGATGTTGTGCTGGAATGCACCGGCAAATTCAATGATGGCACGCAGGCTGACGTCCACCTTGGGCGGGGCGCGAAAAAAGTTCTCATTTCCGCCCCTGCCCGCAACGTTGACCGTACTGTCGTCTACGGTGTCAATCACCGCGACCTTTTGGCTGACGAAAGAATGGTGTCGAATGGATCGTGCACAACCAACTGCCTTGCCCCGCTTGCCAAGGTCCTGAACGATGCCATAGGGATCGAGCGCGGTATCATGACGACGATCCACAGCTACACCGGCGACCAGCCGACACTTGACCGCCGACACAGCGATCTTTACCGCGCCCGCGCTGCGGCCATGGCGATGATCCCGACATCGACCGGAGCGGCGAAAGCATTGGGCGAAGTATTGCCGGAACTCTCCGGCAAGTTGGATGGCACAGCTATGCGTGTTCCAACCCCGAACGTGTCCGCCGTGGACCTGACATTCGAGGCAGGAAAGTCGGTCAGCCCCGCTGACGTCAACGCAATCGTAGCGGAAGCGGCAAGGGGATATATGGGCATGGTCATGGCTTACGACGAAGAAGCCAAGGTCAGCATCGATTTCAATCACACCACGCAAAGCTGCATCTTCGCTCCCGATCAGACAAAGGTCGTCGGCGGCAAGACGGTGCGAGTGCTGGCATGGTACGATAACGAATGGGGTTTTTCAGCACGAATGGCCGATGTGGCGGCCACCATGGGACGTCTGCTGCATTAAGTTGCGTTCCAAGTCAGAATAAATCCGACATCGGCTGAATTTCCAGCGTCGTCCTCAATAGATGCGTAGATGGGCCCAACAGGTGGTGAACTCACAATGATTGAGCCGCGTGCATAACGCTGCGGGGAAACTGCCGCACCTCATCCCGCCTGAACGTCGGACATTCGCTTTCGTTACTGGACTTGTCTGCTCCTGTAACGTTCTGCCACCCTTCATTTGCCCTTCCATCCATGACCCATTGGCACCTTTCGCAAAAGAAGTCGGTTCAACCGCGTTGTCTTCCCTTTGCTGCCCGGACGTGCATGCCTATAGAAAGATATGACCAATACAATTGCTCTTTGGCTCGGTGCCATCATCATTGCCGTATTTGCCCTGGATGCGTTTGTCTTTGGCTGGGGCCTGCCGGTATTGATAATGCGCTATCTGTCTGATCTGATCCAATGGCTCGCCGTCTGGCGTTAAGCGCGTGCATCTTGGGTTGACCTTTTCGCCCAAATCGCAATGTTAGCGCCAACAGCGGCGAGATCGTCGCATTCACAGTCGCAGGAGGCCAAAATGGCAGTCAAAGTTGCAATTAACGGATTTGGTCGGATCGGGCGCAACGTATTGCGCGCCATCATTGAAAGCGGACGTACAGATATCGAGGTTGTCGCGATCAACGACCTTGGCCCTGTAGAGACAAATGCGCACCTGCTTCGCTTTGACAGCGTACACGGCCGTTTCCCCGCGACAGTGACCACAACAGAAGACACGATCGACGTTGGCCGTGGCCCGATCAAGGTCACAGCGATCCGCAACCCGGCTGACCTGCCATGGTCCGATATTGATGTCGTGATGGAATGCACTGGTATTTTCACCAGCAAAGAAGCCTGCCAAGCTCACCTCGACAACGGGTCAAAGCGCGTCCTGATTTCGGCTCCCGGCAAGGATGCCGACAAGACAATCGTTTATGGCGTGAACCATGACAGCCTGACCAAAGATGACATCATCGTTTCCAACGCCTCTTGCACAACAAACTGCCTGTCCCCCGTTGCAAAAGTCCTGAATGACGCGGTTGGCATCACCAAGGGGTTCATGACAACGATCCACAGCTATACCGGCGATCAGCCGACGCTGGATACGATGCACAAGGATCTTTATCGTGCGCGGGCTGCGGCCTTGTCGATGATCCCGACGTCAACGGGTGCTGCAAAGGCTGTCGGACTTGTGCTTCCTGAATTGAATGGCAAGCTTGACGGCGTTGCAATTCGCGTTCCAACACCGAACGTCTCTGTCGTTGACCTCACATTCGAAGCGTCAAAGTCAACCACGGTTGAAGAAATTAACGACGCTATCATCGCCGCAGCAGATGGGCCGTTGAAAAACATCCTGGGGTACACAGCGCTGCCGATGGTCTCCTGTGATTTCAACCATGATCCGCACTCCTCTGTGTTCCATCTGGACCAAACCAAGGTCCTGGACGGCAATATGGTTCGTATACTGAGCTGGTACGACAATGAGTGGGGCTTCTCGAACCGTATGAGCGATACTGCCATCGCTATGGCCAAACTCATCTGATTTGGTTCACAATTGATCTATGCAAAGGCCGTCCTCTGCAGGGCGGCCTTTTTGCATGACCCAGGGTAACATGCTGGAAATTATGGCAGTTTTATGAGGATAGCCATGCACTCTCTGCAATGCGGCACGGCGATTGTATCAATTGTTCTGCAGCGCAGCGTTGTTACATGTTGATCAACAGAAAACGAAGCGTACACATAGAGGAGCACGCAAATGACTGTCCTGAGTACTGTTAAGACTGCCGTCGAAAAGCGCGCCAAATACCTGCGCACGAAAGCAGAACTGCAAAGAATGCCACAAGAGGTCGCAATCGACCTTGGCATTTTCCGCGAAGATGCAGGCAAGATCGCATACCGCGCCGTTTACGGCTAATTCTGCGAAAGACAAGAATTCAAAGCCGCCCCTTATCGGGCGGCTTTTTAGTTTCGGTGGTGGCATTATTGCCAGCACAAATAGCCAAGGCGTCGTGCCAATCACATGCGTGATAGCCTGGCCCGCATAGCAGCATTTACTGCGGGTGAGACGAATGCGCTGACATCACCGTCAAGTCGCGCAATTTCCTTGACCAATTTTGAGGCAATCGCCTGATGCTGTGCTTCCGCCATCAGGAATACTGTTTCGATACTGTCATCAAGCACCCGGTTCATACCAACCATCTGATATTCATATTCGAAATCGGCGACAGCCCGCAGACCGCGGACGATAATGCTGGCACCGACATCACGGGCGCAATTGATGAGAAGGTTCTCGAAGGGATGAACCACGATTTCGCAACCAGTCTGGCTAACAAGCGGCGCGACCTCGGTTTCGATCATCGCCACGCGTTCTTCCAGACTGAACATCGGCCCCTTGTCACGGTTGATTGCAACCCCGATCACCATCCGATCAACCAACGAACAGCCGCGCCGGATGATATCGGTGTGACCCTTGTGAATCGGGTCAAATGTGCCGGGATATAGGCCGGTGCGCATGGCTGCCCCCTGTCTTGAACGTGGGCTGCACGCAATAGGAATATGTCATGGATTGCAATAGGCCTAGTGCCCCATAATCATCCCTTCAAGGGCGTCTTTTTCCATGGCCAGTTCCGCAAGTCGCGCCTTAACGGTATCGCCGATGGAAATCAGGCCGATCATTTCCCCGTCTTTCACAACAGGCATATGACGAAACCGTCCGGTGGTCATCATTTCAAGCACTTCGAGGGCGCTGTCCTCGGGTCTGCAAGTCACGAGTTTGCTTGTCATCATTGTATGTACGGGATCATCAAGACAGACCGCCCCGCGTTTACCGATTTCCCGTACGATGTCGCGCTCTGACAGGATGCCGTCAAGCGATGTACCGTCTGACGAAACGACAACCGTCCCGATCCGTTCGGTCGACAGCAGGTTTGCCGCAGTGGCGACAGTGTCATCAGGCTTGACTGAAATAATGCCGGATTGGGCCTTGGACTTGAGGATTTGCTGCACCAGCATTTGTCGTCTCCTTTGCGGGTCTTTCCACCATAGCGTCAACGATGCGGGGCTATTCTGTCAAGCGTCGCATCAGCTCTTTTTCATTTGGCGCTTTCACACAGGATTTCCGAGGGTTATCCTCTGCACCGAATAGGAGGACTCCCCATGCAAGAACTGACCCATTACATCAACGGCACTCATGTCAAAGGCACGTCTGGCCGCTTTGCCGATGTATTCAATCCTGCGACGGGTGAGGTGCAGGCAAAGGTGCCGCTTGCCGGGGCCGCAGAACTGGATAAGGCCGTCGAAATTGCCGCCGCTGCACAACCCGCCTGGGCTGCGGTAAACCCCCAGCGCCGCGCACGTGTGCTGATGAAATTCGTCGATCTGTTGAACCGCGATATGGACAAGCTGGCCGAAGCGCTGTCGCGCGAACACGGCAAGACCCTTCCTGACGCCGCGGGCGATGTGCAGCGCGGGCTGGAAGTTGTGGAATACTGTATCGCCGCGCCACAGATGCTGAAGGGCGAATTCACGGATAGCGCCGGCCCGGGAATCGATATGTATTCGATGAAGCAGCCATTGGGCGTTTCCGCTGGCATCACGCCGTTCAACTTTCCTGCGATGATTCCAATGTGGATGTTTGCGCCAGCCATCGCTTGCGGGAATGCGTTCATTCTCAAACCTTCTGAACGTGATCCATCCGTCCCACTGATGCTTGCAGAACTGCTGGAAGAGGCCGGGCTGCCCAAAGGCATTCTGCAAGTGGTCAATGGGGACAAAGAGGCTGTTGACGCGATCCTTGATAATGAAATTATCCAATCGGTCGGGTTCGTCGGCTCGACACCGATTGCGGAATACATCTATGGCCGTGGCTGCACGAATGGTAAACGCGTCCAGTGCTTTGGCGGTGCCAAGAACCACATGATCATCATGCCCGATGCGGACATGGATCAAGCTGCTGATGCACTGGTCGGTGCAGGTTATGGTGCGGCCGGCGAACGCTGCATGGCGATTTCTGTCGCCGTCCCTGTCGGCGATGAAACGGCAGACCGATTGATCGAAAAGCTTGTGCCGCGTGTCGAAGCGTTGAAGGTCGGACCATACACGTCAGGCAAGGACGTGGATTATGGCCCCGTCGTCACCGCAGCTGCCAAGGCGAACATCGAAAGACTGGTGCAATCTGGCATAGATCAAGGCGCGAAACTGGTCGTGGATGGCCGTAATTTCAAACTGCAAGGATACGAAGACGGCTTTTTCATCGGTGCCCATCTTTTCGATCATGCAACCAAGGACATGGATATCTACAAGACCGAGATCTTCGGGCCCGTTCTTACAACGGTACGCGCGCAAAGCTATGAAGAAGCAATCGGATTGGCCATGGATCACGAATACGGAAATGGCACCGCGATCTTTACCCGCGATGGCGATACCGCTCGCGACTTTGCCAACAGGGTCAATGTTGGTATGGTAGGCATCAACGTGCCAATTCCTGTTCCTCTGGCGTACCACACCTTTGGCGGCTGGAAGAAATCGGTATTCGGCGATTTGAACCAACATGGGCCGGACGCGTTCAAATTCTATACGCGCACAAAGACAGTCACATCGCGCTGGCCGTCAGGAATTAAAGAGGGTGGAGAGTTTTCTATTCCTATTATGGAGTAAACAGAATTCATTCGGGGGTGGTTCGGCGTAAGGCCGGACCAGTGAATGCCAATGCCAACAGGTTTCAGGATAATTCCGAAATACGGAATTGTTTTTATTCAGCACAGCGGACTGATTACCGTAAAGGAAAGCATGGACGCAATTGCGGCCTATGCCGCGCATCCCGATGCCGCACCAGGCCAGAAACACCTCGTCGATTGCGCTCCGGTTACCGACTATGAACGGGACTGGGCGCGTATCATGAGCATTCAGGCTCGCATGACCGAAGTGATCAAGCCGGACGGGCCTGAAACTCTGTTGGTGCTTCATGCGCCAGCGGGTATGCCACGAACAGTTGCGAATCTTATTCGAAAGTCGTGGGAAGGAAATGGGCCAGTCCTGCCCCGCATTGTCGACACAGAGGCAGAAGCGCTTGATCTTGTCGGGGCGAAAGTCGCCTGCTTTTCGGATTTGTTGGCGATGGCATGAGGTGCCCCCGTGGTCACATCACCGTGAAATCGAAGAATGGTCGACAACGATCCAGCAATCGGGGCTAAGCTGATGGAATAATCAGTTGATGGAGTCTGAAATGCCGAACCCTACCCGACGCGATGCCCTGCGGATAACCGCTGGAGCAGCGGTTGCCCTGCCAATGATGGCGACAACAGCAGTTGCCGCAACCCACACAGTCACAATCCAGAACTTTGCGTTCAATCCTGCCAATCTGACAATCTCAGCTGGCGACACAGTAACGTGGATCAATGCAGACAGTACGCAGCACTCCGCCCTTGATCTTGGCGGTGCCTTTGACACCAACCTGATCAATCCGGGCGCGTCTGCATCTTTGACATTCAATGGCCGTGGCACTTTCAATTATCGCTGTGGGCCGCATCAGAACATGCGGGGGAGCATTACCATCACCTGATTCGGCGCGGCAGACGCATCTGCGCACACCTTTTTCATTTTGACATCCACGCAAGCACGCGTCACGATAATCTGAACAACCGTTCAATTCTTGGGACCCGTCATGGATTTTGCGCTGACAGAAGAGCAAACGGCTATCTTCGACATGGCCCATGCGTTCGGGATGGAAAACATCGCGCCATTCGCCCGGCAATGGGAAGCCGACGGCACGATTCCTCGAGATCTTTGGCCAAAACTGGCAGAGCTCGGGTTCGCTGGGCTCTATGTCTCTGAAGACAATGGCGGGACAGGGCTGTCCCGCCTCGATGCGACACTCGTTTTCGAGGCGCTTTCGCATAGCTGCGCGTCTGTGGCAGCTTTCCTGTCTATCCACAACATGTGCGCAAAAATGATCGACAGTTTCGGGAGCGAAGACCTCAAAGCGCGGTACCTTCCCAAAGCGCTGACGATGGAAACGGTGCTGTCTTACTGCCTGACCGAACCCGGCTCTGGATCCGATGCTGCCGCCCTTAAAACCCGCGCCGAAAAGACCAATGCCGGATACAAAGTGACCGGCACCAAGGCGTTTATCTCTGGTGGAGGGTATTCGGATTCATATGTTGTCATGTGCCGCACAGGAGATGCGGGGCCCAAAGGCATATCGGCGCTTTTAATTGATGACGGCAACGATGGCCTGACGTTTGGCGGCCTCGAAGACAAGATGGGCTGGCGCAGCCAACCCACCCGTCAGGTCCAACTTGACGCCTGTGATGTTGCCGCAAAGAACCTGCTTGGTGAGGAAGGCAAAGGATTCAGCTACGCGATGGCGGGGCTCGATGGTGGCCGGTTGAACATCGCCGCCTGCTCAATCGGCGCGGCACAGGCTGCCCTTGATCAAACCGTGGCGTACATGAAAGAACGCAAGGCCTTCGGCAAAGCAATCGACCAGTTCCAAGGTCTGCAATTCCGGCTCGCAGACGCCGAGATTGCGCTTCAGTCAGCGCGCGTGTTCTTGCGACAGGCGGCGTGGAAGCTGGACCAACAGTCACCAGACGCCACGCAGTTCTGCGCGATGGCCAAGAAACTCTGTACCGAGGTTGGCAGCGATGTCGCGGACCAGTGTCTGCAATTGCATGGCGGATATGGCTATCTTGCGGACTATGGCATCGAAAAGATCGTGCGTGACCTGCGCGTGCACCAGATTCTCGAAGGCACAAATGAAATCATGCGACTGATCACAGCGCGACATATGATCAGATGAGCGATCTCCTGATACGTCAAAAGGGTCGCGCTGGCTGGATCACCCTCAATCGACCGCAGGCGCTCAACGCGCTGACCTATGACATGGTCCTGCAAATCGAACAGGCACTCGACGCGTGGCGTGAGGCCGACCTCGCCTGCATCATCATCGACGCGGCGGGGGAAAAGGCATTTTGTTCCGGCGGCGATATCGCCGACATGTATGCGTCCGGCCAGCGCGGTGATCTCAGCTACGGCCGCCAGTTCTGGCAGGACGAATATCGCCTGAATGCAAAGATTGCCGCTTATCCAAAGCCGATTTTCACCTTTCTGCAAGGATATACTATGGGCGGCGGTGTTGGCGTCGGTTGCCACGCGTCACACCGCATCGTCGGAGAGAGCAGCCAGATCGCAATGCCGGAATGTAGCATCGGTCTCGTCCCCGACATCGGTGGAAGCTTTCTTCTCGCCCGGGCACCGGGGTTTTCTGGAACCTATCTCGGCCTGACAGGGACCCGAATGAACGCCGCTGATGCAATCACGGCGACCTTCGCCGACCATTTTGTTCCGCAATCGGACTGGGCATCTTTGAAATCGCAACTGACAACAGGCGATCTGACCCTTCCCCGACACGCAGCCCCGGGTGGAACGCTGATGAGTTTGCGTCCGCACATCGACGCGGCATTCCACAACCAGACTTTGGCCGACATACTGCGAGACCTGCCGGCCGATACTACTCTCAATCGCAAGGCGCTGGAGCGAAATGCACCGCTAGCGATGGCCTGCGCAGTGCAGATCATTGCCAAAGTCCGCCAAAACCCGTCAATCAGGACAGCCCTACGACTTGAATACCGTTACACCTATCGCGCCGTTGCACAGGGTGATTTCATCGAAGGTATCCGGGCTGCGATCATCGATAAGGATCGCACGCCACACTGGCAGCACACCAGCCCGCTTGACGTCACCAGCGCAGAGGTGGACGCCATGATTTCCCCCCTCTCCCCGGATCAGGAGCTGAAACTATGAAAATTGCCTTTATCGGTCTCGGCAACATGGGTGCGCCAATGGCGACAAATCTTGCCCAGACGCATGATATCACGGGGTTCGACACCGTCGCTAAACCCGCAGGCCTCACTCTTGCCGAGTCCGCAGCCGCATCAGTCAAGGGTGCCGACGTTGTCATCACAATGCTCCCCAACGGCGCAATTCTGAAAGCGGTTGCCGATGACATCCACCCTGCCATGCGAAAAGGGGCCATCCACCTCGACTGCTCAACGGTCGACGTCGCCAGCGCCCGGGCCGTGGCGCAACAGGCAGAAGCGCACGATCTTCAAGCCGTCGATGCACCGGTTTCGGGTGGCATTGGTGGCGCTACGAACGGCACATTGACATTCATGGCCGGCGGTCCGGAAAACGCATTCGAAAAAGTGCGGCCACTGTTTGACATCATGGGACAGAAAGCAGTGCATTGCGGCCCGGCCGGCAATGGGCAGGCCGCCAAGATCTGCAACAACATGATTCTCGGGATCACCATGATCGGAACCTGCGAAGCATTCGCTCTTGCAGACAAACTAGGTCTCGATCGGCAGGCCATGTTCGACGTGGTCTCGACGTCATCGGGATACTCGTGGTCGATGAATGCCTATTGTCCTGCCCCCGGAATCGGCCCGCAAAGCCCCGCCGATAACGGCTACAAACCCGGCTTCGCCGCGGTACTCATGCTAAAGGACCTACGGCTTTCGCAACAGGCCGCCAAGGATGCCAACGCTGATACACCATTAGGAAAGGCCGCTACAGAGCTCTATGAGCTATTCGTCGAAGCCGAGGGCATGGGTGAATTGGATTTCTCTGCAATGCTGCCACGTTTCGAAAAACGTTCACGATCCGACTGACGTCGGGCACATGGCTTTCTTTGTCCCATCAAACTTCCGCCGGAGGCATGCGGAACGATAGCCAAACACGCCGCGATGCATATCGTGTCACAGTTGAATCCGTGAAACGAAACGCGCGGTAGCGCCCCTTTCCTCAGGAGCCGTGTTCACTGACGACATTCGCCCCGTCCGGGAGCAAGACCCGCGATCTGTCGCCAAAAATCACGATGCTCTCACAAGTCAAACCAGACAGATCAATTGTGGCTGTTGGTCGTGCAAGCATCGTCAGGCGTTCGCAGCGTCCTGAAACAGAAATCTCGGCATCGTCGTTGCCGCGCAATCGCAGGTTCGGCGTGGAAACCGAAACCGATATCTTGCCGTTCTCGGCCTCGGCGCGAAACTGCGGTTGTTCGCCCAGATTTGCGGTGATGATAGCGCCGGACAATGCCTTCAATTCGCGCACTTGCGGCATCTGGATCTTCGTATTGAATTGATCGCGACGCCCATTTGTCCAGATCAACCAACGCTTGTTGCGATCAAGGCGCAGCCATTCTCCGAACTGTGCCGAACGAAACTGCGTAATATCCCCCGCGCTATCATCAACAATGACGGATGCTTCACCGACCGTTACTTCTGCAACGATGCCGTTGCGCACTTCGACAGAGTGAAACCCATCAAAATCAAACGTTTCATCCGCATAAACAGAACTTGTCAGCAGCAATAATCCCAAGGCGAGTCGGCGCATTACACATCTCCGTTTCGCGTGTTTTGCGCGAAAGAATCCCGTAACACAAACCACAAACCTGCTACTCGGCAGCAACTTTCCGGGATTTCAGCATCGGCTTGAGATACTTGCCGGTATAGCTGGCCGTGACTTCAGCAACTTCCTCTGGCGTACCTTCGGCGACAATACACCCACCGCCATCTCCACCTTCAGGCCCGATGTCGATGATGTGGTCCGCGGTTTTGACGACGTCGAGGTTGTGCTCGATCACCACGACCGAATTGCCCTGATCGACAAGTTCATGCAGCACTTCCAACAGCTTGCGCACGTCTTCGAAATGAAGGCCCGTCGTCGGTTCGTCCAGAATATAAAGCGTTCGTCCGGTCGACCGTTTCGCAAGCTCCTTCGACAATTTTACGCGCTGCGCTTCGCCACCAGACAACGTGGTCGCTTGCTGACCGACCTTGATATATCCAAGACCCACACGCATCAGCGCATCCATCTTGTCTCGGATTGACGGCACCGCCTTGAAGAAGTCCTGCGCATCCTCAACAGTCATATTCAGCACATCGGCAATTGATTTGCCCTTGAATTTGATTTCCAGAGTTTCGCGGTTGTAGCGCGCGCCCTTGCAAGTTTCGCATTCGACGTAGACGTCCGGCAGAAAGTGCATCTCGATCTTGATGACACCATCACCTTGGCAGGCTTCGCACCGTCCGCCCTTGACGTTAAAACTAAAGCGCCCCGGCTTGTAGCCGCGCGCCTTGGCTTCGGGCAGCCCGGCAAACCAGTCGCGGATCGGCGTGAACGCGCCCGTGTATGTGGCCGGATTCGAACGCGGCGTACGCCCGATTGGTCTCTGGTCGATGTCGATAACCTTGTCCAGATGCTCCAGACCTTTGATCGTTTCGCAAGGGGCCGGCGTCTGGCGCGCACCGTTCAGCTTCATAGACGCGGTCTTGAACAGCGTTTCGATCGTGAGCGTGGACTTCCCGCCGCCGGAAACACCTGTCACGCAGACAAATTTCCCAAGTGGATATTCAACCGTCACATTCTGGAGGTTGTTGCCCGTCGCCTTGACGATCGTGACTTTCTTTTTGTTGCCTTTGCGGCGGATCGCAGGAACAGGAATCTCTTTCGCGCCGACCAGATACTGACCGGTCAGCGACTTGTCATTTGCCATGATCTCCTGCGGCGTGCCTTTCGCTACAACCTCGCCACCGTGAACGCCTGCACCGGGACCGATGTCAAAGACATAGTCCGCCTCGCGCACGGCCTCCTCGTCATGCTCGACAACGATCACTGTATTGCCTTGGTCGCGCAGGTTCTTAAGCGTCGTCAGAAGCCGATCATTGTCGCGCTGGTGCAGACCAATTGATGGCTCATCCAGGACGTAAAGAACACCTGTCAGACCCGATCCGATCTGCGAAGCAAGTCGGATCCGCTGGCTTTCGCCGCCCGAAAGCGTGCCAGAATTTCGGGACAAGGTCAGATATTCAAGCCCGACGTTGTTCAAGAAGCCAAGGCGTTCACGAATTTCCTTCAAAATCGCTTTTGCAATCTCATTCTTCTGCTTGGACAGTTTATCGGGAACGGTGAGGCACCAGTCATAGGCCTCCTTGATCGACATCTGAACGACCTCACCCACGTGCAGACCACCGATCTTGACGGCCAAGGCCTCTTGCCGCAGTCGGAATCCGTTGCAGGTGCCGCAGTGCCGATTGTTCTGGAATTGCTCGAACTCCTCGCGAATCCAGCTGCTATCGGTTTCGCGGTACCGCCGTTCCATGTTTGGGATAACGCCTTCAAACGGGCGTGATACCTGATAGACGCGACCGCCTTCATCATAGCGGAACTTGATTTCTTCCTTACCCGATCCGCGTAGGAATACCTCCTGGACCTTCGGGTCGAGGTCTTTCCATCGCGCGTTCTTGTTAAAGCCGTAGTGCTTTGCAATCGCTTCGATCGTCTGCAGGAAATACGGGCTCTTGCCCTTGCGCCAGGGGGCCAGTGCACCGTCGGCGATCTTCAATGTGATATCCGGCACCACAAGCTGTTCATCAAAGAACAGTTCAACGCCCAAACCGTCGCAGTCTGGACAGGCACCGAAGGGCGCGTTGAAAGAGAACAGGCGCGGTTCGATTTCCGGGATCGTAAATCCAGACACCGGGCAGGCGAAATTTTCAGAGAATGTATGACGCTCCGGATCACCCTCTGTCGGCGCTGTTTCAAGAATTGTTATACCATCAGCCAGATCGAGCGCGGTTCGGAACGAGTCCGCCAGTCGTGTCTCAAGACCCTCGCGGACCACGATCCGGTCAACCACAACATCGATATCGTGGCGAAACTTCTTGTCCAGCGTTGGCGGTTCATCCAGTTCGTAAAACTCACCATCGACTTTCACGCGTTGAAAGCCCTGCTTGCGCAGTTCCAGAAACTCCTTGCGGTATTCGCCTTTGCGATCACGGATAATGGGGGCCAACAGATACCCGCGCGTGCCCTCTTCCATCGCCATGACACGATCAACCATGTCCTGTACCTGCTGTGCCTCAATTGGCAGCCCGGTCGCAGGCGAAAACGGCGTCCCTGCCCGTGCAAAAAGCAGGCGCAGATAGTCATAGATTTCCGTGATTGTGCCCACGGTCGAACGCGGGTTCTTGGATGTCGTCTTTTGTTCGATCGAAATGGCCGGACTTAGACCGCTGATGTGATCCACATCCGGCTTTTCCATCATATCAAGGAACTGGCGCGCATAGGCTGACAGGGATTCGACATACCGCCTTTGCCCTTCGGCGTAGATCGTATCGAACGCCAGGGACGATTTGCCGGACCCCGACAGACCGGTGATGACGACAAGCTTATCGCGCGGAATATCGACATCGATATTCTTGAGATTATGCTCGCGTGCGCCGCGTACTTCGATATTTTTCAATTCTGGCATTCTGGCCCCCAAGCCTACCCGCCAAGACATAGCGACGGGAAAGCAGATTGCCAGAGCGAAACTAGAACATTAAGTGAACGTGAACAACAAAAAAGCGGTTGAAGGTTGCTGACTTGGCAACTTGTCGGGCCAGATCCGGTGGCGAGGTACAGGTCAGGATTTCCCCACCCCCTGCTTTGAAGGGGTAGCCAAGGCACTACGCATCTGATTTCCTTTTCGTAATTTAATGAGAGGACAGTCCATGCGTTTCCTTGCTCCGTTTCTTTTGACTGCTTTCGCCACTGCTTCTTCCGCACAGGACAATCCGAACACAATTCTGGTGTTGGATGGTTCCGGTTCAATGTGGGGACAGATCGACGGCGTGGCAAAGATCACCATTGCCCAGGAGGTCGTCAGCGCGCTGATGGACACCATTCCACCAGAGCAGAATATCGGACTGACCGTCTACGGCCACCGCGAGCGCGGGAACTGCACAGACATTGAAACCATCGTCGCCCCCGGGCCCAATACGCGCGACGCTATCCGGGACGCCGTGAACGGGATCAAGCCGTTGGGCAAGACACCGATGACCGATAGTATCATCGCCGCCGCCGAAGCGTTGCGCTATACCGAGGACAGCGCGACGGTCATTCTGGTCAGCGACGGCGTTGAGACTTGCAACCCTGATCCGTGCGCAGCAATGCGTTTGCTTGAAGAAGCCGCGATTGATTTCACTGCCCATGTCGTCGGATTTGATGTGGGTTCGGACGCAGTCGCGTTAGCACAGATGCAATGCATCGCCGAGGAAACCGGCGGCCAGTTTTTAACTGCAGACAATGCAGAGGAACTCGGGGCGGCGCTGCAGACAGTCGCCGCCGAACCTGATCCGGTTGGGGTCACTATGACGTTCACGGCTGTCGTCGGCGAGGACGCCGCGCTGGTCACAAGCCCGGTGCTTTGGGACATCAACAGCGATGCGGGGATGTTTGCCGAGGACTTGGATGGCAACCCGTTGACGGCCGACCTTCTTGAAGGTGCCTATGTCGCAACTGCTTACAGCCTTGAATACGAGCAGACAGTCAACGTTGATTTCATAGTGATCGACGGTGGCGCGACTGAGGTTACTGCTGTCTTTGAAGAACCAATTCCCACGGCGCGACTTGTCGCGCCAAGCAGCGCGCCTGCTGGGTCGAACGTTCAAGTGGGCTGGGACGGGCCGGGACATGAGAGTGATTTCGTCGGTATAGGCGCGGTCGGGGCCGAGGGCGGCAACCAATGGCAAAACTACACCTATGTAAGAGACGGCAACCCGATCACATTGCTGATGCCCGCCACTGCGGGCGACTATGTCATCCAATACTTTTCGAACGACGGTGCACGTACTGCAATCGCGCAAACTCCAATCACCTTGTTGCCGGTTGAGGCCAGCATTACCGCGCCAGCAGAGGCTCCGGCGGGTGCCGAGATCAGCGTAGCCTGGACCGGACCGGACTATGACAGTGATTTCATTGGGATTGGCAAAGCGGATGCCGAAGGCGGCAACCAGTGGGAAAACTACACGCGCACAAGCGACGGCAGCCCGCTTATGCTCTTGGTACCAACAGAACCCGGTGACTATTTGATCCAGTATTTCGTGAATCAGGACCGGACAATATACGCGACCGCGCCGATCAAGGTTGTCGATGTGAAAGCAAGCATTACTGCCCCGACAGAAGCGCAGTCAGGCTCAGAGGTTGAAGTTACGTGGACCGGTCCGGGCTATGAAAACGATTTCATCGGGATTGGCAAAGTTGGTGCCAACGGCGGCAACCAGTGGGAGAATTACACCCGCACAAATGAAGGCAGCCCACTGACCCTGACTGTGCCGACGGAACCGGGCGATTATCTGATCCAGTACTTTATCAATCAGGATCGCGAGATTATTGCGACGGCAGCTTTGACCGTAACTGACGTTGCTGCGAGCGTCACTGCCCCCGCTTCCGCTCCCGCGGGATCGGATATTACCGTCAGCTGGACGGGACCGGATTATGAAAATGACTTCATTGGAATTGGCAAGGTCGGCGCAACCGGAGGCAATCAGTGGAAGAACTACACACGTACCTCTGACGGGGCGACGTTGACCCTGACGGTGCCTACGGAACCGGGCGATTATCTGATCCAGTACTTCGTGAATCAGGATCGCACGATCATCGCCAGTACGCCCTTTATAGCTGAACCGGTCAAGGCAACGATCACGGCACCAGATACGGCCGTGGCAGGACAGACGATTTCTGTCACATGGGAAGGCCCCGACTACGAAAGCGACTTTATCGGCATCGGTGAGGCTGGAGCCACAGGCGGAAGCCAATGGGTGAATTATACGCGCACGAACGAAGGCGAAACGCTCGCTTTGCGGGTGCCCTCTTTGCCCGGCGATTACGTAATCAAATACTTCGTAAATCAGGACCGCTCGGTCCTCGCCCAGCACCCGATCACAGTGTCAGAAGCGACGGGCCGGTTGATCGCACCCGCAACGGCACCTGCCGGAACTGACCTGATCGTAGGATGGGACGGGCCCGATTACGAAGGCGACTTCATCGGTGTTGGAAAGGTTGGAGCCGAGGGTGGCGGACGTTGGGAACGCTACGAGCGCACCAACACCGGCAACCCAGTGACAGTGCGGCTGCCGGATGAACCGGGAGACTACGAGGTGACCTATTTCATAGATCAGGGACGCGTGCCGATCGCGACGGTGCCACTCACCCTTGAGTAAAACGAAAATGGGCGGCCATCATAGAAGGCCGCCCAAAATGTTTCGCATGCGAAACAAATTATCAAATATTAACAGGTGCTTAACAGCATTTTTTTGTGCTTGGCTCAAGCTGCAGCGCAACTTGAACCACGCATTAGTCGCAGAATGATTGGGCAGTGGAACCAGCCGTAAGATCGGCGTTGCTTAATGCCTTCCTGCCCAAATTGGCCGACTACATATGAATCACGCGCCCGTACGCATCCAGCACGCTTTCATGCATCATCTCTGACAGTGTCGGATGCGGGAAGACAGTGTTCATCAGGTCTTCTTCAGTGGTTTCGAGCTGACGACCAACGACATAACCCTGAATTAGTTCAGTCACTTCAGCGCCGACCATGTGCGCACCCAACAATTCACCCGTCTTTTCGTCAAAGACAGTTTTGATCATGCCTTCGGGTTCGCCCAATGCAATCGCTTTGCCGTTTCCGATGAAAGGAAAGCGGCCAACCTTGACCTTGTAGCCCAGCTCTTTTGCTTTGGCTTCCGTGTAGCCGACCGATGCGACCTGCGGATGGCAATAGGTACAGCCGGCGATGCTTTCCGGTTTGACCGGATGCGCGTGCTTGCCTGCGATGAGATCTGCGACCATCACACCTTCGTGGCTTGCCTTGTGGGCCAGCCAGGGAGCACCTGCAATATCGCCGATCGCGTACAGCCCATCGACGCCTGTGCGGCAGAATTCGTCAGTTACCACATGCGTGCGGTCAATCTTTACGCCAAGTTCTTCAAGTCCCAGATTTTCGACATTGCCGACGATGCCCACTGCCGAAATCACGGTATCGAAGTCGTGCTTTTCGATTTTTCCGCCAACTTCAATGTGTGCTGTGACTTTGCCCTTGGCACGATCCAGCTTCTTGACCATGGCTTTTTCCATGATCTTCATGCCCTGCTTGACGAATTGCTTCTTGGCGAAGGCAGAAATTTCTGCGTCTTCGACTGGCAGCACGCGATCCATGACCTCGACAACAGTGGTTTCGGAACCCATCGTATTGTAGAAGCTGGCGAATTCGATACCGATCGCGCCAGACCCGATGACCAACAGTTTCTTTGGCATGCGGACCGGCTGCAGTGCGTGCTTGTAGGTCCAGACCAGATCGCCGTCTGCTTCAAGGCCCGGAAGTTCACGCGCCCTTGCACCAGTAGCAAGCACGATGTTCTTCGCGGTCAGTTCCTCGGTGCCCTTTTCGGTCTTGACGCTAACCTTGCCCTTGGCGGGGATTGTCGCCTCCCCCATGATCGTCGTGACTTTGTTCTTTTTCATCAGGTGGCCAATGCCGCCAGATAGCTGACCTGCAACATTGCGCGAACGTTTGACCACAGCGTCCAAATCAAAGCTGGCTTTGTCGACGGACAGGCCGAATTCCTTCGCACGATGCATAAGGTGGAATACTTCCGACGAACGCAGCAGGGCCTTTGTTGGAATACATCCCCAGTTCAGGCAGATGCCGCCCATGTGCTCGCGCTCGACGATTGCGACATTCATCCCCAGCTGTGCACCGCGGATAGCAGCGACATATCCACCGGGGCCGGCTCCGATCACGATAAGATCAAAGTTCTTCGCAGCCATGAGTTTCTCCTCTCCGAAACAGTTTGTTTAGCGTTAAACTAATTCTCAGCGAACCACTAGTGACCTGGCGTCATGCCCGCTATGGGCTCTGCGCAAAGCATACAATCAGGCTGCTTCCGCCTGCACTTTGCGCAAAATAGCACCATAGCCGCCGTTGGACATGAAGTCCTGTTCGGCTTGGGTAGACACGCGGTGCAGCGCTGCGTTGCGATAGGGAAACCGACCGAAGCGGCGAATAATCTCGCGGTGAGCTTTGGCATGATCGATATTATTCTCGCCTGTTTCCGGCATGCGAGAATGGATCAGACGCACTGCACGATCCTGATCCGTCAGGTTTTCCGAGTGCATCAATGGCAAGTAGAAAAACTGCCGCGCAGGTTCGTCGATCCGCATGTCCCAATCATTGTTAATCGCCAGTTTCGCTGCTGCGCGGGCCAGACCATCGGTCGAAAATGCCTGCGCATCATTGCGAAACATGTTTCGCGTCAATTGGTCCGTCAGAATAATATATGCCAATGTTTCGGACGCGCAGGTCAGCCAAAGACCAAGATGCCCGTCAGCCGCGCGTTCCCATGTGGTGAGGAACTTGTCTCGCACTTCTGCGTCAAGCGTTTCTCCTCCGGCATACCAGCCTTTCGGGCCGATCTCGTCCAGCCAGAAATTCAAAACATCCTGAGGAGTTTTCACAACACCGTCCTCCACGAAACCACCGTCACTACTGAAACAGGCAAGTGGCTGTATGACAAGGAAATTTACTTCGCATCGCTGTCTACTTCCTCGGTGTCGATATAAACTTCCTGCGCTATCTCCGCGATTAGCGGCGTTGTCGTTGCCGCGACTGGTGAATATGGAACCGTCTCGAATTCCAGATTGCTGCGCGTGCGGCGGGTCATTCGGTAGGCTGCGTAAGCAGCAATCGCCAATAGCAGTATGGATGAAAAGAGCCAGAAGCCTTCGGCACCAAAGGTGTCCATAACCCAACCAACGATCAGTGGCCCAGCGATTGCGCCAACGCCATTGATGAACAGCAGTCCGCCAGAGGCAGCAGCCATATCATCCTTTTCGAGATAGTCATTAGCATAGGCAATCAGGAGCGCATAAAGCGGGTTCGATGTACCCCCAACCAGCGCGGCACCGATCAGGATGATTGTAAAGTTGCCGGGTATCAGAAAGGCAAGCATCGCCCCTATCCCGCCAACTGTCGTCGTGATCAACACGAGAATGCGGCGGTCAATCCGGTCGGATATCCAGCCAATTGGATATTGCGCCACGAGGGCTGCGATATAGATCGTCGAAACGAAGACCGAGATCTGGTTCACTGTCAGACCGGCCTTGAGCCCATAGACTGCCGACATCCCAAATTGTGCAGCAAAGATCCCGCCCAGCAGAAACATCCCGACACACGCCAATGGAGACGCCTCAATCAGGCGTGGCAGTGAGAGCGGCTTTGTCTGCGAAAATGCCGGCACTGGTCGGACGGACAGAAGGATCGGTGCAAAGGCAAGCGAAACCAGCACTGAGGGTACAATGAAAAGTATGTACCCGCTGACATCGCCACGCGAAATGATATACTGCGCCGCGACAATTCCCGCCATCTGCACGATCATATAAATCGACAGCGCCTTGCCCCTGTTTTCATTGTCGGATGCATCGTTCAGCCAGCTTTCTGCTGTTACGTAAACACCGCAGAAACAAAAACCGATCATGACACGGCCCAGGACCCATGCCCAGGGTTCCACGAGGACTGGATAAAGGATCAAAACCGCGGAAATCGTGGACCCCAGTGCCGCAAATACCCGCACGTGACCAACCCGCTGGATCAGCAGGGGTGTCGCTTTGGAACTGAAGAGAAAGCCAAGGAAATAGGCCGACATCACGACCGAAAGCTCGAATGTGGTGAAACCCTCCTGCTCGCCCCTCAGGCCAAGCAGAGTGCCTTGCAGGCCATTGCCGATCATCAACATGAAGATGCCAAGGAACAACGCCCAAGATGCACTAAAAACTTTGATCACGGCGCGAATCCTTCGTGAGATGCCTCAACCACATGGATCATCAAAGTTGGCAGATCAATGACACAAGCGACATTGCATAGCTGAATTCGCACATAGCCCGTCTAAGGGGGCAAAAGCAGCGAGCTGTCCCCGTAGGAAAAGAAGCGATACCTGTGCGAAATTGCATGTTTGTAGATCGCCTTGATCCGGTCTGTGCCCATGAGCGCGGAAACAAGCATCATCAGCGTCGACTTTGGCAGGTGGAAATTCGTCATCAGCCCGTCCGTGATCTGGAACTGATAACCGGGCGTGATGAAAATATCGGTTGGTCCCTTCCACGGACCAACCTGCCCTTTCTTGGCAGCGCTTTCGATCAGTCGCAGTGCGGTGGTCCCGACAGGAATGATACGTCCGCCGGCGGCCTTGGTCGCGTTGATCTCTGCCGCTGCACTTTGCGACACATGTCCCCATTCAGCATGCATCTTGTGTTGGGTGATGTCGTCCACCTTCACCGGCAGGAATGTGCCTGCGCCGACGTGCAGTGTGACATGGGAAAAGGTGACACCTTTTTGTTTTAGAGCGGCTAGAAGGTCGGCATCAAAATGCAGCGAAGCTGTCGGTGCCGCCACAGCACCGGCGTGTTTGGCCCAAGCTGTCTGGTAATCAATCTTATCCGCTTCGTCGGCGGGCCGTTTGGCTGCGATATAGGGCGGAAGCGGCATGGCTCCTACATCCGCAAGTGCTGTATCGAAGTCATCGCCCGCCAGATTGAAGGCCAAGATGGCTTGCCCGTCTGAACGACTTGCGACAACCGCGCTGAGATCGTCGGAAAAGACAATCGTTTCGCCATCCTTGACCTTTTTTAACGGCTTGATCAACGCGCTCCAGTTCCCGTTGGTTTGCGGTTCAAGCAACGTCACCTCGATCCGTGCGGTTGTGTGACTTTCCGCAGACTCACGTGTACGATGCCCCGTTAAACGTGCGGGAATGACCTTTGTGTCATTCAGGATCAGCCGGTCACCCGGTGCCAGTTGGTCAACAATATCGCGTACGTGAAGATCATTGAATTCATCGCCATTCGCGACCAAAAGCCGAGCCGAGGTACGCGGACGTGCCGGGCGCGTTGCGATCAATTCTTCTGGCAGAACGAAATCAAAATCGGAAAGCTTCATTCAGTGACCTCGGGCGGGGCGCGACGGAAAATTTCGCGGAACATGCCCGGGGTTAACGCCGAAAGCGGGTTCACGCTGACAGCGGGATTATCAACAGTTCCGGCAATATTGAAGTTAAAACCGATCAGCCCCTCACCGCGTCGCGTCAGAATGGATCCGATCTGGTTGACGAGATAAAATGGCGAGACAACCCCTTGGAAATCCACAGATTTGCTTGACAGCGTGTAGATTCCGTCCAGCGAGATCCCAAGCCCCGGTCCGACAGCACTTGATTGCGTCAAAACAACCTGCCGCGGCGTGAGGCGAAAATTCGCATCCACTGCGTCAAAGGCCAAACCTTGCCCGTCAAGTTGTTGAAGCAATCCAACCACACTGATCGCATCCAGTAATGCTGCCATTGCAGGCGCGTCCTTCACCCGAAGGTTTCGAACCGCCAGCGTGCCGTCAAATGTGCCTTCGCCTGCAGCCGGCAACAGCGTCAGATCAAGCGTTCCACCGATAGCGTTGCGCATGAAACCTGCTGCCCGCACGACGCCGCCTGCGTCGTTGCTGACAAGCCGAACGGCCGACCGGCCATTGCGCGGGGCGACTGTGCCCTGCACAACGGCAGCGCCGTTAACCCGGCCCTGAAACTGGCCGGAGAACCCGCCTGATCCGTCAAAGTCACCGGCAAACGCTGTCAGCGCGATTCCATCGGTGATTTGCAGGCGATCCAGCGCGATGGACATCGGGCCACCGCCCTGCCCACCAGGTCCAAAGCGCGCGCGTCGCAGGTCAAGCACGCCTCCCGCAATTTCAACGGCAACAGGTCGGCCAGCGCCGCGCCCGCGCAGCGTGATCGGTGCGTTCAACCAGTTATCAAGCTGTACTTCACTGAACCGCGCCGCGTTCAATGTGCCGTTGTCATTGAAAGTGATGGCACCACTCGCGGAAAGACCGCCACCGCCAACGTCAAGCGTGTCGATTGACGGCACCGGACCAAGCCGGCCCGCCACACGTAATCGACCTTGTGCTGTGGGGGATTTGGACCAGCCAATTGGCGGCAACGCGAGTTGTATGCCTTGCAGATTTGACGTCAGCGAAAACGCTGGCGCGGCCCCCCGCGCGAGGTCAATCTCAAGTCGCCCACGTCCCGTTCCAGCAACCGAACCGGGTGGCAAACCGATATTGAACGCGTCAAGAAACTGCGGGGACAATTCGATATCCGCCTCCACACGGCTTTTCCCGTTCGCGGCCGGACCAATCGGTAACGTATAACTGCCGACAACTGGGACACCGTCAACGCTGACGGCCCCTTCAAAACGCAATTGTGTATTCGTGGCCCTCAGCAAGACCGTGCCACCTGTCAGCGTCCGGTTGGGGATAATACTGTCAGAACTGACCCGCCGCAGCGTTCCTGCAATGTCAAACTGGGTCTCACCCGGTTCTGGTCTTCGTCCCAGCGGGAACGTAATCGTGCCATTGATCAGTGCCCGCCCATCAGCAAGCGTCACCGCGCGGTTTGCCTTGCTCAGGAACTGGAAGGGCTCCTGATCAAGTATGGAAAGCGCGGCAGTGATCGCGCTGTCGCTTATTAAGTTCAGCGACATCTCGTTTTCCTTGCGTGTAACGTCCGCGATCACAAGCGTAGATCCCGCGATATCAAGCGCGCCGCCGGTGGAGGCAATCACCCTGCCCTTGTCCAGCGAAACCGCGAACCGGTTGTTCGCCAGACTGACATAACCCGCCCCGTCCGAAATCCTGGGCATCGTGCGCATGAATTGGATCGTTGCGTCTTCAAAACCAAATCCCGCAGCACTGCGCGTCGGGCTTCCGGGATATGACCGCAGTGAAAATGTCAGGTCGCGGTAATTCGCGGTCGTCAGGTTGTTCACAAACCACTCACGCGTTCTTGGAATTGTACCTTGCGGCCACAAGCGATGGAGCGTCTCATTGTCCAACCGGTCCCCACGAATATCGAGCGCGATGATCCAGCCTTCTGGCGTTGCGGCTGCATGCCCTTTTCCGATGGCCATAATCCGGGCGTCGTCAATGACCGCCTGACCGATTTCCAGAACAAAAGGATTGATCTGGAGCCTCAAGTCGACGGATGCCGTTTCGATCAGCAATGGTAATTCATAGATGCCGGGGGGATTGATCTGCAGATCCGTGAACTGGAACTGACCGAGAAAAGTTTCTGGTATTCCGTCCGTCAGATTCTGCGCAATCGCTTGCCCCTGCCCCGTGAAGGCCCCACGATCCGAGTGCAGGTCAAGCTGATCGAACGTGATCAAATTGCGCGCCGGATCAAACACCAATGCGATATCTGCTCCGTCAAAGGTGACAGGTGTGGCTCCTGCCTCTGGTCGAAACACGCCAGAGCCAATGTTCAGGGATGCCGTCAGCGGTAAGAGCTGTCCGCGATCATCCAGACCGGTGCTCAGTTCTGCAGTTAGTGATGCGTCCACACCGGACATCCAGCTGATCGCCGGTGACTGGGTCGCAAGATCACTCGCGGCGATATTGGCGACCCTTAACAAGAGATCAGCAGCCGTGCTGTTACGGGGGCTTTCGAAAACGATATCAATGCTTGCTGGCGTTTCGCTGGTGTTCAACGGCAGATCACCTGTGACGCGCGTTACGTCATTGCGCAGATCAAGTGCCAGCTGGCCCCCGTCGATTGTCCAAGTCTGCTTGGCGCGCGCATCCTCATAAATCAAACCAAGCTGGTTGATCCGTACTTGCTCCATCGCCTGCAAGGCGGGTCTGTCGAAGACGGCTTCGCTCTGCTCGATCAGAGTTGTCAGGTTCGGAGCATTTCCAAGCGCGTCGGCGTCGCGATCAAATGCAAGTGCGACGGTTCCGTCAGCCGCCCGCTTTAAAGAGACATCAACGCCTGTCAGGTCGATTTCCTGCATCAAGGCTGCACGTTCAAAGAATAGACCGCGCGGCGACATCAGCCCCGCAATCTCATCGATTTCTGCAAGGACAGCGCCCTCTGCATCACGCAAGGTCGTCGCCGTCAGTTTGACGCGCGGATGCAGGTCGCGCCCCACGTTGATTGTGATTTCTCCGAATTCAACGCTTCCCCCGGCGAGGATCAGCGCCGCGCGCTCTTGCACCCGGTTCTTGACCCAGGAAGGTGCAGTCACATCGTTGTCGATCAGCAGAATGGACAGCAGCAGCACGACGGCGAACGGGATCGTGGCGAGCAGCCAAATCGCACGCAAAGAATGGTGCACGGCTTTTCGACCGCGCCCTTTTTTTGGTGTCGGGAGGTCTTGAACCACCGCGTCGTTGCTGTCGGTCATCGTGTGTCTTGTTTCCTTCGCGCTCTTTATCTTTGCGCGTCGCACTCTAAAACGAAACGAGAAAATGATCGAACGCCAGCCACAAAGGACCATTCAGATGAGTGACGTTACAGTCGGCCAACCCGCACCCGCCGTAAGCTTGCCCCGTGATGGCGGCGACGTAGTCAGCCTTGCCGATTTTTCAGGAAAGCAGGTTGTGCTTTATTTCTACCCGAAGGACGACACCCCAGGGTGTACCAAAGAAGCAGTTGGCTTCACAGACAAGGTCGATGAATTTGCGGCTGCGGGGGCAGTCATCCTTGGGGTTTCCAAGGATTCCGTCGTCAAGCATGAAAAGTTTCGCAAAAAGCACGATCTGAACATTGCACTTTTGTCAGATGAAGACGGGGATGTTTGCGAACGTTACGGTGTGTGGGTCAAAAAGAACATGTACGGCAAGACATACATGGGCATCGAGCGGGCAACCTTCTTGATTGGTGCAGATGGCAACATCAAGGAAATCTGGCGCAAGGTAAAGGTACCGGGGCATGTCGACGCCGTGCTTGCGGCGGTAAAGGGGTGAGGATAGTCGATCCATCTATCTGCCCTGTTTTCAACGGAACTAACTGATGAGACCGCTCGCAGAGATGGCAGTCGCAGTGCTGCAAACAGCAGATCCATGGGAAAAGACGCAGAAGTCGCGTGCGTATGCAGCCGAATGGCAAGCGGCGCGGCAAGCTGGACAGACCCCATCGATCGGCCGATGCGCACCGCCTTTGCGACCCGCCCGCCCAGACGCACCTGCGTTGCTTGACCCGCGTGATGTGCCGCGCCGCAAACCCGGCACACCGGAGGGACGATGTGCGATCCTCCATGCCGTGGCGCATATCGAACTGAACGCGGTCGATCTTCATTGGGATATCATCGCGCGCTTTACCGAAACGCCGATGCCCATTGGTTTCTATGATGACTGGGTTAAGGCCGCTGACGAAGAATCCAAGCATTTCAACCTGATGTCCGAGTGCCTTGAAGTCCAAGGCAGCCACTATGGAGCGCTTCCGGCTCATGCTGGAATGTGGCGGGCAGCAGAAGATACGGCGACAGACTTCATGGGCCGACTAGCAGTCGTTCCAATGGTTTTGGAAGCGCGCGGGCTCGACGTGACACCGGGTATGATCAAGATTTTCCAGAACGCGAAAAACACACAGGCCGTCGACGCGTTGAATGTGATTTACGCCGAAGAAGTTCACCACGTTGCCTATGGATCGAAGTGGTTTCATTTTCTTTGCGGGCGGCACAATCTTGACCCGACAGGCGTGTTTCACCAACTGGTCCGGACCTATTTTCACAGCGAACTTCGGCCACCGTTCAACGAGGAAAAACGCGCTGAAGCGGGGATTCCTCCCGATTTTTATTGGCCCTTAGCGCAAGAGACCGGTGCAATACGGTAAAAACCGGCAACATCCCGCCCAACTCACTCGATTCCCGTGCTTCTTCCCGCAAAAGCGTTGCAGCACAGTCGCAGTCTGGCTAACACCGACCGGAGTGGCGAAAACGGGGGTGGGACCCTGCCACGAAACGGGACGGGACAAGGGACAGAACAGTGCGATCGCGACTAACACAACGTATTCACGCAAAGCTTGAAAAACATCTTCCGGAGAAGCGGTTATTTCTGCGCTCTGATACTGAAACACGGTTCATTCGCCTTAAATCAGAAACGCAACTTGTCGCTTGGATCGGCAGCATTGCCGTTGTGGCTTGGACGATCATCGCAACCGCCATTCTTTTGATGGACAGCATCGGTGCCGGCAACTTCCGCGCACAGGCTCAACGCGACCAAATGATCTATGAACAGCGCTTGAATGCCCTTTCAGCCGAGCGCGATGCCCGCGCCGCTGAGGCTGTCGCTGCACAAGAACGGTTCAGCTCTGCCTTGGCACAGATTTCAATCATGCAAAGCGAGCTTTTGAACACGGAAGACCAGCGCCGCGAACTGGAAACAGGCCTTGACGTCGTGCAGGAAACATTGCGCGACGTGATGCATGAACGCGAAGCGGCAGAAGACCAGATCGCCGCACTTAGCGCGACTGATGGCGGTCAAACAGCCGAAGCGATCAGCGAAGAAGCCGGTGGCACCGTCGATCTGCTTGCAAGCGCGCTGGCGCAAACGGCTGCAGAACGCGACCAGATCGCGGAAGATGCCCGCTTTGCATTGGATCACGCAGCCGAAACCGAGCTGGAACTGCGGTTGCTGCAAGAAAAGAACGACGAGATATTCCGTCAGCTCGAAGAAGCCATGCTTGTGTCTGTCGAACCTCTGGACAAGATGTTCCGCAATGCGGGCCTGAACCCCGAAAGTCTGCTATCAGCTGTTCGCCGCGGTTATTCCGGCAGTGGTGGACCGCTTGCGCCAATTGCGTTCTCGACCAAAGGCGGCGGGCCTGATCCGGATGCTGGTCGTGCCAATGCGATTCTCGACCGTATGGACCGGATCAACCTCTACCGCATCGCGGCAGAGCGGGCACCTTTCGATATTCCTGTGAAAGCGAACTTCCGCTTCACTTCTGGTTTTGGCCAGCGGTGGGGACGACTTCATGCCGGCACCGATTTCGCGGGGCCAATTGGCACGCCGATCTATGCAACAGCAGACGGTGTAGTGACATCTGCTGGCTGGTCGTCAGGATATGGTAGACTGATCAAAATTCAGCACGAGTTCGGCATCGAGACCCGTTATGCGCACCTGAATTCGATGCGTGTTTCAGTCGGTCAAAGGGTCTCGCGCGGGCAACGAATTGGTGATATGGGCAATTCTGGACGGTCGACCGGACCACATCTGCACTATGAGGTGCGCGTGGGCGGAACGCCTGTAAATCCGATGACTTATATAAGAGCTGGACAAGATGTTTTCTAAATCCAAAATCAACGAGCCCGGCCCTGCGGCCGATGCATCCAAGACCGACGCATCAAAGACTGCGACACCGGCGGCGACCTCTGACTACAAGCCGAGCGCATCGCCAAAGACAAAGCCGCCAGCATCTACGCTGTCTGCCGATCTGCTCATTACAGGAAACCTCAAGACAACTGGTGACATCCAGATCGAAGGTCAGGTTGAAGGCGACATTCGCGCGCATTTGCTGACCGTTGGCGAAGGTGCCACCGTTAAGGGTGAGGTCGTGGCAGATGACGTCGTCGTCAATGGCCGCGTCGTCGGTCGCGTCCGTGGCCTGAAGGTGCGTCTGACCTCGACCGCCCGTGTCGAAGGGGACATCATCCACAAGACGATCGCAATCGAGTCGGGCGCACATTTCGAAGGGTCCGTGCAACGTCAGGATGATCCGCTGGCAACAGGTGCTCCGGCCAAGAAAATGCCGACAGAAGCACCGAAGACCTAAACTTTGGCTTCTGGTTCAAGATAAAAGCGTCCCAACGGGGCGCTTTTTTTATGCCAACGCGCGACGGTAAAGATGCCAGGTTGCATGGCCAAAGATCGGCAGGACGATCATCAGCCCGAGAAACATTGGCAAGAGTGCTGCGATGCTGAGCAACGCAATTATGCCAGCCCACAGCAGCATTGGCACGAGGTTCTGTTTGACAACGGCAAGACTGGTCAACATGGCGGTGACGAAATCCACCTCGCGATCAAGAACAATCGGCAGGCTGACGACAGTAAGTGAAAACAGCAGGAACGCGAGAATTGCCCCAATGCCAAGTTCCACGACAATCATGAGCAAGCCGTTTGGCGTCAGAAAAACTTCAAGACTATCCGTAACATTCGTCATGGTCGAAAGCCCCATGAAAAGCGCGAAAATCATGTGCGCAAGAAATGTCCAGAACAAGAAGTAGATGACGATGATCGCACCCAGCCACGGCAGCTGCCGTGTGCGTTCGTTCCAGACAACCCCGAGGATTGCGCTCCAGTTCAGAGGTTCACCTTTTTCCATCCGCCTGCTGACTTCATAAAGGCCCGCAGCAGCAAATGGCGCGATGAGTGGAAAACCCAGCGATGTTGCAAGGGTCCAGGTGACATGCCCTGCCCCAAGCCAGAGCATCAGAAATCCACCAATCACATAGACGGCGCTGAAGAACAGCCCGAAAGCAGGTGCCTTCCTGAAATCGCGCAAACCCGCCTTAAGGATCAGTGCAAGGTCTGAAATGCGGATTGGATTTATAGCGAGCTGTGCCATGTCAGTCCGAATTGAAGCAGTTGCAGATCGGCATCTTGCCGACCGATGATTTGAAGTCCCATGTGCTGTCCGGGAATCGGCACAGCCAGTGCGGGCAAGCCGATCAAAGAGGCAGGAACGACCACCTCCATCCAGCGGTGATATGTGTCCATCTTGCGCCCTGCGATCTCTTTTGGCCAGTCCCAGCTGATCGGGAAAGGAAAACACTGCGCAGTGGGCAACACCAGCCCGTCATAAATTTCGAAGAGCTTTGATGCTATCGAAAACCAGTTCGACCGGATCAGGCTGGCCCGCTCGACGTCCACAAGTGACAGTGCAAGCCCGCGTTCGACTTCCCAGATCGCTTCGGGCTTGAGTGAATTCCGCGTGCTCTTATCGGTATATAGTGGGCCAAGGTTTTGTGCGACAGACCAGCTACGCAAGGTGATCCACGCGTCCCAAAGTTGTTCGGCGGGAAAAGGTGGTCCAATATCTGCGACGTCATACCCGGACATCGCGGCGGTACAAGTATCAATCACACCCGGCTCCATTGCATAGGCTCCGCCCCAGTCGCCGAGCCATGCCAGCCGCAGCGATCGGCCAGCATTGATCTCTGGCAGTGTCGGTTGTGCCGTGCGACTGAGGGGTTGGCGTGAATCCGGCCCGGACTGAACATCAAGCAGCAGAGCAAGATCAGACGGCGTGCGCGCCATCGGCCCGTTCGTTGCAAGCTGATGCAGATACGTATCGCCGCGCGGTTCGGACGGTACCCTGCCCCACGTCGGTCGCAGCCCATAAACGCCATTCCAGCCTGCTGGGTTACGCAGACTACCCATCATGTCGGACCCGTCGGCAAGCGCAACCATATGGGTTGCAAGCGCGACTGCGGCACCACCGGAAGAGCCACCAGCCGATTTGCCGTGCAGATGCGCATTCTGCGTTTCGCCAAACACTGAATTAAAAGTGTGGCTGCCCAACCCAAATTCAGGTGTGTTGGTTTTTCCAATGATGATCGCGCCTGCATCCTGAATGCGTTGCACCATGATGTCAGAGGTGTCGGGTATCGTTCCCTTGAGCGCAGTTGACCCCATTGACGTTGCGATTCCAGCGACATTGGCAAGGTCTTTTACCGCGAATGGCAATCCATGCAGCGGGCCTTTCTGATCTGTACGGTCCGCCTCTCGCGCCTCATTCAGCAATGCGTCCGCGGCACGCAGTGACACGACCGCGTTGACCACTGGATTGACCTGCGCGATCCGATCGAGGGTAGCTTCCATTAGATCTACGGCGGTCAATTGACCTGACCTAATATCTGCCAAGATGCGAGTGGCGTCTCGGTGTAGAGGATGTTCCATGCGCAAAGCATGCGCTTGTCACAGTCCTGCTGGCAAGAACCAACTCTGAGGCGATATTCAAAGGGTTATGGCGCTAACCGTCCGCTTGCGCGTCTGCCCGGCTTTTGCCGGATACAGCCAAAGCCAGCGTTGCCCCCATCAGTCCATCCAGGTCTCCGTCAAGGACGCCTTTGGTGTCTGAGGTTTCGTAGTTGGTCCGCAGGTCTTTGACCATTTGATAGGGCTGCAGCACATACGAACGGATTTGGTTGCCCCACCCAGCATCACCGGCATTTTCATGGGCTTCGTTTACAAGCGCGGATCGCTTGTCGAGTTCCATTTGATACAGCCGGGATTTCAATGCCTTCATCGCGATATCGCGGTTCTGGTGCTGCGATTTCTCGGAACTTGTAACAACGATTCCCGTTGGGTGGTGCGTGATCCGCACCGCAGAGTCGGTCGTGTTGACGTGCTGTCCACCGGCCCCTGAGGAGCGGTAGGTATCAATGCGGATATCTGCGGGATTGACCTCGATCTCGATGTTGTCATCGACGACCGGATAGACCTTGACGGATGTGAACGACGTATGCCGCTTTGCTGCGCTGTCAAAGGGAGAGATGCGCACTAGGCGGTGTACGCCACTTTCCGATTTCAGCCAGCCATAGGCATTGTGACCGCTGATCTTGTAAGACGCGGATTTGATCCCGGCTTCATCACCCGCGCTTTCCGACTGCAATTCGACCTTATAGCCCTTGCGTTCGGCCCAGCGGATATACATTCGCGCCAGCATCGAAGCCCAATCGCAGCTTTCAGTACCTCCGGCACCGGCATTGATTTCGAGAAAGGTGTCATTGGCGTCGGCCTCGCCGTCCAGCAAGGCTTCCAGTTCCTTTTCTGCCGCCTTGGACTGCAGCTTTGTCAGTGCCTGTTCGGCTTCGGCGACGACTTCGGCGTCGTCCTCCATCTCGCCAAGTTCGATCAGTTCGATGTTATCGGCAAGATCCTGTTTAATCCCTTCATACGTTGCGATTGCATCAACAAGTGTCTGCCGATCGCGCATCAGTTTCTGCGCCGCTTCGGCATCATCCCAAAGGTTCGGATCTTCGACGCGGGCATTGAATTCCTCAAGCCGATGTTGGGCCGTTTCAACGCCCAGACGCTGCGCGAGAAGATCCAGCGATGTCTGGATCGCATCGATCGTGTTTTGAGTTTCTGCGCGCATGGGTGTTTTCCATCAAATGTGGTTCTGCAGGCCGTGATAGCCCGCAGTCGTCGTGTCAGCAAGAATGGTTAGTAAAGGCCGCCCGAAGACAGCGAACCAAAGGTCGCACGCGGTCCAACGGTCGTGGACTGACCCGTTGACGTTGTGATTTGCCGTGTTTGGGCAGACACTTCATCGAACAGCTCAAGATCACCACCCATCGCAAAACCGCCATCGAAGGTAATACCAAAGATCGGCTCTTCGCCGGGACGGAAGCACTCCGCAATCACGTTGGCTCCACTTGCGCTGTCAGGAAGACGTGCGCCCGAGAGTCGATCAATCTTGATAAACTGGCATTCCTCAGGGGCCTCGAAGGGACCACCACCGTATTGCTTGATGGCTTCTGACATGAACTGGTTGAAGACCGGTCCGCAAATTCCGCCACCGGACGCACCGCGTCCCAGACTGCGCGGCGTATCGTAACCGATGAAACACCCGGCCGCGATATTGGATGAAAAGCCTACAAACCACACGTCTTTTGCATCGTTCGTCGTTCCTGTCTTGCCAGCGATCGGCACAGGCAGGTTGACCGCACTGCGCGCGGTCCCGCGTTGGACAACGCCCTGCAACATCGACGTCAACTGATACGCAGTGATTTCATTCATGACCCGTTCGCGGTTCGACGAGATCCGAGGTGCCTGCCCCGCAGCGAGAACGAGCGCACTGCAATCTTCGCAGGTGCGTTGATCGTGCCGATAGATCGTCTCTCCGTTGCGATCCTGAACGCGGTCGACCAGCGTTGGTTCGACGCGCTCGCCACCATTTGCGAACATCGAATAGGCCGCGACCATCTTGAACAGTGTCGTCTCATCGGAGCCAAGCGAGGCGGCCAGCACACGGTTCATGTCATCATATACGCCGAATTTCTCTGCGTAATCCGCAACCACGCCGATCCCGACTTCTTGTGCTAGACGAATGGTCATGAGGTTTCGGGACTGTTCGATACCTGTGCGCAGCGGTGTTGGGCCATAGAACTGGTTGGATGCGTTCTTTGGACGCCAGATCCCCTGCGGCGTGTTAATCTCGATCGGGGCGTCAACCACGATGGTTGCAGGCGAATAGCCAGAATCGAGTGCAGCGGCATACACGAACGGCTTGAAGGCAGAACCCGGCTGACGTTGCGCTTGCGTGGCGCGATTGAAGTTGGAGCTTTGGAAACTGAACCCACCCTGCATCGCAAGAACCCGGCCAGTATTCACGTCCATTGCCATAAACCCGCCGGTGACTTCGGGCACTTGCCGTAAAGTCCAGCGGATGAAAGCACCATCGGTGTCCTGCGTCATGCGCCGCACATGCACAACGTCGCCTGGCGCAAAGTTGTCGAAGAAATTCCCGCGCATCCATTCGATATCGTTACGCGGCACGATCCATGGTTCCGCATCGGATTCGGCCATCCCTTCGATACCGATTTGCAACTGGTTTTCATCGACCGCAAGAACGACGGCAACATGCCAAGGGTTTTCCAGGGCAATGTCGCGAGGCACAACCGTGTTTCCCAAGGCTGCACGCCATGCCGCTTCGCTTTCCAACGCTTCGACCGGGATGGACTTGCCTGTGCCCCGCCATTCGCCAACACTGCGGTCGAAACTTTCAAGGGCCCGTTGCAGCGCATTTTCTGCCTCGACCTGCAAATCAGGGTCGACGGTCGCGCGGATCGAGAATCCGGCGGACGAGAATTGCTCTTCTGACATGCCGAATTGCTGTGTTACGCGGCGACGGATTTCAGCCGTGAAATAATCGCGATCCGGCCGTTCGCTTTGGTAGCTTGGGAAATCACCATTCTGGACGGTACGCAACGGATCGGCCAAAGCTTCATCGTATTCTTCCCGTGTCAAATAGCCGTTCTGATACATCTCGCGCAGGATAAAATTGCGACGGTCAATGGCATCTTCACGGTTTTTGACCGGGTGATAGCTATAGGGTGCCTTCGGATGCACAGCGAGGAACGCGGCCTCTGCCGGTGTCAACTGGGCCAACGGTTTGTTAAAGTAGGAAAGCGCGGCGGCGGTCACACCAAAGCTGCGCACGCCCAGATCGATTTCCGTCAGATAAATCTCAAGGATGCGATCCTTGCTCATCGCCTGCTCGACGCGGGTCGCCAGAATGATCTCCTTGACCTTGCGTTCGACCCGACGCGATCCATCGAGCAATTCGTTCTTCATCACCTGCTGGGTAATTGTGGATGCCCCACGCAGCGTTTCGCCCCGCGATGCGACGGCTTCGAACAACGCAGCGCCAATGCCGCGCGCATCATAGCCTGCATGGGTATAGAAATTCTTGTCCTCGGCAGAAATAAACGCGTGCTTCACCAAGTCAGGGATTTCTTCCGCGGGCGTGAACAAGCGGCGTTCTGCGGCGAATTCGTCCAGAATCTGCCCTTCGCCATCATAAATGCGGCTGAGCGTTTTGGGTGTGTACTGCGCCAAGACCTCATGGCTTGGCAGGTCCTTGCCGTAGACATGAAAAATCCCGCCAAGGATTAGTCCCGCCATCAACGTGCCGAGAGTCAACAGCGAAAAAATGCTGCCAAGGAATGACATAATAAAGCGTAACACAGCTGGTCGGGTCCCAATTCTTGCCGCTTCTACCTACACTTCCGTTTTGGCATCGTCAAAGCCCGCAGTGGAGATTTCGGCCAGTTTACGCCGCCATTTTGATCACTTTTTCAAGGATTTCTCATGACTGCGTTCATCCGTCACTGGCGTATCAACGCATCGCGCGTCGCCTCGTCCACGACCCAGTGTTGCACGGCTTGCAAAAGCGCAGCAACAATCGGTGCGCGACCCTCTGCGGTGCGAAGCTGTTCACGATCACCTGCCGACGACAAAAATCCGACTTCGACAAGGACAGACGCGAAATCCGCTGCGCTGAGGACAGCCAAACGTCCCTCGCGGCGCGGGCGTGAATTGAGACGGGCCCCGTTTTCACGCAAGGCCGCAACGAGTGTTCCGGCAAACCGTTCGCCCTTTGGTCCGGTTTCAGCCCGCGCCATATCCATCAGGACGGTTGCCACCCTGTCATCCGTTCCACTGAGATCCAGGCCGGCAAGCAGATCCCCCCGTTCGTGCCGTTCAGCCATTCGCTGCGCCGCGCGGTCCTGCCCCTCGGCATTTAGCGTATACACGGACGCGCCGCGCGCCTCGTCTTCCTCGAGCGCGTCTGCATGCAGCGAGATGAACAGATCAGCTCCAGCGGCCCTGGCGATCGTCATCCGTTCTTCCAGAGGCACGAAAAGGTCGCTTTCGCGGGTCAGAATTGCACGCACCCCGCCCTGACGGTTCAACGCTTCGACGACTTCGATCCCGAGTTGCAGCATTAAATCTGCCTCGATCAACCCGCCTCGCTCAGCACCCGGATCAATGCCGCCGTGGCCTGGATCAATGACAACGGTTAGCGGGCCATCATCCGGCGTCGGCGCAGGTAAGCTTGGCGCAAGATTGGCCCAGTCATTATCTGGCGGCGCACCTGCCTGCTGGGCGAACGTATCAGCATCCGTGGGCGTCAGGATCAATTGCAAATGCGCCGATCCTCCCGATGTGTCGACTGTCATGCCTGCCGTTTCAAGAACCATCGGGACAGCAAGATCCACGACCATGCGCGACCAGCCAGGACGAAATCCGCCAAAGCGCAAATCAGTGACGGCTTCGGCTGTCAGCAACTGTTCCCGGCTGATGCCGGACCAATCGACTTCGCGAAAATCCAGCACAAGACGTAGCGGTTCATCCAAAGTGAAGACCCGATATGGCACCGTTTGACTGAGGTGCAAATCAATCTGCAGGGCGCGACCTGCATCGGTGACCTGACTGCGCGCCGGATCAATCCGCGCAAGTGCGCTGAATTCCTGCGCCCAAAGCGCATTTGCGCAAAAAATGAAGACAAGAGCCGTGCGCATCATGTGCGCTTTGCCATGAAGTCTTGTAACCGCTTCAGCCCCTCAATGATATCCTTTGTCGACCGGGCATAAGAAAAGCGCAGCCAGTGATGTCCGTCGTGTGGATCAAAGTCGAGGCCTGGCGTTACCGCAACTCCGGCTTCATCCAAGATTTCCGCTGCGAATGCCCGTGCATCGTCGGTCCATTCGGATACGTCGGCATAAATGTAGAATGCACCATCAGGTGGAGCGAACTTGTCAAAGCCCGCTTCGCGCAATCCAACCTGCATTAATTGGTGGTTTTGCGCATATACCGACCTGTTGGCGTCCAACTCTTCCGCGCAGTCCATCGCGTGCAGTGCAAGCCGTTGCGAAGCATGCGGGGCGCAGATGAACATGTTTTGCGCAAGTCGTTCGACACGGCGCACATGCGCCTTCGGGACGACCATCCAGCCGACACGCCAACCCGTCATCGAAAAGTACTTGGAAAATGAATTGATGACATACACATCATCCGTCACCTCCAACGCTGTGACGGGTTTCTTGTCATAATCAATGCCATGATAGATTTCGTCAGAAATGAAGGCGGCATCGCTGGCCTCGCACGCCTCTGCAAGCGCGCTAAGCGCAGACCTGTCAAGCATTGTGCCGGTCGGATTGGCGGGTGAAGCGACGATCAGTCCGTCAAGGTCATGCGCGGCGACGTCGTCCGGTCGCGGCTGGTAGCGACCCTCCGGCGTTGTGCGTATTTCGACTGCACGCAGGCCGACGGCCTTGAGGATATGGCGATATGACGGATAGCAGGGCAATCCCAGACCGACGCGCGCGTCATTGTCGAAAAGTGCCGAAAACGCAAGCAGGAATGCCCCCGAAGCACCGCTGGTGATCACGATACGTTTGGGGTCAACGGTGACGCCGTACCAGTCCTGGTAGTGCTGCGCGATGCGCGCCCGCAATTCCGGCAGGCCAAGGCCAACCGTATAACCCAGAGGATGGCTCAATTCATCCACCAGCTTTGCACGGGCAGCAACCGGTGCGCCGGTTCCGGGCTGACCGACTTCCATATGGATGATGTGCCGACCTGCTGCTTCGGCCTGACGGGCCGCTTCCATGACATCCATCACAATGAAGGGATCGACGTCACCGCGGGTTGATGTTCGCATTCCTCGCCTCTTATGCTTTGGCCCATTGATGCCAAGGGAAGAGTTGTTACGCAATGGACCTTGGCTCTCTGGCCCCAATGTGGTCTGACTGCCCCGACTAAGAATATGAGAGACATCATGCGCCTGCTATTACTCGCCCTGACCTTTGCTTTGGCTACGCCGCTTGCCGCGCAAGAGATGACCGACGCCGAACGCGAAGCTTTCCGGGCTGAGGTAAGAGCCTATCTGCTTGAAAATCCCGAAGTGCTAATGGAAGCTATCGGGATCCTTGAACAGCGCGAACAAGAAGCGCAAGTGCAGGCTGATGTGGCGCTTGCTCAGGCAAATGCGGATGCGTTGTTCAACGATCCGACGTCCTTTGTCGGTGGCAATCCGGATGGCGATATAACGATCGTCGAGTTTATGGATTACCGCTGCGGATTCTGCAAACGCGCCTACCCTGAAGTGTCAGAGCTTGTATCCGGCGATGGCAATATTCGCTACATAATCAAGGAGTTCCCGATCCTTGGTGAAGAATCAATACTCGCCTCGCGGTTTGCGATCGCGACGCGGATGGTAGCAGGCGATGAGGCCTACGATGATGTCCATTCCACATTGATGGAATTCGAAGGCAATATTTCGGAAGCATCGCTCCAACGGATCGGCGAAGCGTTCGGCCTTGATACCGACGCTGTCTTTGCAGAGATGGAAAGCAACGAGGTCACCACCATCATCAACAACAACCGTGCCCTTGCACAGCGGATGCGCATCAGCGGCACGCCAACTTTCGTGGTTGAGGATCAGATGCTGCGCGGTTACGTCCCGCTCGACCAGATGCAGCAAATAGTTGCAGCAGTGCGTGGCTGAGGGCTGGACATTCTGCCGCAGGGCCTAGGTTATGAGGTGTAAATCCTGACAATGGAGTCCCCCATGACACCCACACGACGCCAATTCCTTGTGACCGGCACTGCTGCTTTGACAGTACTGCCATTCGCTGCACGCGCCGACGGCCATGCCGCCAATGTGTTCCCGACAGCCAATGGTGAAGTCGCGATCCATCCGATTTCACACGCATCATTTGTGATGGAGACTCCGTCAGGTGTAATCTATGTCGACCCGGTGGGTGACGCGGATCTTTACGCCGACAAACCGGCAGCCGATTTTGTTCTGATTACACATGAACACGGCGATCACTATGATGAAGCAACTTTGGGAGCTGTCGTCGGCGAAAGCACGACCATGATCACCAATCCTGCGGTTTTCGACATGATGTCCGAAGAAATGCGCGCGAAGGCCACGTCCTTGGCCAACGGGGAAAACGGTGGCCTCGGTGACGTTTCGGTAGACGCGATTCCAGCCTACAACATCACGGAAGATCGCTTGAACTTTCACCCGCAAGGGCGTGATAATGGATACGTTCTGACAGTTGACGACATGCGTATCTACATTTCCGGCGACACGGAAGATATTCCCGAAATGCGCGCGCTAGAGAACATCGATCTGGCGTTTGTTTGCATGAATTTGCCGTTCACCATGGACGCGGAGTCTGCAGCGTCAGCTGTGAGCGAATTCGCACCCACATACGTATACCCCTACCATTATCGCGGACGGGACAACGGAACGCAGGACCCGCAGGAATTCGCGGATATGCTTGCCGATGGCATCGAAGCAAAAATGGGTGGATGGTACGGCTAAAAGACCGGCCTATTCGGCCGCGGCGGCAGCAGCCTCAAGCTCTGCCGCCTTTTTTTCGACCTGCGCGACGATGTGATCGACCATCTGGCCGTTGTCCATCTTGTGGCTTTGCTTGCCCGCAAGATAGACCATGCCCGACCCTGCCCCGCCACCTGTGAAACCGACATCGGTCATTAGGGCTTCACCAGGTCCGTTTACGACACAGCCAATAATCGAAAGAGACATGGGTGTCTTGATGTGTTCAAGTCGCTTTTCAAGGGTCTCGACTGTCTTGATGACGTCAAATCCTTGCCGTGCGCAAGACGGACAGGAGATGATGTTGACGCCGCGATGGCGTAGGCCGAGTGATTTCAATATCTCGTAACCGACCTTCACCTCTTCGACCGGATCGGCGGACAGCGACACGCGGATCGTGTCACCGATACCCATCCAAAGAAGGTTTCCAAGTCCAATCGCAGATTTAATCGTGCCGGACGTCAAACCACCAGCCTCGGTGATGCCAAGGTGGATCGGCGCGTCCGTCGCCTCTGCCAGTTGCTGATACGCTGCGGCAGCCATGAAGACGTCAGATGCCTTGCAGCTGATCTTGAACTCGTGAAAATCATTATCCTGCAAGATCTTGATGTGATCCAGACCGCTTTCGACCATCGCTTCGGGTGTCGGTTCGGCATATTTGTCGAGCAAATGCTTTTCAAGCGATCCTGCGTTGACCCCGATGCGGATTGAACAGTTATGATCCCGCGCTGCTCTGATGACTTCTTTGACACGCTTCTCATCACCGATGTTGCCGGGATTGATACGCAGACATGCGGCACCGGCTTCTGCAGCCTCAATCCCGCGTTTATAGTGAAAGTGGATATCGGCCACGATGGGCACACTGACGTTCGCCACGATTTCTTTCAGCGCTTTGCTCGATGCCTCATCAGGCACAGAAATACGGACGATATCGGCACCAGCTTCTGTCGCAGCGTTCACCTGGTCGATGGTCGCCTTAACGTCAGTGGTCAGCGTGTTGGTCATCGTCTGGACGGTAATCGGCGCATCGCCACCGACTGGCACGTTGCCAACCATGATTTGCCGGGATTTGCGCCGGTAGATGTTGCGCCAAGGGCGGATATGATTGAGGGACATCAGTTGAAGCCTTTGGCATACGTTTCGCTTGTTGCCAATCTATGCGCGCACCGATTGAACGGCAACGGGGTTGCGGCATTTGGCCTACATCAAGCAGGGATTATTCGGAAACCGAAACCTCGGCCACATTCACAACAGCTGCCAAGTCATTGTCGCTGTTCAGATCCGCGACTGCGTAGGCCTCTTTCAGGCTAGAGCTGTCGAGCGCAAGGTTTGATGTCACAGTGCCATTTGGACCAGCGGGACCATAATGTGTTCCGTTGACAGCAAAATAGATCGCGCCGCTTTCGCCGACGCGCAAGGTGGCTGGATCTTCGGTTGCTGGAAGTTCAAATGTATCGCCCTTGTCCATGATCCCTTCATAGATCACAGATCCATCGGCAGAGCGGACCCGCACCCAAGCCGGGCGAACCGCGACAAGTGCAACTTCGGCGATCGGGCCTTCATTGACCTGAACAGCAGGGCCGGTGTTTTCCGCGACGGCCTGCGCCAAGGCGGCGTCAATTCCGTCAGTCGGCGATTCAACGGCACCAAAACTCCCGGGTACAAGCGTAGAAATCGGCGCATCACGTGCAACCAGAACGGGGACCTCAAGCGCTTGAGGGCGATACAGGCGATCCAATGCTTCCGGTGAGGGAGCCGTCAAGTTCGCCAATGTATCTTCTGCCGGTGCAGAAATGCCTGTTCCTCCGCCAGCCAAAGGATCGAGATCAGAAATGACCGTTGGCGTCTGTTCGACCGGTGCGAATTGAACTTTTTGCACCTCTTGCAAGACGGACCAACCGCCATAGCCAAGTCCGCCGATCAAGGCGACCAAAACGAACACAGAACCAATCGCAGCGGGTTCGATCCGTGAAAACATCGCGTCACGGGCCGGGATAAACGGCGTTGCGGAAGATGCGAAGATGTCTTTGCCAAGGGGGGATTGACTAGCATTGCGGGCCGGTTTCGCTGCCGAGGCTGCAGCTGACATGCCGTGCGCCGTCGCAAATCCGCTTTCCTTGCAGAATTTTTCGAATGCCCAATCAGGATCCATGTGCAGATAACGTGCATAAGAACGCACATATCCGGCGATAAATCCTGGTGTATCGAATGCAGAAGGGTCGGAATTCTCGATCGCGGCAATATACGCGGCTTTGATCTTAAGTTCGCGCTGCACATCAAGCAGGCTCTTGCCCATTGTTGCACGTTCGCCGCGCATCAAATCGCCAAGGCGCAACTCAAAGGCGTCGAAACCTTTAGTCTCGACGTCCTCAGCAGCCTTTGCGCGTCTGAAGCTCTTTACGATCATGCCTGTCCCGTTGCCCGCTTGCCCCCAGAAACGCAGTGAAACGACGAATCGTACACACTGATTCCTGAATAAGTTGTAGCATAACGCTAATTTGGATGCACTTGCAGAAAGCTTACCCGGCAAGTTCGGCGCGATTCAGCGCACAATGTGACCAAAGATTGTCCATTGCAGAAACGAGCGAATCCATCTCTTTCGGGCCGTGTACTGGGGACGGTGTAAAGCGCAAACGCTCTGTCCCGCGTGGCACTGTCGGATAGTTGATTGGTTGCACGTAAATACCGAAATCGTTCAACAGCATGTCCGAAAGTTTCTTGGTGTGGACCGGATCGCCGACAATTACTGGAACGATGTGACTGCCATGGTCGATAATCGGCAAGCCCAGACCCTTCAGCCGCAGCTTTAGGATGCTGGCTTGCGTTTGATGCCGTTCACGCAAGGCCTGGTCTGTTTTCAGATGTCTGACGCTTGCGGCGGCACCTGCCGCAACACTTGGCGTCAGTGACGTCGTAAAGATGAACCCCGGCGCATAGGATCTGATCGCGTCGCACATCTTGGCCGATGCTGCGATATATCCCCCCATCACGCCATAAGCCTTGGCCAATGTTCCATTGATGATGTCTATACGCTCCATCAACCCGTCGCGTTCTGCAACACCGCCGCCGCGAGGCCCATACATACCGACAGCATGCACTTCGTCGATGTAGGTCAGCGCCCCGAATTCATCGGCCAGATCGCAGATTTCCTTGATCGGGCCGAAATCGCCATCCATTGAATAGATCGATTCAAACGCGATGACCTTTGGAGCGTCAGGATCATCCGCAGCAAGAAGTTCGCGCAGGTGTTCGAGATCATTGTGCCGGAAAATACGCTTTGCGCCGCCATTGCGCCGCACACCTTCGATCATCGATGCGTGGTTGAGTGCGTCAGAATAGATGATCAGCCCCGGGAACAGCTTGGGAAGTGTCGACAACGTCGCGTCGTTGGCGATGTAGGCGCTCGTGAAAAGAAGTGCCGCTTCTTTCTGATGCAAATCAGCCAATTCGGCCTCGAGCCGCTTGTGGTAGACGGTGGTGCCTGAAATATTGCGTGTCCCGCCAGAGCCCGCACCCGTTGCATCAATCGCTTCATGCATGGCTTCAAGCACGACGGGGTGCTGGCCCATGCCCAGATAGTCGTTCCCGCACCAAACTGTGACAGGTGCTGTGCTTCCGTCTGGCTTGTTCCAGACTGCATGCGGGAATTGCCCCCGCGTCCGTTCGATATCAATGAACGTGCGGTAACGGCCCTCGTCATGCAAGCGGTTCAGGGCCTGATCGAGCGACGCAGTATAGTCCAAGGCACTTTCCTTCATCTTCGCAGCAGTTCCGGGGGACCAGACCCCAATTTGGAACAGTTCTAGGTCTCATATAGGGCGCATACCCTGTGGGCAATACGCTACAAGTTGTCGCCCCAAGTCGCCGCACTTTAGCAGCCGGGGCGTGTAAAGGTTTGATGTGAATCAAGTCCCGCTATGTCACGGGCAACTCACAACTGATCTGATGTGAGAATATCGCAATCGGGACGCCCACGATATGGCGGAAATCCTGACTGTGGAAAACGCATCTGCCCGACCAATTGACCCGGTCGGGGCAGATTATCCGATGCGCGGGAAATCAGTTCGTTTCGAAACGCACGTCGCGATCCGGATAGCCCATACTGTCCTGATCCGCAAAAGCGGAATGGCAGCCATGACAGAAACCCTGCTGGATTCCCATCGGCTTGCCGTTGGTGCGAACTGCAGAATAGACCCAATTGCCAAACTCTTCGGCCTCTCCGCCAGCTTCGACCTTGGTCATAATAAAGAGCGGCCCCGGACGCGGTTCACCTTCTTTCGTCAAGCTATAGGATTCTTTTGCCAGAACCGACCCAACTGGCATCGAGAAATCATCGCCAAATCCATACTGAACGTAAGTTTCATACGCGACATCGTTTGCAAATGTCAGAAGGAAACGATTGCTATGCGCACCAGGTGCCGCCGGCCCCGTCGCGGTTACGCCCCAGTCACGATAGACGGTGCCGATTTCATCGCCTTCCTTTGCATAGGCTTCAGCAAGGCGGTCGCTCACGCAGGAATAAAGCGCATCAACCTCTGCCTGTTCAAAATCAAAGAAATCCTTGTCAGGATCAAACGTGCAATCCTGTGCATGGGCCACGGTGCTGGCAGTTAAGACAAAGCAGGCCGCACCTGCGGTCTTGAGCAGTAGGGATTGCATGTGGATCTCCTGTTGGATTTTCTCTGCTGAACACTTGCGTATACCTTCGTAGACTAAACAGAAGCGCGTTCATCTGCCTAGCCGCACGTATTTCACGTTCACGCGATCCTGCGTGAGAATGTCGCAGATTGATTGAAATATTTGCGACATTGCAGCCTGTGACTGTTTCCCCCAAACATGCACTGTATCTTAAGAAAGGCCCGCACATGACACTTGAACCAGTTCTTGATCGCATCGACGCCGAACTGCCCGCCGCAACAGAGCGTCTGCTTGATTTGCTGCGCATCCCCTCGATCTCGACCGATCCAGCCTACAAGGCGGAATGTGACCGCGCGGCAGACTGGCTGGTCGCCGATCTTGAAAGTATCGGTTTCCAGGTCAGCAAGCGCCCGACGCCAGGGCACCCGATGGTGGTCGCCCATTCCGGCGGTGAAGGACCACATGTTCTGTTCTACGGGCATTATGACGTGCAGCCGGTCGACCCGCCTGAACTTTGGGATCGCGATCCTTTCGATCCACAGGTCGAAAATCTGCCAACCGGTAAAGTCATCCGAGGGCGCGGATCATCAGATGACAAGGGACAGTTGATGACATTTGTCGAGGCATGCCGCGCTTGGAAAGACGTGCACGGTGCGCTGCCGACAAACATCAGTCTCTTCTTTGAAGGGGAAGAGGAATCGGGCTCCCCTTCTTTGGTGCCTTTCATGGAAGAAAATGCAGAAGAACTCAAAGCAGACATCGCTTTGATCTGTGACACGGGACTGTATGGCGACAGCACGCCGGCCATCATCACCCAGTTGCGTGGCTTGCTTGGCGAAGAACTGACGATCACTGGCCCGAACAAGGATTTGCATTCGGGCAGCTATGGCGGGATTGCAATGAATCCGGCCCGGGTTCTGGCGAAAGTAATCGCGTCGCTTCACGATGAAGGTGGACGGATAACCGTACCCGACTTCTACGATGGTGTGCCTGAACTCTCCAACGAACTGGCCGCCGCTTGGGATGATCTGAAATTCGACGAAAAGGACTTTCTTGGCGAAGTGGGTTTGTCCATCCCTGCAGGTGAAAAGGGTCGCCGCCCGCTCGAAATGATCTGGTCACGCCCGACGTGCGAAGTGAACGGCATGACGTCTGGCTATACCGGTGACGGTTTCAAGACAGTGCTGCCGTCCAAGGCCAGTGCCAAGATCAGCTTTCGGCTCGTCGGGACGCAGGATCCTTTTGCTATTCGCAAGAAGTTTCGCAAAATGGTGTCTGACATGATCCCTGCAGACTGCAGTGTTTCCTTCAAAGACCACGGTGCAGGGCCGGCAGGACAGATGAGCACGACACACCCGGCGTTCGAAAAGGCGCGCGATGCGCTTTCGGACGAATGGCCAAATGCAGCAGCCTATGTCGGGTGCGGCGGCTCGATTCCAATTGCCGGATATTTCAAGACTGTTCTGGATATGGATGCGATGCTGATCGGGTTCGGTAAGGATGACGATCAAATTCATTCACCAAACGAAAAATACGACCTGTCGTCGTTTCACAAGGGCATTCGTTCGTGGGCGCGCATCCTGCACAATCTTACGCAGTAGAAACAGGCTAACCAACCGCGCCCTTCATGCGGTCAGGGATTGAGGAAATGGTGTGCAGCGGGTTCTGAAGTATTTCGTCTACATCATTGGCAGCATCGCGGCTGTGATTGCAGTCTCTTGGGTCATCTACATGCCTGACAGCGCACAACGTGGCGCGTGGCGTGCCGAAACGGGCGGGTCCATTCTGGAACTCACACCGCTGAAAGCGACCCTATTCAGCGAAACATCGCACAGCTGTCTGGAAGTGCTATCCTTTCCCGCGCATTTGAAACTCGTGGAAATACTTGAAAGCGCAAAGATCGAACTGATCGATACGAACACGCTTCAACTGGTTGTTGACGGGACGCTCGACCATCAGCGCTACGCGCGGATCGACCAGACACCGGAACGCTGCAGCAGGCCCAATCCGCAAGCTGCTACGGCACGCGCAGTCTTTGATGCGGTCTGGACGGCAATGGATGAAAACTATGCTTTCTTCGACCTTCACGGCGTCGATTGGGCAGCGCGCCGGGAGCGCGCCCCTGCTCCAGACGCGCAACTGGACGACGCTGAACTGACAAACCTCCTCTTACATATGATGGAGGGCATAGATGACGGACATGTTCATTTCGGCACAGATCAAACGGGCTACGCTTCTCCAGCCACAAGACCTGACTGGATTCCAGAGGGTGAAAGTCTAAACCGGAACATTCTGCGCAACATTGCGATTGCGAACGCAGGTACGACGCTGACACAAGCCGCAAACGCGCCGATCTTCTACGGGCTTCGCGGAGATGGCACTGGGTTCATCATGATCCGTGAGATGGATGTCGCTATACCATTAGGTGGTAACAGCACGGACGCGATGGCCAATGCCTTTGATGAGGTTCTTAGACGTCTCGCTGATGCGCGATCACTGGTGATCGATATCCGCTACAACCCGGGCGGGTCAGATACGGTATCCTTTGGTGTCGCCAGCCACTTTATTGATGAACCGCGCCCTGTCTTCATCAAGACAACTCGAACGGGTGAGACGCAATCGGCTCCGTTCACCGCCATTCTGGAACCGTTTGACGACTCGGCAGACGGGCGACCTGTCGTTTTATTGACATCGAACCTGACTGGCAGTGCGGCAGAAATTCTGACGCTGGCCATGCGGGAAATCCCGCATGTGGTCACCATGGGCGAAGAAACGAGCGGCGGGTTGTCGGACGTCATGGGGTTTATGCTGCCCAACGGCTGGGGGCTCGGCCTTTCAAACCAGACATATCTGACCATGGATGGACAGTTATTCGAAGGTGTAGGAATTCCGCCGGATCTGCCGATTGCATTTGAAACGCCACAGTATCTTGCAGGGCGTGATCCCGTCCTTGCAGCAGCATTTGCGAAAGCGGCTGAGCTTGGAAATTAAGTGGCGCGGTTGACGGGGCTCGAACCCGCGACCCCCGGCGTGACAGGCCGGTACTCTAACCAACTGAGCTACAACCGCGCGTGAGTTGCGGATTAGGCGAAGGGGTGAAGTGCGTCAAGTGTGATTTGGCAGGTTTCGAATTCTGCATCGCATTTCAACCAACCACGGAAGGTTACCTGTCTGGGGCAAAATCCGACTTTCTTGGGCACAATCAAGCCCGCGCGCTTTGATATTCCTCAAGTCAGCATCTCACACAGACATTAGTCTCATTCACATTGGACATACATATGTGAGGCAAAACCATGGGACAATTTGATGAACAAGCTGTCTTGATCACCGGGGCAGCTGCAGGCATCGGACGCGCGACGGCGCTTGCGTTTGCGGGTGACGGTGGAAATGTCATGGTGTCGGACATCGACATTGAAGGTGGCGAGGAAACTGCCAACATGATCGAACAGGCTGGTGGCAAAGCCAGTTTTCTTGCGGCCGACGTCTCAAATACGGACGCTGTTTCAAAGTTGATCTCTGCGACAGTCAAGACCTTTGGGAGACTTGATTGCGCCGTGAATAATGCCGGCATCGAAGGCAAAATCCTACCATTCAAGGATCAAACCAAAGAAAACTTTGACAACATCATCGCTGTTAACCTCAAAGGCACGTTTCTATGTATGCAGGCGGAAATCGACGCCATGCTCAACACTGGTGGCGGAGCAATCGTCAATTTGTCTTCAGTTGCAGGGCTAATCGGCTTTCCAGGTCTGTCCCCTTATGTCGCATCCAAACACGGTGTCATCGGGCTGACAAAAAACGCCGCGCTTGAATATGGCACGCAAGGCGTGCGCGTGAACGCTGTGTGTCCGGGCGGCATCGACACGCGCATGCTTGACTCGCTCGCCAGTCAAGCCACCGCCGGGAGCCAGTCTTCGTCGGAAATGATGGACCCGTTGCACCCGATTGGCCGGATTGGGCGTGTCGAGGAAGTCGCTGACCTGATCCTTTGGCTCTGTTCATCCAAAGCCAGCTTCGTCACTGGAGCGGCGGTTCCCGTGGATGGCGGATTTGTTGCGCAGTAACAAGCTGCAAGCGGGTCTGCATCCAAACCACAGGACGTGCAACGTTTAAAAAACAAAAAAGCCCTCCGAATTCGGGGGGCTTTTTTCAGATGTGGCGCGGTTGACGGGGCTCGAACCCGCGACCCCCGGCGTGACAGGCCGGTACTCTAACCAACTGAGCTACAACCGCGCATCTGCATCCGAACGGACGCGTGCGCCTGCTCGTTCTGCGCTTCTATGCAAGGGCGCGAAACCCGTCAAGCGACAAGCGCAGAAATCTTGGAAGTTTTCACCGGAAAATGTGGGGAAGAAATGGAAGCAGGGCGCAGCACGACCCAGCAGATCAGCACTACACCCTGTTCCAACCGACGTAGGCAAGGCCTACGTTACCATTTACAACAAAACCGCGATGGCCGTACTCACTGATAACGACACTTTGTTGGCCACCGTTACCTTTACGTCAACTGTCACAACCCTAGCTTGAAATGGAATAGAAACTTCCGACTCGGGTTGAGATTGTTATGGCCCGTGAACCAATTTTACGACACCTATCTAAATAGACATGTCTAACGGTCAGGTAGCGGAATAAAATCTTCATCGTCGCCGGGTGGAAGCTGAAAACGTCCATGTTTCCAGTCACCTGCACGCCACGCCTCTTTGGCGGCGTCAATTCTATCCCTGCTTGATGCCACGAAATTCCACCAAATGAAACGCTCTGTTTCCATTGTAGCCCCACCCAAAAGCATCAATCGGGCACCTTCGGGACCGGCTTTCATACTAATGCTGTCTTCTGGTCGGAAAACCATCATCTTTCCGCCATCAAATGTCTGGCCCGCGACCGTCACGCTGCCACTCAACACGTAGGCACCACGGTCTTCGTGATTCGACGGAAGCGGTATTGCGGCGTCAGGATCAAGTGTGACGTCCATGTAGAACGCCTCGGACGGTGTCGCCACGGCAGCCTGTTCACCGTAGGCTTCACCAAGGATCAGACGCACTTGCTTGCCCTCAGCTTCAAGCAAAGGCAGCGCGTCGCGTCCGGCATGAATGAAGTCAGCGGCCATATCTTCCTTCTTGTCCGGAAGCGCAAGCCATGTCTGAAGACCAAAAAGACTCTGCGGTTTCTGGCGCACCTCTCCGTCAATCCGCTCTGAATGTGTAATCCCGTTACCAGCGATCATAAGGTTGACCTCACCCGGCGCGATCCACTGGTCGGTGCCAAGGCTGTCACGGTGATGGATAGTACCTTTCAGAAGATACGTCACAGTTGCCAAACCGATATGGGGATGCGGGCGCACGTCGATACCCTGCCCTGTCAAAAATTCAGCCGGACCCATCTGATCGAAAAAGATGAAAGGGCCGACCATCTGCCGCCTTGGGGCGGGCAAGGCGCGGCGCACCTCAAATCCACCAATGTCGCGGGCGCGCGGGACGATTACGGTTTCGATGGCATCTACTTCATCACCAATGGGGCAATGTGGATCTAGGGCGGGATTCCAGCTCATGTGCGTCTCCTAACTACCAATGACCTTAATCAGCACGACAGATGACGCAAATCCCTGTAAGCGAACAGGATGTGTTGATAAATTGAAAGGATGGTGGGTGATGAGAGGCTCGAACTCCCGACATCTTCCGTGTAAAGGAAGCGCTCTACCAACTGAGCTAATCACCCGCTCGCGCCGATTTAGGCCATTGCGGATAGCAATGCAACCCTATCCAAGCTGCTTTTGCACACCATTCTTCAGATGGAAAATATTCCCCTGACCACCCGGCATTTCGGCGACACCGGACCGTCCTCTTCCGACAATGATGGACCGCAGCATCCGACTGGTGATCCCATGCGTCACAAGAACCGCCGGAGATGCCAGATCGGACAGAAACCCCAAACAGCGTGCTTCGAGCCTTTCGAAACCCTCGCCGTTCGGTGCCAATTCATAAAGTCCAACTGGCCCGTCTGGACCATCATCGAGCGGTTGATCGGGTTGCAACTCATGCCGCAGCTTACCTTGCCAGTCACCGACGCCGATTTCACATAATCTGTCATCAGTGCGGATGAACGGCACTTTTCGAGCAAGCGCGATGGAGGCTGTCTCAAACGCGCGCCCTTGCGGGCTGCACAAGATCTGAAAACCCGTCAGATCAATATCTGAGAGTAAGGCAGCCTGCTTTGTCGCGTGCCCTTTGCCCCGTTCGGTCAGCGGCGAATTGAGTGCGCCCTGCATGCGTCCTTCGGCATTCCAAATGGTTTCGCCATGGCGCAGGATATAGAGTTCCGGATATGGCATGGATACTGCCTTGGAAGAATTGTCAGGTCTTGGAGAGAAATCAGTCTTCAAACACTGGCGTCACGCCGGGCATTTCGGACCCACCGGCGGAATCCTTCATCGTACGCAGTTTGAGCGTTAGCACTTGCGCACCGTCCCCAATATCCTTTGACTTTACCACCTTGAATTTTCCAAGTGGCGGCAGGTTCAAATCATTTCCATCGGCAAGAAGTTCTGCCAGTTCGGCAAGCGCCGCTTCGATAGCGGGTTTGGCATCACGCTTCTTGACGTCTGTGCGCGCGACGGCCCTTTCAAGGAACTCGGGCTTCTTGATTACCGTCTTTGCAACGACAGGTGTCGCACCGCTGACAATCGTTGGCGTCTTTCCTGCTGGCTGCGCAGCGGGTTTGGCGGACTGGGTGGGCGGCGTCACAGCTTTGAGTTTAACTGTGCCAGACGCATCGGTCGTCGGCTTGCTTGATTTGGGTGACATGGCTGCTCCTGCTGGTTGAGGCGAAGGTACCCTGAACGCACGCGAATTGTTACCGCATCAGAAACATTCTTCAGCACTGTTGCACAAGCAGAAACGAAGAAAGGCGCGGAATTTCCGCGCCTTCCCAGTTCTATGTGTTGTGCTTAGTGAACGCCAGCACCCAGACCACCATCGTCCTTCTTCATGGCGGCAGCGGCAGCTTCTTCTGCGGCCTCGTCCCACTCAATCGGCTCTGGCCTTCTCACAAGCGCGTTTTCCAAGACCTCGGATACATGCTTGACCGGGATGATCGTCAGCCCTTCCTTCACGTTGTCCGGGATCTCGGGCAGATCCTTTTCATTGTCGGTCGGGATCAGAACAGTCTTGATACCGCCCCGCAATGCGGCAAGCAGTTTTTCCTTCAGACCACCAATCGGCATGGCGTTGCCGCGCAATGAGACTTCACCTGTCATGGCGATGTCTTTGCGCACCGGAATGCCGGTCAGCACGGACACAATAGATGTCACCATTGCCAGACCCGCAGATGGGCCATCTTTCGGCGTTGCGCCATCTGGCACGTGAACGTGAATGTCGATCGTGTCGAATTTAGGTGGCTTTACACCGATTTCCGGCGCGATCGAACGCACATAGGAAGACGCGGCGTCGATGGATTCTTTCATCACGTCGCCCAGCTTACCAGTTGTTTTCATCCGTCCTTTACCAGGCAGGCGCAGGGCTTCGATGTTCAAAAGCTCCCCGCCGACGGATGTCCAGGCAAGCCCGGTGACAACACCGACCTGATCCTCTTCCTCGGCCAAACCAAAACGGTGTTTCTCGACGCCAAGGAAATCACTCAGGTTTTCTGGTGTGACTTCAATGACATCTGCCTCTTTCTTCACGATCTTTGTGACGGCTTTCCGCGCGATCTTTGCAAGTTCACGCTCAAGATTACGCACACCCGCTTCACGGGTGTAAACGCGCACCATCGCTGTCAACGCATCGTCGGACACGCTGAATTCCTTTGGCTTCAAACCGTGGTTCTTCATCACTTTCGGCAACAGGTGTTGCTTGGCGATTTCACGCTTCTCATCCTCAGTGTAACCGGCCAGCGAAATGATCTCCATCCGGTCCAAAAGCGGTCCCGGCATATTGTAGCTGTTCGCCGTGGTCAGGAACATCACGTTCGACAGGTCATACTCGACCTCAAGATAGTGGTCGACGAATGTCGAATTCTGTTCCGGATCAAGCACCTCAAGCATGGCAGACGCCGGATCGCCCCGGAAGTCCTGCCCCATCTTGTCAATTTCATCGAGCAAGATTAGCGGGTTCGTGGTCTTCGCCTTCTTCAGCGCCTGAATGATCTTGCCGGGCATGGACCCGATATAGGTCCGGCGGTGACCCCGAATTTCGGACTCGTCGCGTACGCCGCCAAGGGAAATGCGAATGAATTCGCGACCCGTCGCTTTTGCAACCGACTTGCCAAGCGACGTCTTACCAACACCCGGAGGGCCGACAAGGCACATGATCGGACCTTTCAGCTTCTTGCTACGCTGCTGAACGGCCAGATACTCGACGATCCGTTCTTTCACCTTTTCAAGACCGTAGTGGTCATTGTCCAAGACCTCTTGCGCGCGGCCAAGATCCTTCTTGGTGCGCGATTTGACGCCCCATGGAACGCCAAGAATCCAGTCCATGTAATTGCGGACAACGGTGGCTTCGGCAGACATTGGCGACATCGATTTAAGCTTTTTCAGCTCTGCTTCGACCTTTTCGCGTGCTTCCTTGGACAGCTTGGTTTCAGCAATCTTCTGCTCCAGTTCAGCAACTTCATTCTGGCCCTCTTCGCCGTCACCAAGTTCCTTCTGGATCGCTTTCATCTGCTCATTCAGATAGTATTCGCGTTGCGTCCGCTCCATTTGGGACTTCACGCGGGTCTTGATCTTTTTCTCAACCTGCAACACGGACATTTCGCCCTGCATCAGGCCAAAGACCTTTTCCAGGCGTTCGGACACGCTAAGCGTCTCAAGCAGGCCCTGCTTCTGATCAACTTCAATCCCAAGATGACCAGCGACAAGGTCAGCCAGCTTTGCAGGTTCGGTCGTATCCGAAACCGCAACCATTGCTTCTTCAGGAATGTTTTTCTTGACCTTGGCGTAGCGTTCAAATTCATTTGCAACAGAACGCGTTAGCGCCTCAAGTTCATCCTGATTACCTGGCATCTCTGTCAGGTATTCAGCGGACGCCTCAAAGAAACGCTCGTTATCGAAGTATTCGGTAATGCGCACACGGCTGCGCCCTTCGACAAGCACCTTCACAGTGCCGTCGGGCAATTTCAACAGTTGCAGGACATTTGCAAGAACACCTGCTTTGAAGATGCCATCAGGCTGCGGATCGTCCTCGGTCGGATCGATCTGGCTGGCCAGAAGGATTTGCTTGTCGTCCTGCATGACCTCTTCCAAGGCGCGGACTGACTTTTCCCGTCCAACAAAAAGCGGCACGATCATATGTGGAAACACAACGATGTCGCGCAACGGCAGGACGGGGTAGGACGAACTCAACGGTTCTTGCATGCTCTTTTCCTTTTTTCGCGGCAAGGCACCGGGCCCCGCTTTGCGGCAGCGTCGGTGACTCCAGTCAGGCAACCTTATTTGGGGGCTAACGAAAGGTTAATCAACCGCACTTATCTTATTGCGTCTAGCATGCCCGTCTAGAAAGGCAGCTTCAAGTTCGCATTAAGTCAATTTTGATCCGAAATCACTGCATATGACCAATTTTTGACCTGCAACGATTACGCAGATGTGTCCGTATCGTGCTGCATGCCACATTCGTTCCCAAATTCTGATTCAATCAAATGATACAAAAATTGCATGTTTCGCTTGCTCAAACGCCAACGTCGCCGCTTGACGCTTTATGCTCTGTTCGTCGCCTTCCCGATCGCGATCGCGGTGATTTCGATGATGCTGGGATCACAGATCGGTGTAGGCGGGATGCAATGGCGGTTAGATTTGATCGCAGGGCTGGCTGCATGGGCGATGACAATGGGGCTGCCGATTGCGATCCTTTACTTTGTGCCCGATACGCGGTTCCTACTGGATTTGCTGGCAGCAACCTTCACGATTACAGTCTGGCCGCAAGCCGCCGCGTCACTGATTTCACAAGAAGCCGCCTTCGCAACATCTGCAATTGCCTGTGTTCTAATCATCGCCTGCGTGCGATTTGACCTGATCGACAAATTGATGCCGCGACGCGACTTCTTTGGACAGGCGACCTATCGAACGCAACAATCACCTTACGCGATCTGGGCAGAACATGTGCCAGACCCCGGCCTGCTTGACCGGCATTGGTGCCCTGCCCTGCAGTCAACGACATTCGACCGGAAAAACGCGAACTTGCGTACATCAACTTACCATTTCGATTTCCTGCAGTACCGACAACGCCAGATGATGACGCAGTTCGACATGCACGAAGCCTTTTCTTATGATTTCGAAACGATCGATGACGACAATCAAACAATCCACCGCGGGACGTTTTCTTTGCAGATCATCGAACACGGTCGATACCGGGACGTCAGAATTAAGGAGTCCCAACAGAAATTGCGTTTTACAGATTGGCTGGTCAACTGGATGGATGACAGTGTAGGCGATCAGGCAGACCACCTGATGGCGCGTGCGCAAAACATGGAGGATCGCTCAGTTACCGGTGATCTGATGCGCTCTGCAGCCGTGGCACATCCGTCACCAAATCCTGCGGCGGCCTAAAGCGGCGCGATATCACCAGCAGCGCGGCCTGCGTGAAATGTCTTCTCCCACTCTGCAAATCTGCCAATCGCGATCGCGTCACGCATGCCCTGCATGATATCCTGAAAGTAATGCAGGTTGTGCCAGGTCAGCAGCATACCAGAGATCATTTCTTGCGCTCTGAACACATGGTGCAGATAGGCGCGGGAATAGTTGCTGCAAGCAGGACATGCGCAATCGGCATCCAGCGGTCGCGGATCATCTGCATGGCGCGCGTTCTTGATATTAACAACCCCGCGGTGGGTAAACGCCTGACCGGTTCGACCCGAACGGGATGGAAGAACGCAATCCATCATGTCGATCCCCCGCTTTACGGCACCGACAATGTCGTCCGGTTTTCCGACGCCCATCAAATAGCGAGGCTTCTCGACCGGAAGCTGATCCGGCGCGAAATCCAGCACGCTGAACATTGCTTCTTGCCCTTCGCCAACGGCCAAGCCGCCAACTGCATAGCCTTCAAATTCAATGGCACGCAGAGCTTCCGCACTTTCTGCGCGCAGATCTTCTTCCAGCCCACCTTGCTGAATTCCGAATAACGCGTGACCAGGCCTGTCGCCAAATGCATCGCGGGATCGCTGCGCCCATCGCATCGACAACTGCATGCTTTCGTTGATGCGTGACCGATCTGCAGGCAAGGCCGGACATTCATCGAAACACATCACGATGTCAGAGCCGAGAAGCTTTTGTATTTCCATCGACCGCTCCGGCGTCAAATGATGCTTTGATCCATCGATGTGCGATTTGAAGGTAACACCCTCTTCAGTAAGCTTGCGCAGGTCAGACAGGCTCATCACCTGAAAGCCCCCACTGTCCGTCAAAATTGGTTTGTCCCAATTCATGAACTTATGAAGGCCGCCCAGCCGGTCGATCCGTTCTGCCGTCGGGCGCAACATCAGGTGGTATGTATTGCCCAACAGAATGTCCGCGCCCGTGGCCGCCACGCTTTCCGGCATCATCGCCTTGACGGTTGCAGCCGTGCCGACAGGCATAAACGCTGGTGTGCGGATGTCGCCGCGCGGCGTTGAAATCACGCCCGTACGCGCTTTGCCGTCCGTGTGGTGAAGTGAGAAAGAGAAAGTCATGCAGATGCTCATGCCGCACTGCCTGAAATTTGGAAAGCCCCTTCGCGGAATTTGTCTGTTGCGTTTCTGCCCAAGACAATTCGGCGCGTAGCCAATGCTACGCGCCTGAAACAGCTTAGGACTGATCGTCCAACGCCCTTACTGTTCCTCTCCGTGAAACGTGCCAGTGAAGGAGCCTGTTTCGCCACCAGAAATCGTTCCCGACGTCGTTCCAGAAACGCCCGCCGCGACGTCATATGTGTTGAAACCCAGCGCATTGCGGCCAGTATATTTGTCCCTGGTCGATCCCAGCATTGAACCATCGACACTGATGATTTCACGCTCACCGTCCGTGAAGACACCTTGCAGGTCGCCATTCATAGTCGCGCTAATCCGCTTTGTTCCATCGTCCAAGGTACCATCGACGGTCAGTTCACCGCCAAGTTTCTGCACCGGCGACTCGCGGTTCAGCACGTGTATGTTCGTGACCGTTCCTGACACGTCGTCACCTGCCAATAGCCGTTCAACATCAATTTCGAGGTCACCGAACATGTTGGTAATCTCATCGTTGCCGTCGATATCGATTCCAGCCAAAACATGACCTTGATAGGTCGCGGTGCCCGTCGGCAGGATTGTCGTCGTCGGCGTTCTGCGATAACCTTGAACATCCCGCAAGGCACCAGCCGCGTTCCCGACATCGAGAGACGAAATCGTCGGCGCAATCGCGATGTCGTCCATGTCATCAATCATGTCTTTGTCACCACTGGTTGAACCCCCGCCGCAAGCAACCATTGCCACCAATGCAAGACTGCTTGCGCTTGCTTTGAAATAATATGTCATTAGCAGTTCCTCTGTCGTTTCTGGCTTGACGGTACGCGGTGAGATCGACGCAATGCCGACGTCGTTTCAAATACGAAAAGGCTCCGCCCTTTACTGCGTTCGCGCCAAACCCTATATGAACAGTCAGGAATAGCAGGAACTGGGTCATGACAGACACCGCGACACCGATGGAAGGGGCACCTCTGATCGCCCCGTCAAGCACGGATCACCCGCTGTACGAGGATATCGTACAAGCGTGCAAGTCCGTCTATGACCCTGAAATTCCTGTCAATATCTATGATCTTGGGCTGATTTACACGATCGATATTGCTGAAGATAACGCAGTGAATATCACAATGACCCTCACCGCGCCGGGCTGCCCCGTCGCGGGTGAGATGCCCGGATGGGTTGCTGACGCCGTTGAACCGTTGCCAGGTGTTAAGCATGTCGACGTCGAAATGACGTTCGAGCCGCAATGGGGCATGGATATGATGTCTGACGAAGCCCGGCTGGAACTCGGCTTCATGTAAATCGGAACAATTGACCGGCTCCTTGGTTTTCACCGATATGTGAAAAATCAAAGGCGCAACATGAACCGCTGGCTCGTTTGTCTATTTCTGTTTCTAAGCCCACTCTCTGCTGCTGCACAGGACGCTGTCGTATTTGAGGTAGATAGCCTGAATGTCGGGCTCCCAGCGACAGACGCAGACATTGATCTATCCACACCGCAATCAGCAATCGAAACCTTTCTCTTTGCTGCCGAAGATCAGGATTTTGCCACAGCCGCGCAGGTCCTCAACCTCAATGACATTCCGCTGGCCGAACGTGCTACACGCGGACCCGATCTCGCTGAAAAACTGTCTACGGTCATTGACCGCAAGGTATTGATCTCATGGCAGTCCCTACTTGAACGCCCTGACTCGCTTGATGCGAACGCACCAAGCGACAACGCCATGGCTGGACAGGCGCGCAAAAGCCTACTGCTGGGCGTTCTGGACCTCGATGACCGCCGCGTGGCACTTCGTCTCAATCGCCTACAACCGACCGGTGGCGAACCGGTTTGGGTTTTTTCAAGGCAATCTGTAGACGTCATTGAACCCCTTTTCGTCCGGTATGGCCCATCCCGGTTTGAAAAAATGCTGCCCGCAGCACTTCAAACGGAAACGGGCTTGGGCCTGCTGTGGTGGGAGATCATCGCGCTGCCATTCATGGTAATACTGGCCGCAATTGCTGCCCATCTGACGTGGCGCATCCTGACTATCATAAGCAGAAGGCAGGTCGGCCAGTTCCTGAGCACGATCATAAAAAGCAGCCGCTTGCCCGCAACCCTGACAGTTATTGCTGCCGTCATACTGATCATGAGCACGCAGGTCTTCGTTGTTTCCGGTGTCATCAGCAGTATTCTGAACCCGCTTGTCGTCCTGACGCTGGTGATCGCTTTCATGGTGTTCATCATCAACGTGATCGACGCCGTCTTGTCCCGCATCGTTGACGCGGACGTGGAAAATCTGTCTTCGCCCGAACATGCTGACAGCCGGTCACTTGCAACGTCAATTTCGGCGCTCCGCCGTATCGTGGTGATCGTCGCTGTATTGGCAGGAACGGGGATAACGCTGACACAGGCGGAAATCTTTCAAACACTCGGCTTTTCACTGCTGGCAGGTGCCGGCGCGCTCACTTTGGTGCTGGGTTTTGCTGCGCGCGAAGTGCTTGGAAACATCCTGGCGTCGCTGCAAATTTCGTTCAATCGCTCCGCCCGCGTGGGCGATCAGCTGATCTATGATGACAAGCTTTGCACAGTCGAACGCATCCATTTTACCTATGTGCAGTTAAAGGTCTGGGATCAAAGCCGTATGATCGTGCCCGTTCTGAAGTTCGTGTCTGACGAATTCATCAATCGCAGCGCGGTGGATCCCGATATGATCCGGCATTGCGTTCTGAAGCTGTCGCATACGATTGATATCGCGGCGATCCGCAAAACGTTTGAGAACTGGGCCGCGCAAGACAAGCGGATTGGCGACGATACAACACCGGAATGCAAGGTGATCGCTCATAATGAATTCGGTGTGGATGTTCGCTTTGCGGTTCATGTGCCGGACCCCCGCAACGGTTGGGATGTCGAATGCGAGATGCGTGAGGTTCTATTGGCCCATCTGCGCGAAGAAGAGGCAAAACGTGACGTCGAATTGGTGCCACACCTCGGAACAGACCGCCGCAACAGTGATGACACTGCAAGCGCCGCAGTCGAGGCGGCATAACGTCCCGCGCGACGATGTCTCTTGAGCAAACTCCCCTGCCCACCTACATTGGCAGGGAAGGAGATTTCATATGTTCGGCATTCCGGGGAAGTCCCCCGTTACAATCACAGACAAGGCCGCGGCACAAATTGCCAAGCTGATGTCAAAGGACGGTTCCAAAGGTCTTCGCATCGGCGTCAAGAAAGGCGGCTGTGCTGGCATGGAATACACCATGGAATACGTCACCGACGTCGATCCACATGATGAGGTGGTCGAACAGGACGGTGCGCGGGTGATGATCGCGCCGATGGCCCAAATGTTTCTGTTTGGTACCGAAATCGACTATGAAATCTCTCTTCTCGAATCTGGTTTCAAATTCAAGAATCCAAACGTCGTCGATGCCTGCGGATGCGGCGAGTCGATCAAGTTCGCAGATGGTGTCGCCGTGAAGTGAGCATTTCTGACGCCGACATTGCCTTTGCCAAAGAACTATTTGCGCCGCTGGGTGGTGTGACACATCGCAAGATGTTTGGTGGAATCTGTCTGTACCGTGACGGCGATATTTTTGCATTGGTCAGCAGTGAAGGGCAGATTTACCTCAAGGCGCTTGGCAATGTCGCATCGACGATGGCCGATGATGGCAGCAGTCAGTTCCATAACATGCCCTATTGGTCCCTGCCCGATTCCGCCCTTGATGATCCGGAGGCAGCATGTGACCTCGCCCGCATCAGCATGGCTAGCCTGTCTTAGATTGAAGGTGCACGTAGGTTTCGTTGAAGCGCGCCTGCAAGTGATCGACAGCCCGAATTCCAGGCGACCCTTCTGGCGCGACATTCGCATCATGGTTGGGATTGAAGAACAACGGCACCGATATCCGTTCTGACGTCGGACCCAGAACCCGGTGTGGCGTCGCCTTTATCAACCCCTCCGTCCAGATATCCAGCATTTCCCCGAAATTGATCACGAACTCACCCACGGGGGCTGCCACAGGAATCCAGCCACCCCCCCTCTTGCGGACTTCCAAACCGGGTGATCCGTCCGTCGCAAGCAAGGTCAGGCAACCATAGTCAGTGTGGGTCGCAATTCCGAAATCCTTTTCAGTCGCCCAAGCAGGCCGTTCGGGATAATAGTTTCCGCGCAAAAGTGCCATCGGGCGCGTGAACTTGTCGCGGAAATAACTGCCATCCATGCCAACGGCATCGGCAATTGCGCAAAGCAGGTCGAGCGCAAAACGAGTCGACTGCGTATAGTAATCCTGCAAGGTCTGCGCAAAATCCTCTGGCGTATCAGGCCAGATATTTGGAGCGTAAGCTGGCAAATCCAGTGCGCGCAATGGATCAGCCAGATCAAGTTCGAGCCCGCAGTCAAAGACTTGTTTGTAATCAGGGTTTGCATCGGGATCGACCTGTTCAGACCCCGGTGCGCCCCAACCTCTGTTTGATCCTGTTTTCGCCATGTCGACCGCAGCCTTTTGCATCGCGGGCAAATGAAAGAACCGGCGATATGTGGCAATCACGTCGGCCACAGTCTGTGGTGCAATCGGTGTATTGTACACTGTGAGAAACCCGATATCAGTTGCGCCGACGCGTGTGGACGCGCGCGCTGTTTCATGGTCCGGATGAGCCAGATCAATCAAGGCAACTGCGTCAACGCGAGGGATCATGGTGTGGTCCTTTTCAGCTGGCGGCAAACTCGCGCACTTTGCAAGCAGCGGCAAGCCTTGTTAGGACAAGGTCACAACAGTTCAAAGGACGTTACTGATGCCTCGCAAAATCGCTGCCGGAAACTGGAAAATGAACGGAACTGCGGCTGATCTCGACCAAATCAAGGCCTTGGCCTCAGCACACCCGTCTCCTTCGGTAGAAATCCTGATCTGTCCTCCTGCGACACTGGTTGCGCACATGGCGGATGCTGCCGGTCCGATCAAGGTTGGCGGACAGGACTGCCATGCGGAACCCTCAGGGGCTCATACTGGCGATATCGCAGCGCCAATGCTCGCGGCAGCAGGCGCGACGGCAGTCATCGTTGGCCATTCTGAGCGGCGCACAGATCACGCGGAAACAGACGCAATTGTGCAGGCAAAGGCGCGCGCCGCACATGCAGCTGGACTGACTGCAGTGATCTGCATCGGAGAAACGTTGCAAGAGCGCGAGGCAGGAACCACACTGAGCGTGATCGACACGCAATTGTCCGGTTCAGTCCCGGAAGGTGCAAGCGATTCCAATACTGTCATTGCCTACGAACCGCTCTGGGCGATCGGCACAGGTAAGGTGCCCACGCTAGACCAGATTGCAGAGGTGCATGCCCATATTCGCGCAAAGCACACGGACCTTGCAATTCTTTATGGTGGTTCAGTCAAGGGCAGCAACGCGACCGAGATATTCGGCGTACCACATGTGAATGGCGCACTTGTGGGCGGTGCCTCACTCAAGGCGAATGACTTCTCACCCATCGTAACGGCGCTTGAAAACGCCTGATAGTTTCTACTTGCCCCAAACAAAAACGCCGCATCGTGCGATGCGGCGTTCTTTCGTGATCCAGGTTTAAACTCACCTGATGATGATTTCCGGTCCCATGAAATACGTCGGCAAGAAAGTCGAGATTGCCGGGATGTATGTGACCATGATCAGGAAGACAAAGAGAACAGCAAGGAAAGGCAAAGCGGCGCGTACGACGCTCATCATCGGCATGCCTGCGACGCCGGACGTGACGAAAAGGTTCAAGCCGACTGGCGGCGTGATCATCCCGATTTCCATGTTCACGACCATGATGATCCCAAGATGAATGGGATCAATCCCAAGCTCGATCGCAATCGGAAAGACAAGCGGGGCCACGATCACCAGCAGGCCGGACGGCTCCATGAACTGCCCGCCAATCAGCAGGATCACGTTGACGATGATCAAGAACATTACAGGCCCAAGACCAGCACCCAGCATCGCCTCGGCGATATGTTGCGGTACCTGCTCGTCCGTCAGGACGTGCTTGAGGATCAGTGCGTTGGCGATAATGAACATCAACGTGATCGTCAGCTTGCCGCCTTCAAAAACCGTCTTGATCGTATCCCGATGCACAAAGGCCGTCAGGACTGCCCAGGGACGCCGGTAAAGAGGCAAAGCACGCTTACCCTCTCCCACGAACAGCGGCCCCATGTCCTTGTAGATGAAGGTGGCGACAAAGAAAGCATACACCGCAGCAACGGCAGCCGCCTCGGTTGGTGTGAAAGCACCTGATTTCCAGTACACGCCATTCGCGCCAACCCATGGATGACCATAGATTCCGCCCATGATGATCAAGATCAACAGCAAGCCCCAGACCGCATCACGGAAGGATGCCCAGATCTCTCCCCAACCTTGCCAGATCCCCTTTGGCATGTCCTTCACGGTTGCGATGACGAAAATGGTGATCATCAGCATCACACCAGCAAGGATGCCGGGTATGACACCCGCCAGGAACATGCGCCCCACCGAAACGTCCGTAGCAGAGGCATAGACAACCATGACAATGGATGGCGGGATCAAAATCCCGAGCGTACCGGCATTACAGATCACGCCGGCGGCGAATTCCTTGGTGTATCCCACCTGCGTCATCGCCGCGATGACAATCGAACCGATCGCAACCACCGTCGCGGGAGATGATCCCGACAACGCGGCGAACATCATACAGGCCAGAACACCCGCGATGGCAAGGCCGCCGCGCAAGTGACCGACGCAGGCAATGGCAAATCGGATGATCCGTTTTGCCACCCCCCCTGTTGACATGAAAGATGATGCGAGGATGAAGAAAGGAATAGCCAGAAGTGTGTAATGGCCTGCCATGGCCTCGTAAAAGCTTTTGGCGACGGACGAGAGCGATGTATCCGAGAATACCAACAGAAAGATGATCGACGACAAGCCAAGCGAAATAGCGATCGGCACGCCGATCAGCAAGAAGCCGATGATCATCATGAAAAGAAGAACGACGTCCATGTCAGTTGCCCTTGTACTTGGCGGCGACTTCGGCGACCGCTTCTTCGGCTTCGTGGCTGACGATCAAACTATCGCGCTTGCCTCGGACAACATCGACGGCCGCCTGCAGGATGCGGAACAGCAGCAAGGCAGCACCGAAGGGAATAATGAAATATGGTATGGCGATAGGCAGCTTGTCGAACGGCTCTTCGTCTTCCCAATAGAACAGATAGCTTTCCAGCGGACCGCGGAGCCATTCGATCATTGGCACCTGAATGGTCGGCTTATAGCCCTGATAGTCCTGTGGCCGCATTTCCTGCAAACCTGTCGGGAACCAGCGCCCCGTCGTTTCGGGAAGGTTGATATAGTTGGCGTATTGGTCCCACGCGCCCTTCATCAACAACATCGCGTAAACGACACAAGCCACGGTGCTCAGCAAAAGCATCACCCGTTTTGCCCTATCCGGAACGGCATTCGTGACCGCGTCGACGCCAAGGTGTGCGGTGATTTTTACACAATAGCTCATGCCGAACATGACCAACCATGCAAACAGGATCGTTACGACTTCCTGCCCCCAGATAATCGACTCGGGAAATTCAATGCCAAGAAGCCGTTCCGGCAAGTTGGTAACCCAAGTGTCCCGGCCATAGCGCAAAAACACGTTGGCGAACGTAACTATCACCATCAGACCCAATAACAGGGCGATGAAAGTTTCTTCAATCGTATTGATGAAATTGCCGAACCGGCCACGGTCGACCTGCTTGCTCGCAGACATAGTGCCCCCTCCCCGTGCGATAGCAGGGCCGTATCGGACGGCCCCGCCACGATGATTGTAGAACACGCGCGGCGTCGGCCGCGGATGTTCTAGATCAGACGATCAAAGCGATGCGTTGATCTCTTGTGCCGCGTCGATGTTTTCCTGACCCACATCGCCGACGAACTGTTCCCAGACGGGCTTCATCGCATCGACCCAGGCCTGACGCTGCTCTGGTGTCAGCTGACGCACAACGCCACCCGCATCAATGATCGCTTGCTTGGCTTCTTCATTTACTTTGAACGACTCGCTGTTCCGGGTATCGGTCACTTCCTGAAGGATGGTCAGGAACTGCTCGCGGACCGGCGCATCAAGGCTGTCGAGGAAATCTGTCGATGTCACGACAAGATAGTCGATGATGCCGTGGTTCGTTTCTGTGATGCCGTCCTGGACCTCAAAGAACTTCTGACCATAGATGTTGGACCAGGTGTTTTCCTGTCCGTCCACAACACCCGTCTGAAGCGCGCCGTAGACCTCGGCGAACGCCATCGGTTGCGGCGATGCACCCAGTGCGGACATCTGCGCAACCAGCACATCAGATGGCTGTACGCGGAACTTCAGACCATTCGCATCTGTTGGCGTTTCAAGCGGAACATTCGCGCTGATTTGCTTCATGCCATTGTGCCAGAAATTCAGACCCTGCAAACCACGACGCTGCATGCTGTCCTTCATTGCCTGGCCTGCCTCAGAGGCTTGGAAGGCATCAACTGCTTCGATGTTCGTGAACATGAATGGCAAGTCAAAAAGGCGGAACTGCTTGGTGAAACCCTCGAACAGCGACAGGGACGGTGCGGCCAGTTGGACATCACCCTGCAACATCGCTTCCAAAACCTGCTCGTCAGTATAAAGCTGGCTGGACGGGAATACTTCCATACACATCGTGCCATTCATTTCGGCATTCACCCGCTCGGCCAAAAGCGCTGCGGCGATACCTTTAGGGTGACGGTCTGTGTTGGTTACGTGGCTGAACTTCACAACGATTTCGCCGTCGTCACAACCGGTGTGACCATCAGCAAATGCCATTGGTGCAGCAAAGGGTACCATGGCAACGGCCAAAGCGGCTGCCGACGTGACAGATTTCAAGACTTTCATAGAATCCTCCCAGATTTCTTTGTTCAACCTGTTGGAATACAGGTCTCGACCGCGATCAGATCGTGCGGGGATCAGACTTACAACAGCAAATTCGACCGCTGATTTGCGTATTCATTTCAGATACTTGTCATGCCTGCATTTCCGCTTGGGCGAAACGCCGCACAAATGTCAGCGATAACTGTGCGAAAATCCGCACAGAGTTTTTTCAGCACCGTCCCAAGGAACGGGCCAGCAGAGACGTCTGAATCTGCAGAGACGGAAACAGAGGACATAGAAATGAAAACCCTTTTTGCGACAACAGCCCTGGCGATGCTTACAACCCTTCCCGCATTCGCGGCTGTCATTGAAAGCGACAGCACAATCGACGCCGCCACGGTCTTTCCCGAAGGCGCAACGATCACACGCAAGGCAGAATTCAGTGCCGATGCAGGCAAACATCAAATCATCATCGACGATCTTCCGATGTATTTTGACGCGACCAGCTTGCGCGTGACAGGCGAAGGCACAGCGGCCTTCCGCATCGTATCCGTAGATCACCGCATCCGCCGCTTGCCCCCCCGCAAAGAATTCGACACCGACGCCTACAAGGCGTTGGAGGCCGAACGCGAAGCGCTTGAGGATCGCCGCGAAGATCTGATGTTTGACATTCAGGCCGTCGATCTCAAAATCGCCGTTGCCGAAGGGCGGCTGAAAATGGTCGAAAACCTGATGGAGCGCGAACCTCAAAGACTTGTGAACGTGGCCGCCTACACACCGCGCGATGCAACGGATTGGGGACAGACAATCGGTGTCCTTGCCGAACAGATGGACATCGCTCTCACAGCGAAACTGCTGGCAGAACGTGAAAAGCAGGATTTGTTTGATAACATCGCCGACCTTGATGAGGACATCGACAAACTCGAACAGCGTATGCTGGCAACGCGCTTGCCTGCACAGGAAAAATCGGTTGCGACGATCGAAATCGTTGCAGATACCGCAATCGAAGGCACGTTGAACCTTGAATACCGGACTGATGCTGCGGGTTGGCAGCCAATCTACGATCTCCGCCTGACGCAGGGCGAAGAGGCAACGCTAAACATCGAACGCCACGCCCGCATTCATCAGCACACGGGCGAAGCATGGGATGATGTCACGCTTACTCTGTCGACGGCGCGCCCTTCGCTTCGCATGGATGCGCCAATGTTCGCCAGCCAGATCGCCCGCCTTTGGAACCCGAAAGTAGAGGAAAGGATGAGAGACAGTATTGCAGGCGAAGCTGACGTAAATGTGCAAGGTGTCATGCCACTTCGCACAGCACAGGCCCCCATGCGTAGCCTGACAGAAGCAACGCCTGAACCGGTGCGGTTCGAAACTCGCGGTCGCACGCTTATCTTCAAGATCACCGAGCCCGCGGACATCGATGGAGACGGCACGACGCGTCAGCTGTTGATTGATGCCAGCAGGACAACTGTCGATGTATCGGCACGCGCAACTCCACGGCTTGACCCAAGCGCGTATCTCTATGCGACGTTGGACAATACGTTTAACGGACCGATCCTGCCCGGCGCAGCGTCAACCTATGTGGACGGTGCATTCATCGGCCAGTCATACCTGCCATTCACCGCGCAAGACGCAGAATTAACACTGCCCTTCGGCGCGCTTGACGGCGTCACGATCAGTTCAGAAATCAAGGATCGCGAAACCGGCGATTATGGCATTCTGTCCACAACGAATACGCAGGTCGAAGCTTTCGAATTCGTCGCAACGTCGGTGCTGCCTTATGACGTGCCACTGACAATCTATGACCGTGCACCGGTGTCCGAAGACGAAGACCTTGTTGTCGACATCACCGCCGCCCCTCGGCCAACGACGGAGAACGCAGAAGGTGTCCGCGGATTGGCAGCGTGGACATTCGACATGAAGGCAAACAGCGAGACGGTGATCACATTCGGTTATGAACTGTCATGGCCCGGAGAGCAGGAATTGCAACTGACCTCCACCGACTGGCCAATCCTTCACGAAGGATCAACTGGTAGTTTCGTGTTCCGGTAGTCTTCTGCTTTGATCCCATGCCGCGCAAGTTTGTCGTAGAACGTCTTGCGCGGCAATTTCAGGGCCGCCGCCGTCTCCCCTGCGCGGCCCTGATTTTTTTGCAGTGCCGCGATCAAAAGCGATTTCTCGACCTGCCCAAGTTGCTCTGTCAGACCAAGCTCCGCGGCATCGAAGGGTTCCCCGACCCCAAGCGCATATCGCATCGCAGCCGACATTAATCCGCGCGCGTTTCCGGGCCAGTCCTGCGCCATCAGCGATGCAACCATTTCTGGTGATACGGGCGGAACCGGCAAAGCGGCCTGTTCGCACGCCTGCGCAAGATACCGTTCGAAGAGAACGGGAATGTCACTTGGCCTTTCGCGCAGCGCCGGTATGCGGACGCGCATCAGGTCAAGCCGATAGAACAAGTCTGCTGAAAACCGCCCTTCGGCCACGATCTTTTCAAGTGGCGTTGTTGTTGCGGCAATGATCCTTGCCGTGCCACCGGCTTCAAGCGCATCAAGCAGCGCAAACTGCGTCGCACTTGGCAAGGTGCCGACCTCGTCCAGAAATAGCGAACCCGCCCGCGCCTCATCCAGGGCAGCGCGGATCGCATCGACATCAAGGGCACCGGACGCACGTTTAACAAAGGGGTGTCGCGATACGGGCGACAACAGATGGATGACCTCGGCGATCTTCGGCGTGCCGACGCCCGCTTCGCCCGTCACCAAAACCTCTGCCGTAGTCTTGGCGACCGCCCGCACACGCGAGCGGAGTTCTTCGGCAAGATCAGACACACCATAAAGCATCCGCGCAGCCGCATCCCCGCTTTCGAGTTGCAGCTTTCTACGGCGCGCCTCAAGCACACTTCCCCGCTGGCCAAGGGCCTGCTCGACAGCCGCGATCAAATCCTGTGGCGCGCATGGCTTTTCAAGAAATGCATGTGCCCCCTCAGCCATCGCTCTGACTGCGATAGGAACATCGGCCTCGCCCGTCAGCAGGATCACGGGAAGTTCGGGGTCAACGGTGCGGGCATGTTCTAGCAGGTGAAATCCGTCGCGGCCCGGCATGCGCAGATCGGTCACGATGACACCGGCAAATGACTTATTGATGTGGTCTTTCGCTTCAACGAACGAGCCGGCCAGAATCGGACACAGATCAGCAAGTTCGAGGGTCTGGCCAAGTGCTTCTCGCACTTCGCGGTCATCATCGACAAGCAGGACCGAAGATGTCATGCGGCCACCTCTGCAGCGGCTCGGTCCAGTTCGATCGTAAACACCGCGCCGCCGTCGGGGTGGTTGCGGCCACGGATCGCTCCGCCGAAACTCTGAACCAGACCATAAGAAATCGACAATCCCAATCCCATTCCTTCGGCGTCGCTGACAGCCTTTGTTGAATAGAACGGATCAAATATCTTTTCAGGTTCCGCAATGCCCGGTCCCGTATCGCGCACTGTGACCTCAACCCGGGCTGCAACCGCCACGCCAATCTCGACCCGCTTTTTGGCAGTCTGTTCCATCGCATCAATTGCATTCCCGACCAAGTTCAACAAAACCTGCTGCAACCGCACATCACCGCCGCGCACCATGATCGGCGTTCGTGGCGGACTCCACACCAAATCCACGTCCGCTTGCCGCGCCCGCGGCCCGGAAATCTCGATCACGGCATGTATGACACTGACAATATCGATATCCATCACGGGTGCGCTTTCCTGCCGTGCAAAGGCGCGCAAATTCTGAATGATCCGGCCCATTCGGCGGGCAAGTTCGGAAATGCGCCCCAGATTTTCGCTCGTTTGCTGTGGCTTGTCGCGTGCAAGAAATGCTTGACCGTTTTCGGCAAAGGACCGGATGGCCATCAGTGGCTGGTTCAACTCATGACTGATACCAGCAGACATCTGGCCAAGTGCTGACAGCTTTCCGGCCTGCACCAGTTCGGCCTGCGCGCGTTTCAGCTGGGCCTCGGCGTCTGTGCGGGTCAGGATTTCCCGGCGCAAATCGGCGTTGACGCGTTCCAGATCTGCCGTGCGGTCCGCAACCCTTGCTTCCAGACGTAGGTTCGCAAGTGCGAGCGTGCGGCGTCGTTCAGCGACCCAGAATAACAACAATCCAAACGTCAGACACAACGCCGCGGCGACAGCTGCCTGCAATGTCGCAAGTTGCTCTGCCGGATCAACGTCGATCAAGACCTCGCCGACCATCCCGATAACGGGCATCGGAAGATCAAGATGCAAGGCTTTCTCCGGCAAATACCGTCCACCATCAACACGCCAAAGATCGCGACCCGCGATCGGCTCTGGCGTCACGGAAATAAAGGGCGTCAGCTGATCGGGAGGGTATTCTGCCGTATCCCCCGCGATGACATCGTTCTGCATTCGGCTACGAAAGACGAGTTCGGACCGGTTGCTCAGGAAGACCACACCAAGTTCGTCCGTAAAGAACAATGTAGGCCGGTCACCGCGCCATGCAGCTTCGACCGCCTCAACGTTGGCCGTGACCAAAACAGACCCGATGGCAGGGCCCTCCTCGGAAAAAACAGGTGCCGCAAAAAGAAACGCCCGTTTCTGGTATCGGGAAGAAAAAAGATGGAAGACACCCAAAGCGCCATCCATAGCACGTTCGAAATAGGGGCGGCCTGCGTGATCGACCTGACCGGCGTCCCGCGCTGTTGCGACCTCCCGACCGGTTGAATCCAGTACGGCGATGTCGAGCGATCCGGTCTTGTCCGCGACGCTCAACAACAGCGACTTTGTCTCATCCGTCGCAATCCCAGATCGGATGGCAGGCTGCAAATCAGGATGATCCGCCAGCAAAACGGCAAGTTCACGATAGCGTTCAAGCTGCCCTGTCAGACCGTCGGCGGCAAGCGCAAGGTCTGCCTGTCCTTTTCGGGCAAGTTGATCCAACGCGGAAATATAGGCAAAACGCCAGACGCCGGCTGCAAATACTGCGACCAACAATACAAAGAGAACGGCAACAGCGCTGCGGCGTCCGAAATACCTGTTCATGATCCCAATCGCTGCAATAGCGCCCCTCCGACGGCGCTATCCAACCCAAACGCTGACCCTAACGCAAGAGGCGGTCTTATTTGTCAGCCGCGATGATGGCGCGCAAACGTTCGACGGCAGACTGGATTTCGGGGATGACGTCATCTGCACCGACGAGCGTGCCTACGTCTTCACGCAGGTCGACGATATTGCCCGCCACAACGAGGTGCGCCAGCGGCTGCGTGATCCGCAGCGCCAGCACAAGACTGATCAGGTTAGGCAATGACCGCTCTGAATGGGCCACCAGAACAACTGACTGAAAACGATCCCTCTCTGTGCGGGCCACAACCTCATCATGCGTTTCGCCGACTGAAAGCTCTGCATCCCAATCATCGCGACGGAACAAATCAGTTGCCATCTCGATACCAAGCGTGTGCGTATCACCAGGGACGAGCGCGAAAAGAACGTGGCGTTCTGCCGCCCCGTGCAGCGACGCACTGTCCAGGATGTGACGCAGCCCGCGGATAATCCGGTAAAGCCGTGATGTGGCAAGCGTAACCTCGACGAAGGACACGCGATCCTCTTCCCACATCGTTCCCAACTTACGGGCGGCACCCGCAACGTATCCCAGATAAATGATTTCAGCAGAGGCCCCGTCACGGCGCGCCGCAAGTATGATGCGGTCGCCTGCGACTTCTTCTGTCGACAAGAGCGCTGCGCAAAGTCGGTCAACTTCTTGCTGGCTGGGCATGCTATCGATCATGGCGGAACGCGGCATTCGGAACGCAAGCCGACGCACGACTTCCTGCGCCAGCGTTTCGACTGCAGAAACGGGAAGCACTTCCTGGACCAATGCGAATTGACGCTCGGCCAAGGCATACGCCTGTCGATCTATTTCGTTTTCGCTCAAAAGCCCTTTAGCCATGAACTGCCCCCCCTTGCGAATTTACCGTAAGGGACCGCAGCCCCCGCGCAGCCATGTATTCCTCGGTATGCTGAAATTAGCATGACATTTGAATCCGCGAACGTGGCAGAAAGTCGCGGATCAACGGAATGGTCGTCGCGCTTGCGAATATCCGCTGATCTTGGCAAAGCTGGCCCATGAAAAGGTTTCACCAATCGCCCACCGATCCCGCTTTCGTACAAGACCCATATCCATTCTATGATCGGATACGTTCTGCGGGTGATCTGATCTGGTGGGACGATTACGGGATGGCCTGCGCAACGACGCACAAGTCTGCGACAGCTGCATTGCGCGAAAAACGGATGGGTCGCGAAGTTCCGCCCGAAATGGCACCGGACACGCCTGCACACCTTGAACCGTTTTATGCACGCGAAGCCCATTCGATGCTCGAACTTGAACCACCTACACACACGCGCTTGCGCGGCCTCGTCTTGCGGGCCTTCACCAGCCGACGCATCGCGGCCCTGACGCCTGACATCACTGCGCTCAGCAACATGCTGATTGACGCATTTCCGACAGAGCCCTTCGATCTGCTTGATGCTTTCGCACGCCCTCTACCCGTGCGCATCATTGCGAGGTTATTGGGAGTTCCCGAAGACAACAGCGCGCAGTTGCTCTCTTGGTCGAACGATATGGTCGCCATGTATCAAGCCCGCCGGACACGTGCGATCGAAGATGCGGCCGCCACGGCGACGCGCGAATTCAGCGCCTACATCGCAGAGTTCATCACTGAAAAGCGTGCGGCCCCGACTGACGACCTGATCTCGACCCTGATCGCAGCAGAAGAAGAAGGCGCAAAACTCAGCCGGGACGAATTGATCAGCACTTGTATTCTGCTTTTGAACGCCGGACACGAAGCGACGGTCCACACCATCGGGAATGGTGTAAAAACACTGCTGGAAAGCGGTGTTCATGACGTAACGCCGCAATCGGTCGAGGAAATTTTCCGGTTTGATCCGCCGCTGCACATGTTTACTCGTTGGGTTTACGAAGACATGACGTTCTTTGGCGCAAAGCTGAAACGAGGCGATCAGATCGGGTGCCTGCTGGCATCAGCAAATCGCGATCCTCTCGCTTACGAAAACCCTGAAATCTTCATGCCCGAACGCACCGGACCTGCAAACACATCCTTCGGTGGGGGTATCCATTTCTGCGTCGGTGCGCCGCTTGCACGGCTCGAAGTGCTGCACGCGTTGCAAATTCTGTTCGAAAGATGCCCGCGCATTCGACTTGTCGAACAACCCGCCTACGCTGACGTCTATCACTTCCACGGGCTCACCCGTCTCATGGTTGCAATTGATTGACGCCGGTCAAAGCGGCAGAGCAACCGTCGATTTGATCTCTTCCATCGACAACAGTGCCGTGACGTTGTGAACGCGCACCTCTGAAATCAAAGCTTGATAGAAGGCGTCATAGGCACGTGCGTTCGCGACCCTGACCTTTAGAATATAGTCGATATCGCCTGCCAGCCGATGTGCTTCTTGCACCTCTGGCCTTGCTTTCAAGGCTGCCAAGAAACGCTGCTGCCATGCCGCTTCATGTTCGGACGTACGGATCAGTACAAAAAAGCAGGCTTCAAATCCAAGCGCCTCAGCATCAAGCATGACAGTGTGCTGTCCGATGATCCCAGCCTCGCGCAATTTCTTGATACGATTCCAAACAGGCGTCTTCGAGGAACCGACTTCACCCGCAATTTCGTCAAGTGATTGCGAGGCATCGCGCTGCAACGCCGCAAGAATTTTCCTGTCCATTTCGTCAATACGTACTGCCATTCCGATTATCCCTGCATCTTGGAATATCCGGCCCAGCCCACCGGAAAGTTAGAACATATGTCCTTATCTACCCAGAGGTATGGGCAAAAACCAGAACAATATTCTATATTGCAGTGACGAAATTCGAGGATCGCACGATGGATCACTTCCCAGTCTTCATGGCCGTTGCCGGACGCCGCATTGTTTTGTCTGGCGGGGGGGATGCAGCACTTGCCAAACTGCGTCTGATCCTCAAGACGACTGCCCATGTCAGCGTCTTTGCCGAAGTTGCCGCACCTGAAATTCACGCTTGGGCCGCCGATGGCAAGCTGACGTTCGTGCCGCGCGCGCTTGAACCCGGCGATGCCATGTGCGCCGTGCTGTTCTACGCGGCGAACGAAGATGCGACAGAAGATGCCCGCGTGGCAGCAATCGCCCATGCGGACGGCGCAAAGGTCAATATTGTCGACAATCTGCAGGACAGCCAATTCATCACCCCTGCCATCGTTGATCGTGATCCTGTTGTCGTTGCAATTGGAACAGAAGGTGCCGCACCAGTTCTGGCGCGTGCAATCAAGGCTGATCTGGAAGAAAAACTGCCAAGCCAGCTTGGCATGCTGGCGCGGATCGGAAAAACATTCCGCCACGCAGTCGACGTCCTGCCAATGGGACGCAAGCGCCGAGCTTTTTGGTCAGACTTCTATTTCTCGGCAGGTCCGAAAGCGATCGAGACATCCGGCGAAGCGGGTGTTCTGAGTAGCCTTGGCACGCTGCTTGATAGCCATGTCATGACCGATACCAACGTCGGCCACGTTGATCTTGTTGGTGCCGGACCCGGCGATCCCGAATTGCTGACCATGAAAGCCCGCAAGGCGCTCGACGCAGCCGATGTCGTGATCTACGACCGCCTCGTGACCAGTGAAATCCTTGAACTCGCCCGCCGCGAGGCCACGATGATCGACGTTGGCAAGGAAGGGTTCGGCAAGGCGGCCAAACAATCAGATATTGACGCGTTGATCGTAGAGCACGCGCTGAATGGCGCACATGTTGTCCGTCTGAAAGCCGGTGATCCGACCGTGTTCGGTCGTCTCGATGAAGAGATCGAAGCGCTTGAAGGTGCCGGCATCTCATACCGGATCGTGCCGGGGATCACCGCCGCCTCTGCAGCCGTTGCAAATATCGGCCAATCCCTCACCAAGCGGAACCGTAACTCTGCTGTGCGGCTGATTACCGGCCATGACACGCGCGGCTATGCCGATCACGACTGGAAGGCGCTCGCCCGCCCCAGTGAGGTCGCAGCAATCTACATGGGCAAGAAATCCGCCCGCTTCATTCAGGGACGACTTTTGATGCATGGCGCAGACCCGGCAACGCCCGTCACGATCATCGAAAATGTCAGCCGCAGCGATCAGCGCGTCATTGTGACGTCTCTGGGCGAAATGGAACCGACGATGAGCACCGCAAACCTGACCGGCCCTGCCCTGACCTTCTATGGTTTGGCCCCACGCGCCGCCGCTGCGCTAACGCAAAGATACGAGGAACTGGCCTGATGCCCAAAGCCTTTACCCCCAAAGTCGTCACCGCAAACGCCCTTCTGGAAGGTGACGCGGTCTGGCTGACCGAAGACGATCAGTGGACACGCGACATGAGCAAGGCAGAGCTGATGACGGACGAGGCGCACGCCGAACTGCGTCTGCTCGAGGCAAAAGCACGCGCTGATCAGATCGCCGGCGCTTACCTCGCAGATGCCACACCTTCCCCGAATGGACCGACACCAACTCATTTCCGCGAGGCGTTCCGCACACGCGGCCCCTCAAACTATGACCACGGCAAGCAAGCGAACCTGAAAAATGTATAAGTACAATGATTTTGACGCAGCGTTCGTGCGCGAACGTGTCTCTCAGTTTCGCGCGCAGGTCGCGCGGCGCGTCGATGGCTCCCTGACCGAAGATGAATTCAAACCTTTCCGCCTGATGAACGGCCTTTATCTTCAGTTGCACGCTTACATGCTGCGCGTGGCAATCCCCTATGGCACGCTCAACAGCGCGCAAATGCGCCAGCTGGCTTACATTGCTGACAAGTGGGACAAGGGCTATGGGCACTTCACCACTCGCCAGAACATCCAATACAACTGGCCAAAGCTGCCAGATGTGCCAGATATTCTTGACGCGCTGGCAGACGTGGAAATGCACGCGATCCAGACCTCCGGAAATACGATCAGGAACGTGACGGCGGATCATTTTGCGGGTGCAGCGGCAGATGAGATCGCTGATCCGCGGCCCGTTGCCGAACTTCTGCGTCAGTGGTCGACAGACCATCCCGAATTTCAGGCGTTGCCACGCAAATTCAAGATCGCGGTCTCCGGTGCGGAAAATGACCGCGCCGTACTGCGCGCACATGATGTTGCCGTTCAAATCGTAGAAAAAGACGGCGAACAAGGCTACCGCATCTTCGTTGGCGGCGGACTGGGGCGTACACCAATGATCGGGAAAGTGCTGCGGGATTTTCTGCCCGCCGCCGATCTGTTGCCCTACGTCGAGGCTGTCGTCAGCGTCTGGAACCTATTGGGGCGGCGCAACAACAAATACAAGTCACGCATCAAGATCACTGTGCACGAACACGGGATCGATAGAATTGCCGAACTGGTGGACGCACGTTTCGCCCGGATTCGTCCGCATTTTACAGGTGTAGACCAGCAGATGCTGCGAGAGATTTCAGAACAGTTCGCACCGCCATCCTACGCAAACGGCGCGACTGATTCCTTCGACGCGCACAAAGCCGCGAACCCTGCGTTCCGGTCCTGGGCCGACACAAACCTCGCGGCACATAAAAACCCAGATTACGCGATCGTCAGCATTTCGCTGAAAGCGCACGGTGCAACGCCAGGTGATGCAAGTTCTGAACAGATGCGCGTGATGGCAGACCTTGCCAAACGGTTCGGGCACGACGAACTGCGCATCAGTCACGAACAGAACGTGATCCTGCCACATGTGCACAAGGCGAGCCTGCCAGCGATCTACGCAGAACTGCGCAATGTTGGTCTTGCCACTGCAAACATCGGTCTGATCAGCGATATCATCGCCTGCCCGGGTATGGACTACTGTGCGCTTGCGACAGCCCGGTCCATCCCGATCGCACAGGAAATCGCGACTCGGTTCGACGAGCTAAAGCTTGAACACGAAATCGGACCGCTAAAGATCAAGATTTCCGGCTGCATCAATGCCTGTGGGCACCATCACGTCGGGCATATCGGAATCCTCGGACTCGACCGCGCGGGCGTCGAAAATTATCAGATTACGCTTGGTGGCGACGGTACGGAAGATGCCACAATTGGCGAACGCGCAGGCCCGGGTTTCAGTGCTGACGAGATCATTCCGGCTATTGAAAGACTGGTCCGTGGATACCTTGCCGTGCGCGAGCGCCCAGAAGAAACCTTTTTGCAGACATATCGTCGTCTGGGCGCTGTGCCATTTAAACACTTTCTTTACCCAGAAAAGGCCGAGAGAAATGCCGCTTAAGGAACTTGCAGAACGCCGGAACCTACTGCACCGCAAAAGTGACCCGCAAACGGTCCTTCGGCATGCCATGTCGGATATGGAAATCGGGCAAATCGCACTTGTCAGCTCTTTCGGAGCCGAGAGTGTCGTGCTGCTCCATATGGCAGCGCAGATCGACACAGCAATTCCAGTCGTCTTTCTTGATACGGAAATGTTGTTCGATGAAACGCTCACCTATCAGAAAGAGGTTTGCGATCAGCTTGGTCTAAGCGATGTGCGTGTGATCACGCCCGCCCGTGAAGACGTTTTTACGCATGACGTCGATGGGTTGCTGCACCAAGCAGATGTAGATGCCTGCTGCGATCTTCGCAAGACGCGACCGCTTGAACAGGCGTTGTCAGGCTTTGGCGGCTGGATTACCGGTCGCAAACGGTATCAGGGCGGGCAACGTGTAGATCTTCCGTTGTTCGAAAAGGATGAGTCGCGCCGGATCAAAATCAATCCACTCGCCCGTTGGAGCGCTGAAGAAGTCTCCTCATATATGAATGCGCACAAGCTGCCGCGCCATCCGCTTGTGACACAAGGCTATCCTTCTATCGGTTGCTGGCCGTGCACGCATCGTGCGGGCGACTTTGAAGAACATCGCGCAGGGCGCTGGAAAGGCATGGAAAAAACGGAATGTGGTATTCACTTTCCATCGTCGAAATCAGTCCAGCACGCGACAGCAGCGGAATAACATACAGGACAACTGGGCGACACTGACGCCTGTGGGGGCAATCTGATGAACGTAATTGTAACCGATAGCGGTTTTTCAAGTGATGACTGGTCGAAGGGTTTTGCTGATATGACGCAGACCATCGCAAACGACTGTTGCCGTGGCGTCGATGTGCCATCTGACGCATTACCCGATGCGATGGCAGACCTGATCGGTTCCGCAATGATCCGCATCGATTTTCCGGCCCCAACAGACGGGCGCGGCTTCACCCTTGCCGCTGTCTTGCGGCGGGCCGGTTTCAAAGGACGCCTGCGCGCATGCGGACATATTCTGGCCGACCAATATGCGATGGCACGTCGCAGCGGCTTTGATGAAGTCGAAATTGACGCAAGCCTTGCCGAACGCCAGCCCGAAGCCCAGTGGCTTGCCCGCGCGAATTGGCAGGCGCACGATTATCAGGCGCGCCTGCGCGGGTAACGGATTATTCCGCCCGCGCCCCTTTCCCTGATCCAGATCAATGACTAAACCCCTAGGGCGGTCCATGTAGACCGAATGAGAGATATGACAGAGCAAACACCCGTGACGACAGCGACCGCAAAAGCCGTGCCCACCCTGCCCGATGCGCAGACAGTTACGTCCGTCCAGCATTACACCGACAAGCTTTTCAGTTTCAGGGTGTCGCGCCCGGCTTCGCTGCGGTTCCGTTCAGGCGAATTCGTGATGATCGGGCTGATGGGCGATCCCGATCCGAAAACGGGCAAGCAAAAGCCTTTGCTTCGCGCCTACTCAATCGCATCGCCATCTTGGGATGAAGAGCTTGAATTCTATTCGATCAAGGTACAGGACGGGCCGCTGACATCCAAATTGCAGCACATCCAGCCCGGCGATCAGATCATTCTGCGCCCCAAGCCCGTCGGCACGCTTGTGCATGACGCGCTTCTGCCTGGCAAACGGCTTTATTTCTTTGCAACCGGCACAGGTTTTGCACCTTTTGCATCACTGCTGCGGGAACCAGAGACATATGAGAACTATGACGAAGTTATTATTACGCATACCTGCCGCGACGTCGCAGAACTGACCTACGGCCATAACCTGATCGAAGATCTCAAGCAGGATGAAATTATGGAAGAGGTCTTTGGGGAAGGTTTCGCAAAGAAGATCCGCTACTATCCGACGACAACGCGCGAAGAGAGCCCGAAGATGGGCCGTATAACTACCCTGATCGAGAACGGAGAGCTGTTTACAGATCTTGGGATACCCCCGCTTGACCCGGCGACAGATCGGGCGATGGTCTGCGGATCGCTGGCGTTCAACCTCGACATCAAGGCCTTGCTGGAAAAGGCTGGGTTGCGCGAAGGGGCAAACTCGGAACCGGGCGAATTCGTGATCGAAAAAGCTTTCGTCGGCTGACCGATCAAGTCTCGGCAAAAAGAAAGGGCCGCGTCAGTCATGACGCGGCCCTGCTTCGTTCAGTAATCCTCTGATCAGAGGCCCATGGCTTCTCTGATGCGCGTCAGTGTCGCTTCCAGAAGCTGGGGGTTGTCTTTGGCGGCATTGACAGCACCGGCCAGCGCCGTTTTCTGAACAGTGGACAAGTCCGACCCGTCAATCATCTCAAGCACTTTGTCAGCGTCGAAACCGTCAGTCGTCAACAGGCTCGCCATGTTATCTGGCGGTGTATCGTCAGCAGGCGCTTCTGCAGGAACGTCTACTTCTGCGGCCTCGTCAGTTGCTGCGTCAGCAGCTTCTTCAGCAGCACCTTCTACAACTTCAGCGGCTTCTTCAGTCGCGTCGGTCGCGGCGTCAGTCGCTTCTTCGGTCGCATCCGCAGCAGCATCGGCTGCTTCGTCGGTTGCTGTTTCAACAGCGTTGGCCGCGTCGTTGGCTTCTTCTGTTACGCCTTCAATAACATCGGCCGCCGTGTCGTTTGCCTCATCAACAGCATCCTCTGCAGCGTCCTGTGCTTCTTCGACAATGTTTTCAATAGCTTCAGCAGCATCGTCAGCGGCTTCACTCGCAGTGTCTGCAACGCCTTCAGCAGCCTCGGTTGTTGCTTCAACGGCCGGTTCGGCGGCATCAGTAACAGCATCAGCGGCTTCGCCTGCTGTTTCTGATGTACCTTCGTCAACGTCATCCGCCGTCTCTGTCGCCTGACCGGTCAACGCACCGATCGCTTCCATGGGTGATCGCTCATTTACGCCGTATTGGTATCCAAAGAAACCAAGCACAGCCACAACGATCAGGATCAATGTCGCTCTCATCGGGTCTATCCTTCCAAATTGATAGCTTCTGGGCCCTATATAAGCCCTCGCTGCCCATATGTCAGATGCTTTACGAAGTGTGAAGCGGTACTAAACGGGGAATTCGGCGCGCAAAGGCGCTTTTTTGCGGGTTGAAGGCGCCCGTGCGCAGGTTTAGCTTGCAAGGCACAATTGGATTCACTGCACAAGGAACAGAGCCATAGGACGCAGACCCCACAACGCGCCACCACAGCGCGATACCGGCCCACGCACAAACGAACGTATACGGGCCTCAGAAATCCGCCTGATCGGGGCAGAAGGTGAAAACGTAGGCGTGGTAAGCCCTGAACGGGCACTCATGATGGCAGAAGAGGCAGGTCTGGACCTGGTCGAAATCTCTCCAAACGCCAACCCGCCTGTTTGCAAGATCATGGACTATGGCAAGTTCAAGTACGAGACTCAGAAAAAAGAAGCTGAGGCGCGTAAGAAGCAGAAGATTATCGAAATCAAGGAAGTGAAGTTCCGTCCCAATACGGACAACCACGATTACGAAGTCAAAATGCGCAACGTTTTCAAGTTTCTCGAAAACGGCGACAAGGTAAAAATTACCCTGCGTTTCCGCGGACGGGAAATGGCACACCAGGAATTGGGCCGCCAGTTGCTCGAACGTGTTGCAGAAGACACCAAGGAAGCCGGCAAGGTCGAGAACTTTCCAAAGATGGAAGGCCGCCAGATGGTCATGCTGATTGGTCCTATGGCAAAGTAGGCACGATTGGTTGAAGCAAAAAAAGCCTCGCGATGAGCGAGGCTTTTTTCGTTTCAAGACCTTCGGTCCCAGCTTTGGTTAACTGGTCTGCGCTTCGCCGAGGTTGTCAGCCTTCGTGGCGTCGCGTTGCCCCATTGGGCGGTCTTCACCCACTGTCGTGTCATGCTTGGTCTGCGCTTCCATCTCGGCGTTGATTTCCGCACCGATCAGAATGACAAAGGCTGACACCCAGAACCACATCAACAAAGCGACAGCGCCGCCAAGCGCACCAAAGCTTTCGGTGTAGCCAGCAAAGTTTTCGACGTAGTAAGCGAACGCCGCTGATCCGATGATCCAAAGCGTACAGCCAACAACCGCCCCCACCGAGGCCCATTGGAATTCGGGCGCATCGCGGGATGGCCCATAGCGATAAACCAACGACAATCCGAAGATTGTCAGCAAGATTAGCGTGACCCAAATTGCGCCCAACGCGGCCAGTTCGACAATGCGGCTTTCACTTAGAAAACTTAGAATTGAGGGAACAAATATGATGGCACAAAACGACACGACGATACCGAAAAGCAGCGCAATGGTCAGACCAATCGTCGTCAATTTCAGTCGAATGAAGCCACGTTTCTCGTCCTCATCGTAGGCGATGTTCATACCCTCAATCAGCGATCCCATTCCCTTTGAAGCTGAGTAGATTGCAAAGAGTACGCCCAGAATTGCCATCAGCCCCAATCCACCTTCGTCTGATCCTGCGATCTCTGTTGCTTGCCCCTTGACGATCTCCATCACTTGATCAGGCATGAACTGGGACAGCATGCCCAACTCGGAAATCATGTTTTGGGGATCGATGAACAAACCTGCGATCGCAAGGATTGCCGTAATTGCGGGGAAAAGCGCCAATAACCCATAGAAAGCGACGCCAGCGGCGGTTAATCCTACACGATCAGCCGCGATCTCGTCTTTCAGCCGCCAGCCGATATCCATCCACCCCTTGGACGGTATATCGGTCGGGGATGTCGCTGAACGTCCTCGGGCCATACGCTGCACTCCTGAGATTGCGAATACCGCGCAGCAGCGCGACGACTTTTGAACAAAACCACTGAAGGCGATGATTTGTTCCCCCGCGCGTAGAAATGCAAAGGGCCCCGCCGAATTACAGCGAGGCCCAAAAGCTACAAAAGTGCGCGGTTCAGCTTGCCGCGGTAACGGCCCGCCCTGTCATTACCTTGATCAGATGCGCACGGTATTCAGGCGATCCATGCAAATCCGAAATCATGCCGTCAGCAGACACGCTCAGGTCTGCAATCGCACCAGCCGAAAAGTCGCCTGAAAGGGCTTCTTCCGCCTCGCTCCAGCGGAAGACACCGTCTTCGGACGCACCCGTCACCGCCACGCGCACGCCATCCGCATATTTGGCGACAAAGACGCCGACCAATGCAAAACGCGACGCTGGCTGAACGAATTTTTGATAGTTCGACTTTTCCGCAATCGGCAGCTTGACCTCTGTAATGATCTCACCTTCTTCCAAGGCGGTCGTGAACATTCCTTGGAAATAATCATCCGCCGCGATCTCGCGGGAGTTGGTGATGATCATCGCACCTGTGCCCAACGCCGCCGCCGGATAACAGGCGGACGGGTCATTGTTGGCCAACGATCCGCCAATGGTGCCGCGATTGCGCACGGCAGGGTCACCGATCTGGCCGGCCAATCCCGATAAACCCGGAAAAGTACTTGCCGTTTCAGCCGCAACTGTTGCGTGGTTTGTAGCCCCACCAATGCAGACCCGGCCCTGATCGTCGGTGCAGACGCCCTTCATCTCTGCAATCTGTGACAGTGCCACCAGTTTTGCCGGCATTGCCAAACGTTGTTTCAGGGTCGGAATTAGGGTCTGGCCACCCCCGAGCGCTTGTGCTTCCTCCCCCGACATGGCGGCAACTGCGTCAGCGATCGTGGCGGGTGTTTCGATATCGAATGCGTACATGATCTGTCTCCTTACGCGCCGTTCATCGCCGCCCACACCCGAGCGGGCGTTAGTGGCATGTCAATATGTGTCACGTTCTTGCCGCCCGATTGCAGGGCATCGATGACAGCGTTCACGATTGTCGGCGGCGACCCGATGGCCCCTGCCTCGCCACAGCCTTTAACGCCAAGTGGATTGTGCGTGCATGGCGTCGCGCAGGAATGATCGACCGTGTAGAACGGCAGATCATCGGCGCGGGGCATGGCGTAATCCATATAGCTGGCCGAGATCAGCTGACCTTCGGCGTCATAGGCGCAGTTTTCGATCAGCGCTTGCCCGATCCCTTGTGCCAGACCGCCGTGAACCTGGCCCGTCACGATCATCGGATTGATAACGTTGCCGAAATCATCGACAGCCGTAAAGCGGTCCACGGTGACCTTTCCGGTATCGGGATCAACTTCGACCTCGCAGCTGTAAGCCCCGGACGGATAGGTAAAGTTTGCCGGATCGTAAAAGGCCGTTTCCTCCAGACCCGGTTCGATATCCTCGATCGGGAACTGATGTGGAATATAGGCCTTGAGCGCAACTTCACCAAAGCCAACTGATTTGTCAGTGCCTTTCACCGTGAAATTGCCGTCTGCAAAATCAATATCCGCTTCCGATGCTTCCAGCATGTGGGCTGCGATCTTCTTGGCTTTGGCGATGATCTTCTCCGTAGCGCGAACTACAGCTGACCCACAGACCGCCAATGAACGTGATCCATAAGTGCCCATGCCAAAAGGAATTTTGGACGTATCGCCATGGACAATTTCGATGCTTTCACCCGGTACGCCCAGCATGTCCGCGACAACTTGCGGGAACACGGTCTCGTGACCCTGACCGTGGCTGTGCGCCCCAACCATGACGGCAATATTGCCCGTCGCATTCACGCGCACCGTCGCTGCGTCATAAAGGCCAACGCGCGATCCAAGTATCCCGACAAGATTGGATGGCGCGATACCACAGGCCTCAATATAGGCATTCACGCCGAAACCACGCAGCTTGCCGTTTTTCTCGCTCTCGGCGCGACGTGCAGCAAAGCCTTTGATGTCGGCCACCTGCTCCATTTTATCCATCAGCGCATCATAGTTGCCAGTGTCATATTCCAAACCTGCCGCGCTCGCGAACGGATACTGGTCAGGCTTGACGAAGTTCTTGCGGCGCATTTCGATCGGGTCCATGCCGAGTTCACGTGCGGCTTTATCAATCACGCGTTCGATGGAATATGTTGCCTCGGGACGCCCAGCGCCGCGATAGGCATCAACGGGGGCCGTGTTCGTAAACACGGCCTTCACGTTCACATAGACGTTCGGCACCGTGTAGTTCCCTGCCATCAACGTCCCATGAAGAAACGTCGGCGTCGCGGTCGAGAAATTTGACAAGTACGCACCAACGTTCGCCATCGTCTCGGTACGGAACGCGAGAAAATTGCCGTCGTTGTCGCAGGCAAGTTCGATCTTGGTGACGTGATCGCGACCGTGGGCATCCGTCAAAAAGCTTTCAGATCGTTGAGCCACCCAGCGCACAGGACGTCCCAGCCGCTTGGCCGCCGCCAGAACAAGGGCCTCCTCGCCATAGTGATAGATCTTGGAACCAAACCCGCCACCGACATCAGGGGCAACAACGGTCAGTTTGTTTTCAGGTATTCCCATGACGAAGGCTGAAATCAGCAAACGCGTCAGATGCGGGTTCTGCGAGGTTGTGAACAGCTTGTAATCACCCGTGCCGGGATCATAGACACCGGTGGATGCGCGCGGTTCCATCGCATTTGGAACAAGGCGATTGTTGATCAGCTCCAGCGTCGTGACATGAGGCGCGTTCTTGATCGCCTCGTCAGTCGCAGCCCGGTTGTCTTCGATCCAACCCCAGTCAAAACACTGGTTCGTACCGATTTCGTCATGGACGAAATTGTCCTGCGACAAGGCTTTGCCCATATCGACAATGGCCGGTAGCTCTTCGATATCGGCGACGATGGCTTCGGCGGCGGCTTCAGCCTGCTCAAATGTATCAGCAATCACGGCAGCATAGGCATCACCGACATGGCGCACTTTGCTATGGGCCAGTACGGGCCGTTTTGGTTCTTTCATCGGCTCGCCGTCGCGGCTGTTGATCAGCCAACCGGCGGGGTTACCACCAACGTCAACGAAATCATCGCCCGTGAAAATTGTCTGGACACCGGGCATGGACGCCGCGGCAGAGGTGTCGATCGACTTGATCCGCCCGTGCGCCACATCAGAGCGTACAAAATAGGCGTGGGCCTCTCCCGGTACAGCGATGTCATCGGTGTACTTGCCCAAGCCCATCAGGAATCGGATGTCTTCGCGCCGTACCGTGCTTTGGCCGACTTCATTATCCTTTGGCATTCTATTCCTCCCTTTGGATCACGATGTTTCGCGCAGAAAATCGGATCGCGTGTTATTCAGAAAAGTCGACTACTCTGCAGCAATCGCGCTGACGTCCTGCCCGCTCGCAGCCATGATCGCCTTGACGATATTGTGGTAGCCGGTGCAGCGGCAGATATTGCCCTCAAGATATTCGCGAACTTCCTGCTCGCTGGGCTTCGGGTTGTCCTTCAACAAGGCGGCCGCCGACATCACCATGCCGGGGGTGCAGAACCCGCACTGAAGCCCGTGATGCGTCTGGAATGCCTGCTGAATGACATTTAGCGATCCGTCAGCGTTCGCCTGACCTTCGATAGTGTCGACGGTTGCGCCGTTCGCCTCTGCCGCAAACATGGTGCATGCCTTCACGGCTGCCCCGTTTACATGTACCACGCAGGCACCGCATTGGCTGGTATCACAGCCCACATGCGTCCCCGTCAGGCGCAGATCATCGCGCAGGAATTCAACCAGAAGGGTGCGCCCTTCTACGGTGCCGGACACGGATTTCCCGTTCACGGTCATTGTGACATCAGTCATACGAACCTCCCAAAGTGTCGTGTTGCGGTGGAGTTAACCACGGGTCAGCAGGACAGGGAACCACCGACTTACGCTGCACCTGCAAACTGACGGACTTGTGCTGTTCACCCCGCCCGCGGGCGTGGCCGCGTCGGGATTTCCTTTAACAAGCCCCCCACACCCATCGCGGCGATATCATCGGACGTTACGGGTACACCGCAAAGAATCCGGTTCAGGACCCAGTCAGCCCCGTTCAAAGCAGGGGAACGGGCACATCCGGGTAACCCGACGATGGGCTTTTCACCAAGGTTTCCGACAAACAAAAGATTGCCCGGATCAACGGGCATCCCAAAGCGGGCAACCGCGCCACCGGCACGCCGCACTGCAGAAGGTGCGACATCATGCGCATCCGATGTAGCAGACGCCGTCAGGATGCAGATCACGTCACCCTTTGCCTCTTGCAGCGCAGTCGACAGTGCATCGATCTCATGGGCGACGACCACCCGGTCAGTCAGCGAAATCCCAAGCGGATTGACCCGAACGGCAAGCGCATCGCGCCCCTTTGTCGACGGCATGGGATTGTCGGTTTTCGTTTCAATCAATGTGATGGAACTGTACTGCCCAACGGCAAGCGCCACCTGAGGAGCAAGTGTACAGGCCCGCGCGATGTCGGTCTTCGCAACTCCGTAGGAAATGATCTTGATCGTCGCGACCATTCCGTCCTTCGGTAGCCGATGATAGGGCGGCACGGTCGCGACCGTGATCATTGGATCGACGGCATTCAATGCATTGATCCGCTCGGGATCAAAGACCACAATTCCTTCGTTGGTTGCGAACAGATTAACCCGTCCAGTTGCGGCGCGGGACAGGCGCAGATGGACCGCCGGACCGTCAGGAACAAGCGCGTTTGCGATCGCGGATGCGGCTTCGTCCTCATGCAAATCGTCGGCATCCAGACGGGCAACCGTAATCGTGGAAAGCCCGGCAGTTTCAAGATGCGACAGATCAGCTTTTGTCAGTACGGCACCCTTTTTGATCGTGCGCCCACCTGCGCGCATGCTGTAGGCGGCAATCGCGCCTAGCGCGTCATTGACCGGAACAGGACCGAATTTCATGCGGCTTTGCGCAGGCTCTCGATTACCTCCGCCATGATACTGATCGCAATTTCCGCCGGTGCACGCCCGCCAATATCAAGGCCGACAGGCGCGTGGATGCGGGCGATTTGGGCCTCCGTGAATCCTGCTTCTTTCAGCCGTGCGACCCGCTTTGCATGGGTGCGGGTCGATCCAAGGCACCCGAGGTAGAATACATCTGATTTCAAGGCCGCCATGATCGCCGGATCATCCAGCTTGGGATCATGGGTCAGCGTCACCACCGCAGTACGTGCATCCGGTTTCAAGGCCGCCATCTCCTCATCCGGCCAGCCATCAAGGATCGTCTCGTCCGGAAACCGCGCAGCCGACCCGAATGCGCCACGCGGATCGATCAGGATCGGGGCAAAACCGCAGGACCGCGCACATTGAACCAGCGTTTGGGCGATGTGCACGGCGCCCACGACAATCATGCGCAAAGGCGGATTGTGAACGCCGACATATGTCTTCTCATCTTCTGAGAGGCCAGACCGATCAAAGCGAAACCGGTCTGGATAGTCCGCTGGCTGCGCCGTTTCACGGTCCGTCCCGCCAATCGCGGCAACATAGGCAATCGGTTGACGCGTCGCCAACGCCTCCAGCAGATCGACCGGCATCACAGAACCAACGGGATCGACCAGAACGCGGATGCGACCCCCACATGCCAAACCGACGGCAAAGGCTTCATCATCACTGACGCCATAGTCCAGCAAACGCGAGCGCCCGTCCGCCATAGCCTCGAGTGCTTCTGTAATCACCGCACCCTCGACACACCCCCCCGAAACAGAGCCCGCCATCGTCCCGTCTTCGTCAATAACCAGCCAGCTCCCCACAGCTCGCGGAGCCGACCCCCAGGTTTCAACAACAATCGCAACAGCGACCTTGCGACCGGCACGATGCCAATCCAACGCTGTCAGCGGCAAAAGGTGGTCCGGTGTCATCTGGTGATCCAATCTGATGGGTTGCGGGCCATCTCATAACAATCGCATGAGCCTGTGTTTTTCGCCAGCATCTTCGGGCCGTGTCAATGCATCTGCCAGCCCGGAAAGGGACGCGATGTTGTGACCTGCGCGAAAATGGGAAACATGCGGCAACATCTTTGCGATGCCGCTGGCCTTTGGTGCGAACCCGTCCCAGCGCAGCAATGGGTTCAGCCAGATAACCTGGCGAGCGGTCAGAGACAGACGCTGCATTTCCTGTCCAAGATCATAAGTCAGATCGCGATCCAGCCCATCTGTGATCAGCAGGACTACGGCACCCTGCCCCATAACCCTTCGCGACCAGTCCTTATTGAACCTGTGTAAGCAGGCAGCGATGCGTGTGCCGCCTTCCCAGTCCTGTGCTTCGCCGCCTGCGGCCTTCAGGGCATCATCGACGTCGCGGGCTTTCAGATGGCGGGTGATATTCGTCAGACGGGTTCCGAAGGTAAAGGCATGGACCTCTGCCCAGCCCTGCCCATGGGCCTGACTGACAGCGTGAACAAAATGCAGTACCGCGCGGGAATACTGCGACATGGACCCAGAAATGTCGCAAAGAACGACAAGGTTGGGATAGCGCGTGCGGCGGCGTCGCGTGGCAAAGGCCTGCACCTCACCGCCTTTGCGCATAGCCTGCCGCATGGTTTGTCGCCAATCCGGCAAATTACCTTTGCGCACTTGGGTGCGACGGGACATCAAAGGCGGGATCGGCAATCGAAGGGTTGAAAGAATGCGCTTGGCTGCAGCCATCTCCGACACACTCATTTGTTCGAAATCAAGCGTCTTCAGCCGCTCTATTGCCGTAGCCGTCTGACTTGCATCAATGTCGATCTCAGTCTCGGGCTCTTCGCGCTGCTCGGGCAGATCAGGGACTTGCCCGTCCAGCAGGGCTTGCGCTGCGCGCCTTTCAGCAGGCTGGGCCAAGCGCTCTTCCTGTACGCCGCGCACCGCCGGTGTCAAAAAAGACATCATGTGCTCAAGGTATTGCGGATCGCGCCAGTAGAGCCGGAACACCTGCGCAAAGATCAACCGGTGTTCGGGTCGGGAAACGAAACTGCTGTGCAAAGTCCAATAGAAATCCTCTTTGCGGGTGAACCCCGCAGCAGCAACAGCGCGAATGGCGTGTTTCAGGCGACCCGGCCCAATGGGCAAACCGGCACGCCGCAACGCGCGCGCAAAGTGCGCAATGTTATTTGCAAGTTTCGGGTCATCCGGCAGAGCTAATGCGGGAAACTGCATCAGGCCGGCAATGCGTCACGCGCTTCGTCAAGAATGCGTTTGGCTTCGGACCCTTGGAGCTTCTTGATATCATCCTGATACTTCAGGATGGCCCCAAGCGTGTCAGATATCACCTCTGGCGAAAGGTCGATCACATCGAGGGCAAGCAGGCATTTGGCCCAGTCGATCGTTTCCGCGACACCCGGATTTTTGAACAAATCCTCTTTACGCAACTGCTGAACGAAAGCCACGATCTCGCGGCTCAACGCTGCGCTGGCTTCCGGGGCGCGGGCATGCAAGATTTCCATTTCTCGGGCAAACGACGGATAATCCACCCAATGGTAAAGACAACGCCGTTTCAATGCATCGTGCACTTCGCGGGTGCGGTTGGATGTCAGAATGACAATGGGCGGCGTGGGGGCCTTGATCGTTCCACGCTCGGGGATTGTGACCTGAAAGTCCGAAAGGGCTTCCAGCAGAAATGCTTCGAACGGGGCGTCCGTGCGATCAAGCTCGTCGATCAGCAGGACAGGTGCGCCGCCGGGCTGGGGTTGCATCGCCTGCAACAAGGGACGTGCGATCAGATAGTCATCCGAAAACAAATCGTCCTTATCCGCACCACCCTCCGCAGCACGGATGGCGATCATCTGCGCGGCAAAGTTCCATTCGTAGACAGCTGACGCGGCATCAAGACCTTCATAGCATTGCAGCCGGATGAGGCGACGGCCCAACGCCGATGACAGAGCCTTGGCGATCTCTGTCTTTCCTGTGCCCGCCTCTCCTTCCAAAAAGATCGGACGGCCCAGTTTCAGCCCAAGAAATACGACAGTGGCAAGGGCGCGATCACAGATATAGTTCTCTTTCGCCAGCGCATTCTGAACATCGTCGATACTGTCAAATGGCATTAAAATCCTCCCGCCTCGCACCAGAACTGCACTTGGCAGCGCGGGCGTCAAGGCAGCGATTGCCCCTGCGCCCGCAAAGTCCTACATTTGAACCAACATAGGAACGGATCACCATGAATCATGAAGCGCCAATCAAAGCTGCGGGTTTCGGACCCGATCTTGGACCATTCGATTGGTCGGATGCGCTACGGCTCGAAGACCAGCTGAGCGAGGATGAACGCATGCTGCGCGACGCAGCACGCACCTTTGCACAAGAAAAGCTCCAACCGGGTATCACGCAAGCCTACCGTGAAGCGAAGGCGGCACCCGATATTTTCAAGCAGATGGGACAAGCCGGATTGCTTGGCGTGACCATCCCCGAGGCATTCGGCGGATTGGGGGCTAATTATGTGACCTACGGCCTTGTCGCGCGTGAGATCGAGCGCGTCGATTCCGGCTATCGCTCGATGATGTCCGTCCAGTCCTCTTTGGTGATGTATCCGATCCATGCGTACGGATCGGACGAACAGCGGCAAAAATACCTGCCCGGCCTCGCGTCCGGCGAACTGATCGGATGTTTCGGCCTGACCGAACCCGACGCGGGTTCTGATCCGGGCGGCATGAAAACAGTCGCCAAGAAAACATCCAACGGCTATCGGCTGACCGGATCGAAGATGTGGATCTCGAACGCGCCGATCGCGGATGTCTTCGTGGTCTGGGCCAAGTCAGAAGCGCATGTTGGCAAGATCCGCGGGTTTGTCCTTGAAAAGGGCATGACGGGCCTCAGCGCGCCAAAGATCGACGGCAAACTGTCTTTGCGGGCCTCAATCACGGGTGAAATCGTGATGGATGGTGTTGAGGTCGGCGAAGAAGCGCTCCTGCCCGGCGTTCAGGGGCTCAAAGGGCCTTTCGGATGCCTGAACCGTGCGCGCTACGGTATCGCTTGGGGGGTCATGGGGGCCGCCGAATTCTGCTGGCACGCAGCACGTCAATACGGCCTCGATCGTAAGCAATTCGGCAAGCCGCTGGCGCAAACACAGCTGTTCCAGAAGAAACTAGCAGACATGCAGACCGATATCACGCTCGGGCTTCAAGGCGCATTGCAGGTAGGACGGTTGATGGATGACGGCAAAGCGGCCCCTGAAATGATTAGCCTGATGAAACGAAATAATTGCGGAAAAGCTCTCGACGTGGCCCGCCACGCACGGGACATGCACGGCGGCAATGGCATCTCGGAAGACTTTCAGGTCATGCGACATATGGTAAATTTGGAAACCGTGAATACTTATGAAGGAACACACGACGTCCACGCCCTGATCCTTGGTCGTGCTCAAACGGGATTGCAGGCGTTCTTTTGACGATCAATAGCCGCAAAAGTGGCGCAACCGATGCCCACTTTCGCCGCAAAGAAACGGCAAAACCAAAGGTCTTGAACGACAGGACATAGCGAGTGGAGAACAGCAATGACTGATCATGCGTTAAGCTTTGAAACTGATCTCACCAAGCTCGATGTCGCCACTTGGGAAGAACGGATCGACGACATAGCCGAGGAATACGGCTATTTCGAACCGCTTGGCGACGATCACATGGTGGCATTCCTAGATGCCGGTCCAAAACTGCTCGTCACCTTTGAAACTTACGAAACGATCAGCAAATTGAATCCGGATGCGGAACCGCGCGGTTTCCGCTTTGCCCGCGAGGACGGCTGGTCCGTGCTTTGTCTGGTCGCAAAGCAAGAAAGCTGGTTCCGCCACCCTGCAGTGTATGGCTATTTCGACCGTCTTGTTGATGACGGCTTCTTTGAAGATTTCGACAATGTCGTTTTTCACGGGGCACATAGCTGTGGCTATGCGGCTGCCACGTACAGCGTGGCCGCACCCGGCGCGACAGTGCTTGCACTACGCCCGCAAGCAACCCTTGACCCGCGGATTGCAGGCTTTGACCCACGATACAGAAGCGAACGCCGCACAGATTTCACGAGCCGTTACGGTTACGCACCCGATATGATTGATGGCTCCAACCACACCTTTATAGCATTCGATCCGGCGCAAAGGCACGATGCGATCCATGCCGCCTTGTTCACCCGCAAGAACGTTACACAGCTGCGGTGCCACAGTCTCAGCTGGCGGATCGATGCCGCCTTCGATGCAATGGGAATCCACGATCAACTGATCCGGGACGCGATGAACGGCACCTTGACGGCAAAGGCGTTCGCCAAGGCGATGCGCGCGCGGTGGAATCAAAAGACGGTGGTGCGCACGCTCTTTCAAAGAGCATTTCAGACCGGACACAAGCAACTGGCCGCAAACGTCTGCGCCTTCGTGCTTCGCCAGTCAGACGATCCATACTTCGCCGAAAAGCTGAAAGAACTTTCCAGTCAGGGGATCACACCTTCACGGCCCCTCACACCAGAAGCTGCTGAATAAGACTACTTGCTAAGGCGTGTCAGGCTGATAGCCGGAGATGACGCCGGCGCTTCACCATCTGTCTGGCTGATCAACAGATAGCCGGCCTCAAGGGCCGGAAGATAATCATAGGTCAGCGTCAGGCCCCCACCATCGTCCGGCCAATCATAGCGCACCTCTGTCGGAAGCACGTCGTATGTACAGCCCGACAGGTCAATAGTTGTCGGCGCACCAACATTTATACTGAACACCTCCGGACGCAATGAGCCATCCGAAAACACATTCGTTGTACGCCCCTGCCACGCGGTCCCGGTCTTTGGTTTGGGCAAACTGTCCAAAGGTGCGTCGAACTCGATCTTCAACAGATCACTGGCGATGGGCCGACCATTTTCAAGTGCAACTTCTTCGATAACATATAGCGCATAAGGCCCGACAAAGCGCGTCGGCGCGCGGTTATCACTGAATTCGATCCGTTCGATGTGGCCGTTGCCGATCCGGCGCAGGGTCTGCGTATCTCCGGCCTCGAATGTTATGGTAACACCGCGCGCCAGATCGCGGGCCGTAAAGCAACGATCCTGTGCCGCAAGTGTCATCGGCAAAAACAAAAACGCACCAGTGATGCCGGTACAAATCATCGCATTCGAAATCACAGTTTTCATCTACTTGCCGTCAATCGCTTTTTTGATGATCCCAATGATGCGCAATCCAAAGTATCCGATGGTCAGACCAAGCGCGATGCTGAACGCGTTGCCGCTATGCAGCGCGAGTGCAAGCAAGGATGCGAGAATCAACGCGATCAAAAGCGAAATCACGCGGGTTTCGCTCATCTCAAGTTCCATGTGTTTGCGCAGGCTTTCTGCAATCGTTTCGCCAACAGCGCCCTCGATCACCGGCACAAGAAACCCGGCCCCAACAGCGATAAGAAATCCAAGCATCCTCAATCTCCCAAGGTGGAATTGCGTTTGAACCACTATGCGGCGGGGCGCGCCATAGGTGCAAGTGTCGACGCACTGACCCTATGGTCATGCTCGCCGATCCGGCGTAAATGAGTCGCATGCCCGATAAAGACATCACAGAACTGACGATCACCCGCCCCGACGACTGGCATTTGCATCTGCGCGACGGATCCATGTTGCGTGCTGTGCTGCCAGAAACATCGCGGCACTTCGGACGGGCGATCATCATGCCCAATCTTGTCCCACCGGTTGTCACGGCCGAACAGGCGAACGCCTATCGTGGTCGGATCATGTCGGCAGTGCCCGCTGGGGACATGTTCACCCCGCTCATGACGCTCTACCTGACAGAAGACACTGACCCGGCTGATGTGGCCGCCGCCCACGAAAACGGCATCGCGACCGCTGTGAAACTCTATCCTGCAGGTGCCACAACAAATTCCCAATCCGGCGTGCGTAATTTTGACAAGATCCGTCCAGTACTCGATGTGATGGCCGAAATTGGTATGCCGCTTTGCGTGCACGGCGAAGTAACTCATTCAGATGTGGATATCTTCGACCGAGAAGCGGCATTCATCGACAAGGTTCTGAAGCCAATCCGCAAGAAAAATCCCGACCTGCGGGTGGTCATGGAACATATCACGACCGATGTCGCTGTGGACTATGTGCGCGATACGCCTCGTAACCTTGCGGCCACGATCACGACCCACCACCTGATCATCAACCGCAACCACATACTGGCCGGCGGCATTCGCCCCCACTATTACTGCCTGCCGGTCGCCAAGCGTGAAAAGCATCGCGTAGCGCTGGTGCAGGCGGCAATCTCGGGTGACAAACGTTTCTTTCTTGGCACCGACAGCGCACCGCACCTTGACCCGCTCAAGCTGCAGCCCTGTGGTTGTGCCGGTATCTTCTCGGCAACAAACACGCTGTCCTGCCTCGCCGAAGTCTTCGACGCGGCTGGAGCCCTGAAAAAGCTGGAAGCATTCACCTCGCTCAACGGCCCACTCTTTTACGGTCTCGAACCGAATCCAGAGAAAATCACGTTACGCAAAGGTGAACCGGTCTCCTACCCGGAAAATATCCAAACTGCAGAAGGCCCGGTGACAGTGTTTGATCCTGGTTTCCCGCTCCATTGGTCGGTCGAAACGTAAGAATGATCGGCACCACGTCCCCGTTTCCCAAATCAACAGAAAGACAGCGCGATGATCCCTTCCTCGTTCCCGACTAAAGACGAAATTGCGAAACTGAGCGCGGGAATGCTTCTGGAAATCGGTGCGATCTCTTTTAACGCCAAGGAACCGTTCACTCACGCCTCGGGCAAAAAAGCCCCGACATATGTAGACTGTCGCAAGCTCATCTCATTTCCGCGCATCCGCAGCACGCTGATGGATTTTCTCACTGTGACGGTCATGCGCGAATGCGGGTTCGAAGCCTTCGATAACATCGCAGGCGGCGAAACCGCAGGCATACCGTTCTCCGCCCTTGTGGCTGAACGGCTCGCGCTGCCGATGACCTATGTGCGCAAAAAGCCAAAGGGCTATGGCAAGAACGCCCGGATCGAAGGCGTGATGCAAGAAGGCCAGCGCGTCCTTCTGGTAGAAGACCTTACGACAGATGGCGGTAGCAAACTGTCCTTCGTGGACGCAATCCGCGAAACAGGTGCGACCTGCGACGCCACCGCCGTGATCTTTTTCTACGGAATCTTTGACGGCGTTGAAAAGGCGCTTGCCGATCACGGGGTGAAGCTGGTTCACCTTTGTACATGGTGGGATGTGCTTGCCGAAGCCAAGGCGCGCGGGGCCTATGACACGCAAACCCTTGAAACTGTTGAGGCCTATCTGCGCGACCCTTCCGGTTGGGTGCCTGCGTGATTTTCTTGTCCACAGGGGTGTGGATCGGAGGTTCAAAGAATCGCAATCACGTGATAGATGTAGTCAAACGGCGCAAGTGTACCGCGACATCTGGGGCTGATTGAGTTATCCACATCCTGCCCACAGGTTTGTTCGCGCCTTATGCACGAAAACGCCAATATAGCCCTGACCAGAAGACATGTGTAGGACATGCAGCGGGGCAACAGGGACAGGCAAATGAACGAGATTACTGCATTCAATCCAACCGGAATCCAGGCCGCTGAAGCAGATACGATGCCGCATTCCATCGAGGCTGAACAACAGCTTCTGGGTGCCATCCTGACCAACAATGACATCTATGACCGGGTTGCCAGCATCATCGGCCCCAAGCACTTTTATGATCCTGTGCACGCCCGTATTTTTGAAACTGCGGCCAATCGGATTGCAAAGAATGCGCTGGCCAGCCCCGTAACGCTGAAGGCATTTCTGGAAGACGACGAAGGCCTCAAGGAACTTGGCGGACCTGCTTATCTGGCCCGTCTGGCGGGTGCGGCGATTTCCGCCTTCGCGGCACGCGATTACGCACAGATGATCTATGACTTTGCGATCCGGCGCGAGCTGATCGCTCTGGGCGAAACCGTCGCCGCCAAGGCCCGCAAGGTCGATGTCGAATCCGAACCCAAGGAACAAATCGTTCAAGCCGAACAGGAACTCTATCAACTCGCCGAACAAGGCACGTCCGAAAGCGGCTTCCAGAGTTTCCTCAAGGCGGTGACCGATGCGGTCAACGTCGCGAACGCGGCCTACCAGCGCGATGGCGAACTTTCAGGCATTTCTACGGGGCTGGACGACCTTGATAAGTGGTTGGGTGGATTGCATAAATCCGACCTCGTCATTCTTGCCGGACGGCCATCGATGGGCAAGACCTCCCTTGCAACGAACATCGCTTTCAACGTCGCGAAAGCCTACAAGAAAGGCGTGAAACCCGACGGGACCGAAGGTGCCATCAACGGCGGGGTTGTCGGTTTCTATTCACTTGAAATGTCGGCCGAGCAGCTGGCGTCTCGGATTTTGTCCGAGGCGTCAGAAATCCCGTCGACGCAGATCAAATCCGGCGACATGACCGAAGCCGAATTCCGCCGCTTCGTCGATGCCGCCAAAAGCCTTGAAGCCTGCCCACTCTTTATCGACGACACGCCTGCTCTGCCAATTTCGCAACTGGCTGCCCGCGCGCGTCGGCTGAAGCGAACCCATGGGCTTGATGTGCTGATGGTGGACTATCTGCAGCTTGTGCGCGGCACGGGCCGCAGTGAAAACCGGGTGAACGAAATTTCGGAAATCACGATGGGACTCAAGGCGATTGCAAAGGAACTGAACATCCCGGTCATCGCGCTGTCCCAGCTGTCCCGTCAGGTTGAAAACCGCGAAGACAAACGCCCCCAGCTTTCCGACCTGCGTGAATCAGGCTCGATCGAGCAGGATGCCGATGTCGTTATGTTCGTCTACCGCGAAGAATACTACAAAGAACGCGAAAAACCCGGCGATCACGAGATGGAGAAGATGGCCGCTTGGCAGGAAGAAATGGCGCGACTGCACGGCAAGGCCGAAGTCGTGATTGGCAAGGCCCGTCACGGTCCGATCGGCCATGTTGAACTCTCGTTCGAAGGCAAGTTCACACGCTTTGGCAATCTCGTGAAGCCGTGGCAGCAGGACGCTGGCGACCGAAACTTCTAGATCGCCTGATCTTTCACGCCCGCGCCATTCCGCGGCTTTCAGAAAATAATGCGCGATCTTTCGGACGAGCCGCTTGATGGTCCGCAGGTCTGGACCAACCAAATCGTCCGGTCCCGTTCTGCGCCGACCGGTGCCGTTCTGTGCAGCCAGCGCGTGCTGGACAGTCTTAGGCCGATCACATCGGGCGCATCGTCCAATGCCTTGTTCCATGTGGTTATCCTGCGCTCAGTAGCCGAGCAAATCAGGAGTCGGCGGGTGCCCGCAACTGTGTGATTTGCCCTTCCCGTCTGCCACACCTATCTTTTGCGGGAACAGGGGGACGACATGACGAACGCACCATTATCCCGGACAGAGGCCCGCAATGTGCGCAATGCGCACGAACTGGAAACGAACCTTGGCTGGCTTGATACGATTACGGGAACAGCACTCGGTGTACTCGCCGTTGCATCCGGCATCTATACGTACCTTGGCGTCTCCTCACTGCTGGATGACAATGGCGCGCTGTCGATCTTCGCAGCGCTCGCCTATTCAGTCGCCGTGTCTGTCGGCATTTTCGTCTTCTGGTCCTACATGATGAAACTGCTCCCCGTCGTGCGTACGGCAGCATCGCGGATCGGACTATTCATCGCGATGCTGCTGGGGTCAGGCGCGATCATCGCCATGTCATCCTGGCTGAACGCGGCGGCCCTCGCTGGTGCGGCAGCCGTCGAACAGCATCTGGCGGAAACCGTGCAGGATTATCAGGCTGCCCTTGAACGGGCGGACGAGATCGCACAATCAGGGCAGTCGCTTGTGCTGGACGTCGCACGCACGCGCCAGTCATTTCAGGATCTGGCCGAACAGGAAGCGACCGGCCAGTTGTCCGGCTTTGCAGGCCAAGGGGCGGTCTTCCGGCTCTTGCGACAAAAGACCGATGAACTGGCTTCACTTGAACAGCAGATCGCCGATCAACAACCGCGCGTCGAAGCGGCTTTCGCCGAAGGCAATGCGATCCTGTCGCGAATGCGCGCGCTGACAGTCGAACAAGGTCCGGTCGAAGCGCGCTCCGTTCTCTTCTCCGAAGAAGCCGTGCGCTTGGCGAACGTGATCACGCAATTGCGCCAGTTGTCTGTCGCACCCCTTGTCGAACGGGCCGCGAACGATCTCAAGAACTCGGTCGTGCTCCCGCAACTTGACGGGGCCAATCAGGACACGCGTGATGGCCAGCAAGCAACCATCGACTCTGTCATGACGGTCCTTGCACAGCGGGCCGATGGCCTTTCCGCGGCTGCAAGTGCAGTACTGTCGATGGAGCCACCGCAAGACACGACATACACGCCACTGTCATCGGCGGATGCCGTGATCAAATATGCCGGGAACTTTGTGCCCAGCTGGGCCGGAGCCATCGCAATTGACCTGCTTCCGGCTGTGTTGGTTCTGATCGTCACGATTACGCAAGCCGCCATCCGTGCCGGTCGCGAGGGCGCTGCGACCGAGGACCTCCTCACACTCGCCGAATTACGCGCGGCGGTCGGCGCGATCCGAGATATGGAACAGTCACTTGACCAGCGACACCCGCCAGCGCCACCCGTGCCGCTAAAGGAAGTTGACCGAAAGACACCTGCAGAATGAAAACCTATGACACAACGCGCATTCTGCGCTGGGTGTTTGGCCTGCAACTCGTCTTCGCAGCTGTTCTGCTATCGGGCGATCTGATCCGCGTACTGCCACAAATCGCCTTCCCGTCCTCCGCGCCGGAACTGACCCAACCACTCGGCCCCGGCGATCAGACCCGTCGCTATGATCCGTCCGACATCACACCGCGGCAGGCCCGCCCCGGATCGCGTCCAATCCCCGTGACAGAAGACATGCCATCGCGTCTGCTGTTCGAATACGTCAGCTGGAACAACGAACCTACAGTCACCATCACGGGACAGATTGGAGCAGGTGACGCTGACCGGTTCCTCGACTTTCTCAAAGACAATCAAACCACACCGGTGCAGGCCTATCTCAACAGTCCCGGAGGCTCTGTACAGGACGCTTTGGCCATCGGTCGTGAAATGCGGCGTTTGGAAATGAACAGCGCGATGACAGCCAGCGACATCTGCCTGTCGGCCTGCCCCTATCTTCTAGCGGCAGGCATGAACCGGACAGTGGAAGACGGGGCGCTGGTCGGTGTTCACCAGCATTTCTTCGGCGAGAACACCGCCCTGCCCGCCTTTCTCGCTGTGGAAGACATCCAACGCGGTCAGGGAGAGGTCATGGCGTATCTTGATGACATGGGCATCGACCCGTTGATCATGCAGCACGCACTGGTCACACCACCAGATGAGATTTACCTGCTCACCCCCGAAGAATTGGAACGCTACGGGTTGGTCGGTAGCACAGCAGAGGTCGCGCCTGAATAACAAACCAGCCGCCCTGACCCCGGTGATGATGCAAAAACACACCAACGGGGCGGCGCGCAGGACACCGTCGCCAGACGCGCAGCTCTGCCGGACTTGCCACAACCTCAAAGCCCTGCCACAAGACGGCGCATGAGTACCGGACACCTGACAATCGACCTCGATGCGCTGATCGCCAACTGGCGCGCGCTCGATCACTATACCAACTGCGAGACAGCCGCCGTCGTTAAGGCAGACGGCTACGGGCTTGGTGCCGGACGGGTGGCCAAGGCGCTGGCACAGGCTGGCGTACGCAAGTTTTTCGTGGCCGTCGCCGAAGAAGGGGCCGCCGTGCGTCAGGCACTGGGTCCGGGTCCGGAAATCAGCGTGTTCTCAGGGCATATGCGTGGTGACACGGACATGATCCACGATCTGCACCTGACACCGATGCTCAACTCCATCCAACAGATCACCCGCCATCTGGAAGCGCTGCCCGGCCATCCGTTCGGCTTGCAACTGGACACAGGCATGAACAGGCTCGGCATGGAGTGGGACGAGTGGGCGGCGATTGCGGAAACGGCGCTGAAACAGCGCCCGACACTGGTGATGAGTCACCTCGCCTGCGCCGATGAAGCCGACCACCCGATGAACGCCTACCAGCTTGATGTCTTCCATCAGATGACTGACGGGATCAGTACGCCACGCAGCCTAGCGGCAACAGGGGGAATTCTTCTGGGCAAGGAATACCATTTCGACCTGACCCGCCCCGGTATCGGCATCTACGGCGGCGAACCTTTCGGCACCGCGCAAAAGGTCGTGCGCATGGACCTGCCGGTCATCCAGATCAGACACCTCGATGAAGGTGAAGTTGTCGGCTACGGCAACACGTGGCAATGCACGCGGCCGACGGACATCGCGACGGTGTCTGCAGGCTATGCTGACGGTCTGATCCGGGCGATGTCGGACAAGGCGACACTCTGGTTCGAGGATTCCCCCTGCCCGCTTGTAGGCCGTGTTTCAATGGACCTGCTGACCGTAGACGTCACTGACCTGACGGAAACGCCGCACGCCCTGACGCTGCTTGGCCCCAACCAAACGGTTGATGATCTGGCCCGCGACGCAGGTACCATCGGATACGAGATCCTCACGTCTCTCGGGCCGCGCTACACGCGGCGCTATCAGTCGCGATGATCCGGCTGCTGGCCGCGATCGGGGCAGCCACACTCGCGCTGCTGGCGGCAATCGGCCGGGTCAGCATGTTCACCGCAGAAACTCTGTCGCACCTGGTGCGCGGCCCGTTCTACGGGCGGGCCTTCGGAGTTGCACTGCTCCAGATCGGCTATTTTTCCTTGCCAGTCGTCGGCTTGACCGCGCTTTTTACTGGAGGTGCCTTGGCGCTGCAGATCTACTCGGGCGGGGCGCGGTTCAGCGCAGAAGCTGTCGTTCCCCAGATCGTCGCCATCGGCATGGTGCGTGAACTTGGTCCCGTGCTCGTGGGACTGATGGTCGCGGCACGGGTGACGTCATCCATCGCGGCTGAAATCGCGACGATGAAGGTCACCGAACAGATCGACGCGCTGGTCACGCTTTCGACAAACCCTATGAAATACCTGACATTGCCGCGGGTATTGGCCGCAACGCTTGTCGTCCCCTTGCTCGTGGCGGTGGGCGATACGATCGGCATCCTCGGAGGCTACATCGTCGGCACGGAACGCTTGGGGTTCAACGCGGCCAGCTACTTGCAGAACACGGTCGATTTCCTCGAAGCCAAAGACATCATCTCGTCACTCGCCAAAGGTGCCGTGTTTGGATTCATCGCCGCCCTGATGGGCTGTTACTACGGAATGCATTCATCCGAAGGGGCCGCGGGTGTCGGCAGATCGACCAAAGGGGCGGTCGTTGCAGCCTCCGTTCTCATCCTCGCGGCAAACTTCTTCCTCACAGAAGCGTTCTTTTCGGCATGATCCATCTGCGCGATGTTCATAAATCCTTCGGCGGGCACAAGGTGCTTGATGGGGTTACGCTTGATGTGGCCAAGGGTGAAAGCCTTGTGGTGATCGGCGGCTCCGGTGCAGGCAAATCCGTACTGATCAAATGCATCCTCGGTCTGGTCGCAGCCGACAGCGGGACGATCACCGTCGACGGAAAGCCAAAGATAGAATTCGCGCATTTCGGGATGCTGTTTCAAGGTGCCGCACTATTCGACAGCCTGCCCGTTTGGCAGAATGTCGCTTTCCGCCATCTTCAGACCGGCATATCGCGCAATCAAGCGAAGGATATTGCAATCGCAAAGCTGCGCCGAGTAGGTCTGTCTGCCGACAACGCTGATAAATACCCCGCAGAACTGTCGGGCGGGATGCAAAAACGGGCCGGTCTCGCGCGGGCCATCGCCACCGAGCCGTCCATCATCTTTTTCGACGAACCGACCACCGGCCTCGATCCGATCATGGCGGGCGTCATCAACCGTCTGATCCGCGAAATCGTCACCGAAATGGGCGCGACGACCATTACAATCACGCACGACATGACCAGTGTGCATGCCATTGCGGACAAAGTCGCGATGCTGCACGCTGGCAAAGTGCAATGGACAGGAAAAACGTCCGAAATTGCGGCATCAGACGATCCCCACCTGATGCAATTCATCCACGGCAGTGCAGACGGTCCAATCTCAACAGTGCGCTAACGATTCGGCGGTCGGACCGCAATTTTGTGTCGTGATTTGATGCAATTGCGAAATAATTGCGTCTTCAGCGTAACAGTATCCGAGGAATTCGAACTCACCCGTGATGGGGTATCGGGATCGGACACCTGATCAAGATAAGGTGCCGGGCATCGCTGGCACTACCGGAAATTGTGACGGAATTGCGGCGCGACCCCCAGCGATTGTTTCAAAACAGCAGACAATCAGCGCCCAGACCTCCGTTTAGGTTCGAAAAACAACAGAATTGCGACCGACTTTCATTTTTCTCCCATAGACGTAGGCAGTTATTCGCTTATCCTAAGGTTAATTCGATGTAACGCGTTTTGGGGGAATGCAGCCAGTGACCACTGTATCCACGTTTCGAACACTTGGCCGAGCTTTTCATTTCGTGTCCCTTTTTTTGGTCGCCTGCCTCGGCATGGGTGCCGTTTTCTATACAATCGCGTCCGCAATTGGATACGCGCCCTGGCTCTATTTTCCGCTGACATTCGGTGACGTCACTTACACTGGCGCAGGCATGTATCTACAGATTGCAATCATGATCGCAATCGGTGCCTGGATGTTCTTCCTTCCGACCAATGCCAGAATCGTTGCGCTGGAAAACAGCCATCGCAGATTTGCGCTATCGATGGAGGACATCGCACGCGCCTATCATCTTTGTCACACGGCGGACCGGGCCGGTCTGTTCACCATGTCATCCGAATTCGATCAGGTCCGCGAACGGCTTGCCTACCTGCGCGACCACCCGGAGCTTGAAAAACTCGAACACGGGGTTTTGGAAGTTGCCGCCCAGATGAGCCAGCAGTCGCGCCATCTGGCCGATGTCTATTCCGACGAAAAGGTCGCGCGGGCCAAAGAATTCCTGCGCCAGCGACAGGAAGAGGCAGAAAATCAACAAGCCAAGATCGTCGAAGCCCTGCACCATTGTCAGGAAATCCGCACTTGGGCTCAGCAGGTCGAACTCGAAGAAAGCATCGTCGCCAGCCAGCTGTCGCAGCTGGATGAAAAGCTACAGGCGGCGCTACCAATACTGGGTTATGCGCTGGAACACGATGAAAGCGACGCCACCAACGTTGTCGAACTGCCAAAGAAACCCGCAGCGGAATAGTTCTTGTCGTCAGGTGGTTGGCTCCCCATGTTGATCTGACAACAAGGGACGGCCATGCTGACTATACTTCGTTATTGCAACCTCGCGCTTTTGATCCTCTTTCCAATCGCCTGGTTCGCGCCGCTCATGCGGGCCGGACTATCGTCGATCTTCGGGCTCGACGAAATCAGCGTCATTTCAGGGCTTCAATCACTGTGGAAGACGGACATTTTCCTCGCTCTGATGGTCACGGCCTTCGCTCTCTTTGCGCCGTACTTCAAGACGATCGGGCTGGCCCTGATCCATTTCAATCTTCTAAAGCGGAAAACGCTGCCGGTCCTGTCATGGCTCGGCAAGCTGGCAATGGCCGACATCTTCCTGATTGCGCTATATATCGTTGTCGCCAAAGGTGTCGGGATCGGCACCGTTGAGACCGCTTGGGGGATATATTTCTTTACCGCATGTATCCTCGCGTCCATCGTGATTTCAACCCTGACCGCCAAGGCATCACACAATGGAAATGCCGTTTCAAAGCTTGCAGAAAAAGACGCACGCGATGATCAGCCCGTCACCCGGACCGAAGTCTAGCGCAATATCATGCCTGTGGCGACCAGCGGTGAAAGGGCTTGGATCAACCCTGTCGGCTTGAGTCTGAAAACCACGAAATCCCGACCATTGCCCCCGCTGCCGGATTGGTCCAAAAGGTGAACATGCCAAAGGATCTTACCTTCACCTGTTCTGCCTGCGCCGCCAAAACCAGCAAATGGTCGGGGCGCTGCGACAATTGCGGTGAATGGAACACCATCACAGAAGACAAGGCGCTCACATCAGGTCCGAAAAAGAAGTCGTTGGGCGGGATGCGCGGCAACGTAATTACGCTGACCGACCTTGCAACGCAAGAAAAGGAACCACCACGCACCAAAGCAGGCGTTGACGAGCTTGATCGCGTCCTTGGCGGCGGCCTGACCAAGGCATCAGCCACACTGGTAGGGGGTGATCCTGGGATCGGCAAATCGACACTACTGTTGCAGGCAGCAGCGCGTTTTGCACGCAACGGTCTGAACGTGATTTATATTTCGGGTGAGGAATCCAATTCGCAGGTGCAAATGCGGGCACGCCGTCTTGGCCTGACCGAAAGCCCGGTCAAACTTGCCGCGGAAACGAACCTGCGCGATATCCTCACAACGCTCGAAGTCGAAAAACCAGATCTGGCCATCATCGACTCGATCCAGACGATGTGGGCGGACAACGTGGAAAGCGCCCCGGGGTCAGTCTCGCAGGTGCGCTCTTCCGCGCACGAACTGACCACATTCGCCAAGCGCAATGGCATGTCTGTCATCCTCGTGGGCCATGTGACAAAGGAAGGCGCGATTGCAGGACCGCGTGTCGTCGAACACATGGTCGATACAGTTCTGTACTTTGAAGGGGAACGCGGCCACCAGTTCCGCATTCTGCGGTCGGTCAAGAACCGGTTCGGACCGGCGGACGAGATCGGCGTCTTCGAAATGACGGACAAAGGACTGGCCGAAGTCAAGAATCCGTCGGCGCTGTTTCTGTCCGAACGCGGTGCGCCTGCGCCGGGTTCTGTCGTTTTTGCGGGGATCGAAGGCACGCGACCGGTGCTTTGCGAGATCCAGGCCCTTGTGGCCCCCTCGCCACACAGCCAACCACGCCGTTCTGTGGTCGGATGGGACGGCAACCGCCTTGCCATGATCCTTGCCGTGCTGGAATCGCGCTGCGGTGTGCCCTTTGCCGGATTGGACGTTTATCTGAATGTTGCTGGGGGTTTACGCATTTCCGAACCCGGCGCGGACCTGGCCGTCGCGGCAGCTTTGGTCAGCGCGCGCGAAGACTCCGCCCTGCCCGCTGAAGCCTGTGTTTTCGGAGAAATCAGCTTGTCTGGCGCGCTCAGACCTGTCGCACAGGCCGAAAATAGATTGAAAGAAGCCCAGAAACTTGGTTTTACCTCTGCCATAACGCCGCACCAAAAAAAACAGGTGACGGTTCCCGGATTGACCGTGCGCACAGCGCATGATCTAGCCGGATTTGTAGAAGACGTGTTTGGGGCGCGTGACTAGGCAGGAGAAAACCTATGGAAGGTTTTACAATAATCGACGGCGTCGTCGCCGCCATCATCGTGATTTCAGCCCTCTTGGCGTATTCACGCGGCTTTGTACGCGAAGCCATGGCAATCGCCGGATGGATCGGTGCGACGATCCTTGCGTTCATCTTTGCCGATCAGGTCAAGCCGCTGATCAAGCAAGTGCCCGTTCTCGGGGATTTCATCGGTGACAGCTGCGAACTCTCGGTCATCGCGGCGTTTGCTGCTGTTTTTGCGGTCGCGCTTGTGGTCGTGTCGATCTTTACGCCGCTGTTTTCGACAATCGTGCAGCGTTCCGCCCTTGGCGGTGTTGATCAGGCCTTCGGGTTTCTCTTCGGCGTCGCACGCGGCATCCTGTTGGTTGCTGTGGCCTTCTTTGTTTACCAGACGGTTCTGTCCACGCAGGAAATCGCGATGGTCAAGGACAGCCGCTCGGCTGCCGTCTTTGCGCAACTGACAGGCCAGATTGAAGATCGCGATCCCGAAGCAACGCTTAGCTGGATCACCACCCAATATGAACAACTCGTCGGCGATTGCGACGCACCGGCAGATGACGTCACGCCGCAAACACCGACAGAAGAAGCACCAGCAAGCGAGTAAGCCGCTGGTATCAAATCAAAAGCCCGGTCCTTAGCTGACCGGGCTTTTTTCGTTGTATCGACTTCGTGACACCCCGGCCCGAGTCCGTTAAGAAACCCCCATCTGCCTTTCGGATTCGGAGCTGCCAAACGTGTCCCAGATTATGCCGCCTGCCCACCCTTTCGACGATGACAAACTCAAAGAAGAGTGCGGCGTATTCGGTGTCGTCGGTGTGGCCGATGCAGCCAACTTCGTCGCACTTGGCCTGCACGCCTTGCAACATCGCGGACAAGAGGCAGGCGGGATCGTCACCCATCACACCGATACAGGCTTCCATCAGGTCCGCCGCATGGGTCTTGTGCGCGACAACTTCACGTCCGCCTCAATGATGGAAAAACTGCCCGGCGGGATTGGCATCGGGCACGTGCGCTATTCGACAGCCGGTGCCAAAGGGCAAACGAACATGCGCGATGTCCAGCCGTTCTTTGGCGAATTCTCCATGGGCGGCGCAGCGATCGCGCACAACGGCAACATCACCAACGCCCTGTCGCTGCGCAAGGAATTGATCGAACGTGGTTCGATCTTCCAAAGCACATCCGACAGCGAATGCATCATCCACCTCATGGCGCGATCCATGGGGCGCAACATCCCAGACCGCATGGAAGAAGCATTGCGCAAGGTCGAAGGCGCGTTTTCCGTTGTCGCCATGACCCGCACCAAACTGATCGGCTGCCGCGACCCGCTCGGCGTGCGCCCGCTGGTCTTGGGTAAGATTGGCGATGGCTGGGTATTGGCCTCTGAAACCTGCGCGCTTGACATCATCGGCGCGGAATTCGTCCGTGAAATCGAAGCAGGCGAAATGGTCGTGGCAACCGAAAGAGGCGTCGAAAGCCATTTCCCTTTCCGCCGCCAGAAATCGCGCTTTTGTATTTTTGAGCACGTCTACTTCAGCCGACCTGACAGCCAGCTTGGCGGGCGTTCGGTCTATGAAACACGCGAGGCAATCGGACGCGAACTGGCAAAAGAAGCACCGGTGGATGCCGATCTCGTTTGTCCCGTCCCTGACAGCGGAACCCCTGCCGCCATCGGCTATTCGCTGGAATCGGGCATCCCTTACGCGATGGGGATCATCCGCAACAACTACATGGGCCGGACCTTTATCGAACCGACCGAGCAAATCCGGAACATGGGTGTGCGCCTGAAACTGAACGTGAACCGCGCCCTTATCAAAGGAAAACGCGTGATTCTGGTCGATGACAGCGTCGTGCGCGGCACCACGTCGCGCAAGATCAAGGAAATGATCCTCGATGCTGGCGCGGCAGAGGTCCACTTCCGTATCGCCTCCCCGCCTACCGCGTGGCCCTGTTTTTATGGGGTCGATACGCCGGAACGGGAAAAACTTCTCGCCGCGACAATGTCCGAAGACGAGATGTGCAAACACCTTGGCGTCGACAGTTTACGTTTCATCTCGCTAGACGGGCTCTACCGTGCGGTCGGCGAAGCAAAAGGGCGCGATGCGAATGCACCTGCCTACTGCGATGCCTGCTTCTCTGGGGAATACCCGGTTGCGCCGTCAGACATGATCGAACAAGGATTCCGGTCCAAGCAGGCGGCAGAATAAGCCAATTCCCGCCGAACTCTCGGCTTTGTGAAAGAACCGGCGTCAAAGCCCCTTCCATGCTTCGCTGCAGTGCGGCATATGCCGCGTGCTGAACAGAACGGGCAAATCCAATGACGACCGAAAATCCAACTGTCGCCGCAAATGCGGTGACCCAGAATGTGTTGCCGATGCATGAACTCACGCTGATAGGGTTGTTCTACGCAAATAACACACCTTCGGCACTGATCCGCACAAGCCGCGGCGCGATCACCAAGGTCAAGACCGGTGACATCGTAGGCAACAAGACCGTGGCCGCGATTTCCGAAGACGCGCTGATCCTCGCCGCAGGCAATGGCGCGCAAACCGTGTTGCAGATGCCATCTTGACGGCTGACGGGTGGATTGGCACACGCATGGCAGAACTCAAGGGGAAGCCATGACGACTGTTATCCACCACAACCCCGATTGCGGCACATCGCGTAACGTGCTGTCGATTATTCGGGCGACGGGCACCGACCCCGTGGTCATCCACTACCTTGATACGGGTTGGACGCGGGCGCAGCTCCGGGGCCTGTTCGCTGCGGCTGACCTGACACCACGGGCCGCCCTGCGCACATCCAAATCACCCGCAGAAGAGCTGGGGCTGACGGCTGATGACGTCAGCGATGACACGATCCTCGATGCGATGGTCGCACATCCGATTCTCGTTAACCGACCCATCGTGTGCACCCCCAAAGGTGTTGCGCTCTGTCGTCCGTCCGAAGCTGTCCTGCCGTTGCTAGAAATACCGCTCACCGGCGATGTCACGAAAGAGGACGGGACGTTGATCCTCGCTGCACCATGACCAAAACGGCCCTGATTACCGGTGCCTCTCGCGGGCTTGGTGCTGCGCTGGCCAAAGAACTGGCCGCGACGCATCACATCATCGCCGTTGCCAAGACGGTAGGCGCACTTGAGGAACTTGACGACACGGTGCAAGCCGCCGGCGGTCAGGCGACGCTGGCACCGATGGATATCTCGACAGATGCAGCAATGCAGCAACTATGCCGGGGGATCTATGATCGCTGGTCCAGGCTTGATCTGTGGATTCACACAGCCGTTCATGCAGCCCCCCTCGCACCAGCAGATCACGTCAGCGAAAAGGATTTCACCAAATCGGTGGATGTGAACATCACCGCAACAGCGCGGTTGATACGCTATGTTGCACCTCTGCTGGGACGCGACGGAACGGCCGTGTTCTTCGATGACCCGCGTGCGGGGGGAAAATTCTTCGGCAGCTACGGCGCGACCAAGGCCGCCCAAACAGCACTTGCCAAAAGCTGGCAGGCGGAAACGGTGAAGACCGGACCGAAAGTGAAAATCCTCGCGCCCGCCCCTATGCCAACTGCAACGCGGGCCCGGTTCTTCCCGGGGGAAGACCGCAAGCCGCTCGCGACGCCGGAAAGCGAAGCCAAAAGGCTCCTCACCCACATCCTCTAGGGAACTTCCGTCTTTCTTTGTCCCCTCAAACTTCCGCCGGACGCAGCGCAACCCGTCAAAGGGATCACAAGTAGAGTCCGCAAAGCCACAACATAACGGCACCCGCTGGCAACATCTTGCCGCTTGGCACCCCCCCGCGTAACAAGGTGCAAACAAGGGCGGACACATGCGCATTCTCATAACGAACGACGACGGAATCATCGCTCCCGGGCTGACCGCGCTTTATGAAATCGCAAGCAAGGTCGCCGGCAAAGATGGCGAGGTCTGGACGGTGGCACCGGCGTTCGAACAATCCGGCGTTGGTCACTGCATCAGCTACGCACGTCCGGCGATGCTCGTTTCGCACGGCAAACGCCGCTTTGCCGTGGAAGGCACGCCGGCGGATTGCGTACTGGCAGGCATGTTCGATGTGATGGACGGAATGCCAGATCTCGTGCTGTCCGGCGTGAACAAGGGCAACAACTCTGGTGAAAATACGCTCTATTCCGGCACAATCGGTGCCGCGATGGAGGCCGCATTGCAAGGCGTCAAAGCGATCGCACTGTCACAGTATTTCGGTCCTGGAAACGCGAAACTGGACGATCCTTTCGAAACCGCCCGCAAGGAAGCCCCCGACCTGATCGTGAAACTGCTCGAACACGGCGGGTGGGACGATGCGGATTACCGTCTGTTTTATAACGTGAATTTTCCACCTGTCGCGGCCAAGGACGCCAAGGGTCCAAAGGTCGTAACACAGGGATTCCGGCACGATGTGACATTCGGGGTCACACCCCAACTCAGCCCGACGGGGCGTCGCTATCTCTGGGTGCATGGCGGTGCGCAACACACACCGACGCTCGACGGGTCGGACGTCCATGCAAATCTCAACGGCTATACCTCTGTCACACCTATGCGGGCTGATCTTACCGATCACGCGCTTCTCCAGCAATTGCGGGACAAGATCGGGTGACTTTCGACGCCGAAGCCAAGATGCAATTCGTCTACGCGATCCGCTCCAAAGGGGTGACGGACGCAAAGGTGCTCACGGCGATGGAAAACGTCGATCGTGCCGAATTCGTCAAGGGTATCTTTCGGGACCGGGCCTACGAGGACATGCCGCTTCCGATCTCTTGCGGGCAGACAATTAGCCAGCCGTCCATTGTCGGAATCATGACGCAGGCGCTTGATCTGCAACCGCGTGACAAGGTGCTCGAAGTCGGAACAGGCTCGGGCTATCAGGCTGCAATCCTCGCGCGACTGGCGCGACGGGTCTATACAGTGGATCGCTACAAGCGCCTCGTGGACGAGGCAGAGGCCATCTTCGCCAAGCTCAAAATCACAAACATCACCGCGCGCACTGCCGATGGCAGTCACGGACAGACCGAACAAAGCCCGTTTGACAAAATTCTTGTCACTGCGGCCTCCGAAGACCCGCCCAGCACGTTGATGGCCCAGCTGCGCGTTGGCGGTATCATGGTACTGCCCGTCGGGCAATCGGACGCGGTGCAATGCCTGATCCGCGTGACGCGCACCGAAAAAGGCTTTGATTACGATGAATTACGCTCTGTCCGCTTTGTGCCCTTGCTTGAAGGGCTTGGAACGGACTAAACACGTTGCAATTGCCCCGGAATAACAAGGGGCCGCGGAAGAGGAGCAGACCAATGGCAAACGGTCGAACCACACGGATATTGTTGGCGGGGGTCGCCTCACTTTCATTGGTCGCATGTGAAAGCCTGCCCGATTGGGATTTGCGGGATCTGGGCGAAGGCTTTGACACCAGCGCCGCCGTTGAAAATCTGCCTGATCGGCCGCGCCCCGATGATCGCGGCGTGATTTCCTATCCAAACTATCAGGTGGTCGTCTCCCGCCCGGATGATACAATCCGCACCATCGCGGCACGCCTGAACCTTGATGCAAACGAACTCGGCAGCTTTAACGGGATCGCACCTGACACGCCGTTGCGCCGCGATGAACTGATCGCCCTGCCGACTCGGGTGACAGAACCCTCCCCCGCGACCGGTGCTGCAACGACGGGTCCTATCCAACCGCTTGACGTCACAGCCGTGGCAACGACAGCGCTTGACCGCGTCGGAACACAGCCATCCGTGACGACCACACCAATCACAGCGCCCGCCGCAACGGTGCCGCCTCCCGGAACAGGCACCGAACCAATCCGCCATCAGGTCAAACGTGGCGAAACCGCGTTCTCGATCAGTCGCCTCTACAATGTGCCGGTACGCAATATCGCTGAATGGAACGGGCTTTCGTCCGATCTTTCGGTGCGCGAGGGCCAGCAATTGCTGATCCCGCAAGCTGGCGCACCCGCGCCACGCGCAACACCCGTCATCGAAGAACCGGGCCAGGGCAGCGAGACACCTGTGCCGCCAAGCGCGTCAGCCCCCCTGCCCGAAGATGACACGTCACCGGACGCACCGCAGGTCGCAGCACCGCAAGCGCCCGATCTTGGGACACCCACACCCTCTGCACCTGCCGCACCCGCGACCAACGCATCGGCGCGCTTTGCCTATCCAGTGCAAGGCAGCATCATCCGCGCCTACGCGCCCGGACGCAACGAAGGCATCGACATCGGCGTTCCGGCTGGCACATCGGTCAAGGCCGCAGGACCAGGTACAGTGGCCGCCATCACCACAGACACGCAAGGCGTCCCGATTGTCGTGATCAAACACCCAGACAACCTGCTGACGGTGTATACCAACCTCGAAGGGCTAACAGTGTCCAAGGACGAGACTGTCAGCAGCGGCAAGGTAATCGGGAAGGTGCGCGCTGGTTCTCCCAGCTTCCTGCATTTCGAAGTGCGGCGCGGTCTGCAATCGGTTGATCCGGCGGACTTCCTGCCCTAAGTCTCAGCCAATCTCGCGGAGTGTCACACCGCGTCGTCCGGCCAGGTCGGTGAAATACTGCCAGGCAACGCGGCCAGAACGGCTGCCGCGCGTGGCCTGCCACTCAATGGCTTCCGCACGCAGGTCTTCATCACTGATCTCGACCCCATACGCGTTGCAATAACCCCGGATCATCGTAAGATACTCATCCTGATCACACGGATGGAAACCAAGCCACAAGCCAAAGCGATCAGAAAGGGATACCTTTTCCTCGACCGCTTCCGCTGGTGAAATCGCAGTCGAGCGTTCGTTCTCGATCATGTCGCGCGGCATCAAATGACGACGGTTCGATGTGGCGTAAAGCACCACATTATCCGGTCGCCCTTCAATCCCGCCATCCAGCACCGCCTTCAGGGATTTGTAGTGTGAATCGTCATGGCTGAACGACAGATCATCGCAGAACAGTATGAAACGGGCATCCGCATCGCGCAGCAGACCAAGGCAGCGACCGATCGTGGCCATGTCTTCGCGTTGGACCTCGACCATCTTCAGGTTCGGCTGATCTGCATTCACTTTTCCATGTATCGCTTTGACAAGGCTCGATTTCCCCATGCCGCGGGCACCCCAGAGAAGAGCGTTGTTGGCAGGCAATCCACGCGCGAACTGAACCGTATTCGCCAGAAGCGTATCACGCGAGCGGTCCACTCCGACAAGCAAGTCAACATGCACGCGGTTGATCTGATGCACAGGCACCAGGCGGTCCGGATCAGGGTGCCAAACGAATGCGCTTGCGCCATCGAAGTCCGGCGACGCCTCGGGTGGTGGGCTCATCCGCTCAAGGGCGTCTGCAATCCGTTGCAACGGATCGCTCACGCTTTGGGCTCCTCTGCGCCGGCGGCCAGATCATCCTCTTCGTCATCATCAGGCATGTCGAACAGGCTTTCGTCCTTGCCGATGATCCCTTCCGCACGCGCCTTGCGATCCTTGCGCCGCTCCACTCCGGCGACAAGATGAATGGAAATCTCGTAAAGGCCATAAACGACCACGAACAGGATCAACTGCGTGGTGACATCGGGCGGCGTTACCAGTGCGGCAACGACCAGAATGCCAACGACTGCGTACTTGCGGACCTGCCGCAACCCGCGTGAGGACGCCAGCCCCGCGCTGCCCATCAGGGTCAGAAGGACAGGCAATTGAAAGCAAAGACCGAAAGCCACGATCATCTTCAGCGTGATGTCGAGAGTCTCGTTCACCTTGCCGTTGAAAACAATGTCGATCCCGGTATCCGGCTGCGGAACAACACCCGGCGGCATTGCGGCACCATCGCCGGTGCCGGGCAGCAATTCTGCACCATCAACCGGGACCTGAAAGTTCTGGTCAATCATCGCCTGGACGAACGACGGAATGTCGGCGAAGCCTAAAAAGAACGTCATCGCCAACGGAACAACAACATAGTGCGCAAAGGCTGCGCCAAGTAGGAACAGCACCGGTGACGAAATCAAAAAAGGAAGAAACGCATTCTTCTCGTTGCGATACAAACCCGGAGCCACAAAGCGCCAGAGTTGGAAGGCAATCACCGGAAACGAAATCACAAGCCCGCCAACAACCGATACGCGGATCAGGGTGAAAAAATACTCCTGTGGGGCCGTGTATTGCATCACGGGATCAGGGTTTCCAAGCGAGCGCATGGTGGATTCGATCGGCATCAGCAGGAAATCCAGCAGCATTCCACCGAATGAAAAGCAAAAGATCATCGCAACGAGAAACGCGCCGACAGAATAGATCAGGCGGCTGCGCAGTTCGGCCAAATGCTCCAGCAGCGGGGCGGAACTGTCTTCAATGTCGTCAGATGTGGTCATGAGTCCGCCTTTGGCGCATCTTCAACAGCAGCAGTTTCAGCGGCCGCCTCTGCGTCGGCTTTCGCCTTGCGTTCAGTCGCGGCCTTGCCCATCGCAGCACTCATCTTGTCCTTGGCCGCCTGACGCTCTTCTGACAGTTTCGCAGTTTCCGACCCGGGCTTGTGCGACATGCCCGTCGCTTCCTTGATCTTATCGACGCCGAATTTCGTTGGGTTGCTCGCAGCCTTAAGAGATTTTGAGATGTCGTTCACGCCGCTCTGGTTGGCCGCATCATTCATCGCACGCGAAAATTCGCGGGCCATGCCGCGCGCCTTGCCCGTGAACTCGCCCATCGTCTTGAACAGACCGGGCAGATCCTTCGGGCCAATCACGATGAGGGCCACGATGCCGACTACCAGCATCTCACCCCAGCTTAGACCAAACATCAGCGGTCCCTTTCGCGGGGATTAAACTTTTTCTTTTTCTTCTGCTTCTTCTTCGGGGGTCACATCGCGCGCATCCGCAACCTGATCCTCGATTTCCTTGCCGCCGTCATCGACGCCCTTCTTGAAGGCCGTGATACCTTTGCCGACTTCGCCCATAAGTGACGAAATCTTGCCGCGGCCGAACAGCACCAGCACAACGACTGCAATCAACAGCAGACCGGGAAGACCGATATTATTGAGCATTTGTTTTCTCCTGACAGGGGCACAGCCCCGCTACGTTACAAGTCAAATAGTCCTCCGCACCCCATCTGTGAAGGTGTAAAATGCGGCATAGCAGGCGAACAAGGGCCTTTTTTCATTGGGATTTTTGAAACTTGTGACAAATACTTGTCAGTTGTCAGAAAAATGTCAAAACTGTTAGCGAATCAGGGATTTCAACATGCGTCGCGCTGACCGCCTTATGCAGCTTGTCCAACTACTACGGGACGATGACCTTCATCGCGCCGAAGACCTTGCGCAGGCAACGGGTGTGTCGTTGCGCACGATCTATCGCGATATGGATACGCTCGCGGCCTCAGGCGTCCCGATTGAAGGGGAACGGGGGTTGGGTTACCGCGTCACGGCCGCCATCACCCTGCCCCCGCTGAACCTGACAATGACTGAACTCGAAGCGCTCCATCTTGGTCTTGCCGCCGTCGCCGCTTCCGAAGACAGCGAACTCGCCGAAGCCGCCAAGGCGTTTTCCGACAAACTTGATGCCGTCATGCCCGAAGACCGTTCGCGTGCGCCGACAGGTTTTGCGATCTATCCCTTTGCGGATGCCGCCCGTGGATTCCAACATTTGCCGATGATACGGCGGGCCATTCGCACGCGCCAGAAACTGGCAGTAACGCAAGCCGATAAAACACGCGCAGTCCGGCCACTTCAGCTCGACTACTGGGGGCGGCTCTGGACCTGTGTCGTTTGGGACGAAAGCGCGAAAGGCTTTGCCGAACTGCGCGTCGACCAGATCGATACGATCCGCAGCCTGCCGGGGCTTTTTGTAGACGAGCCCGGCAAGTCTCTGGCGGACTTCAAGGCAATGAGCGGTTAGCGCGTGCCCAAAGTTTAAAGCCACGCACCGATATCGCTGACCTCAGGACGAAAATACGCGATGATGCGCCCCTCCTCCGTTTCAGGTCCGCGCCATGGCGCGACACCGTGCACAAGGTGACGATGTAGAAACGTCGCCTGCCCAACAGTCACCGAAAGTTCGATTCGCGCGCACGTATCAAATACGCGCCGACGCGCGGATTGGTACACATCCGTAAGGTCCACATCGCCCCACGCGGCCGACGGGACACCCGCCAGTGCATCGTTAAACGCAGCGCGCATGATCAGATGGCTCCCTTCCCAAACAACCAAAGGGGATGCCGTCACGCGATTGAGCGGGACGCCAAGGATGAACGCATGCGGTTCGCGCAGATAACGCCGGCGTTGCGACCCAACCGGCAACAACCCGTCTACATGGGCCGCATCACGACGCTTGCGAAATGCATGGGCGGCGTCGCTTTCATCTGCATCCTGTCGCGGATAGCCGGGATAGACGATGGACACCTGGGCGCAATGCCAGTGCGGTGCCATCGCCCTGTGCGGCCAGACAACGTCGCCCACGCTCCCGTCAGGGGCGTTGTCGAGTGCGTCGACACCAACGAACCACGTCGCCCTGTGTCGCCGCGCGGTCGTATCAAGGGATTTCACCTTTCTGTAAGCCGCCCGCGCCCAGTCCACCAAAGCCGGATCGTGATCCCAGATCGCAAACCCGGGCGCTACCACCCGGCGACCTTGCGCAACATGTTCAGCGCCACAATGATCAGGAACAAACCAAAGACGCGTTTCAAAGGCTTGGGATCCATCCGGTGCGCCAACGCTGCACCCCAAGGGGCGGTAATCAGCGTCATCGCAATCACCAACCCGAATGCCACCAGATTGACCGCGCCAAAGGTCAGCGGCGGTGCGACGGCCATTTCAACGGTCAGAAAGCCGATGACCGACGGGACAGCGATGATTACGCCAAACCCTGCCGCCGTCGCGACAGCGCGGTGGATCGGCACGTTGTAAAGACTCATCACCGGCACCCCAAAAGATCCACCGCCGATGCCCATCAGAACAGACAGAAATCCCAAAGCAGGCGAAAGCAGTGCCCGGGCGACGCCAACCGGCATAGAGTCCGCGATACGCCAATGTGATTTTCCAAATGTCATGTACAGGCCAACGACAATCGCCAGCCCGCCAAAAATGGCTTGCAACGCCCCTGATCGCAAAGAGGCGGCGATATAAAACCCGATCAATGCGCCCACAACGATTCCGGGGGCCCAGCCCTTGAGGATGTCCCAATCTACGGCACCCTTTTTGTTATGCGACATGACCGACCGGATCGACGTGACAATGATTGTGGCCAGCGATGTCGCCAGACACATCTGCATCAATTGCGGGCTGTCATACCCCAGAACGCTGAAAGCATAGAAGAATGCGGGCACAAGAACGATGCCGCCGCCCACGCCCAACAGCCCGGCAAGAACCCCGGCAAATGCCCCAATGACAAGCAACATCAGCGCCATTGCGGCCAGTAATCCGAAATCCATCAGGCCGCCTTTTCCGTCACATATTCAAGTGCTTGCAATACAGTCTTCGTGTCAGCGTCGTCGCGATGCGCGTTTTCGGACAGATGACGGCGCCACATGCGCGCACCCGGTCGGCCCTGGAACATACCCAGCATGTGCCGAGTCACCTGATGCAGCCGCCCGCCATTTTGCAAATGATCGGCGATATAGGGCAACATCAAATGCACAACCTCCTGCGCCGTGCGGCTCTCAGTCTTGCCAAAGAAACGTCGGTCGACATCCAACAACGTATCAGACGGCGCATGATACGCGGCACGCCCGATCATGACGCCATCAAGACTCTCCAGGAACGTTTCGGCAGCGTCCAATGTCTCAATCCCGCCGTTGACGGAAACATGAAGATGCGGGAACAAGGCCTTCATTTCATGAACTAATCCGTAATTCAGTGGTGGAATATCCCGATTCTCCTTGGGGGACAGACCCTGCAACCACGCCTTGCGCGCATGAATGGCAAAACGGTCGACGCCCGACGCGGACACCTCGGCAAGAAAGTCCGGCAAGACCTGCTCGGGCACCTGATCATCCACGCCGATACGGCATTTGACCGTCACCGGAATATCGACTGCCTGCATCATGGCCGCACAGGATTTGGCAACCAGGTCTGGCGTCTCCATCAATACGGCACCAAATGATCCCGATTGCACACGATCAGACGGGCACCCGCAGTTCAGGTTGATCTCGTCATAACCGAAATCCGCCGCGATCCGCGCGGCCTCTGCCAGCATCGCCGGATCAGACCCGCCAAGCTGGACAGCAACAGGATGCTCTGCCTGATTAAACCCAAGCAACCGTTGACGGTCGCCATGAATAATCGCCGGTGCAGTCACCATCTCGGTGTAAAGCAAAGCGCACTGCGACATCAGGCGATGCAGGTAACGACAATGCCGATCCGTCCAGTCCATCATGGGCGCGACAGATAGTCTCGCTGCCGCGGTGGCTGCGTTGTTGGGCATTCTTCGGTCTCCTATGGTCCAAGGGCCGGTTTGGGGGACCATGTCGCACACATACTGCACACGAATTGGGGCAGTCCAGCCCCCGGGGCGCGAAGACTGACAAAGGCGACCGTTCCGTCGTTTGCAGAACGCTGTCGGTCATCAGCAGTGCAGCTTGCCTTAGGATCAAACATGCAGCGTAAAAGATACCAGCCTATACGCCTGCTGCCGCCCCGACCCCCGCTATGCGCCCAAAGACAGCGCCAGACGTCAAGCCAGATCCACCCGGATAGCCTTCGTAGAAAACGCCACCAACCATTTCCCCGGCGGCAAACAAACCAGCAATGGGCTTTTCATGATCGTCAAGCACCGCGCCACTCTCTGACACTTTCACCCCGCAATAGGTGAACGTAATGCCACCTGTCACGGGATAGGCCTTGAACGGTGGCGTATCGAGCCGTTGTGCCCAGTTGGACTTGGCCAAAGGCAGTCCGCGCGTGTCTTTCCCGTCAAGCTTCGTTGGGTCAAACGCCACGTCCGCATTCACCGCATCGTTATAGGCAGTCAGCGTGTTCAGCGCCGCTTTGGCATCGACGCCATCAAGCTTTTCGCAAAGCGCCTCCAGCGTCTCTGCCTGCACATAATGCGCATCATGAAAGCTGTATTCGGCATAGAGCAATTCATCCACTTTGGCATCAAAGATCTGCCACGCGAAATGGCCCGGTTGGTCAAGCACGGCCTTGCCGAATTGCGCGTAGGTATAGTTGCGGAAATTCTCGCCCTCGTCGACAAACCGGTCGCCATCTGCGTTCAGCATCACCCCAAGGAAATAACAGATCTTCCGGTAATTCTTGCGTTCGGAAGCAGGCAGATCAAGGTTCGCGTAATCGGGCATATGCAGATCCATTGGCGTGGCGTGGCATCCATCGTCCAACCCGTTCTTTTGCGCTCCGATCTCGATCGCCATAGCTAACCCGTCACCAGTGTTCATTGGCGTGCCGCGCACCTTGGCCTTGTCCCAATGCCCGCCCATCCAGTCGCGGCGGCGCGCTTTACTGGCCTCGAAACCGCCGCAAGCAAGAATGACCGCGTCTGCTTTGATCACCTCTTCACCGATATTCACACCAGTAACTTGCCCGTATTCCACAATCAGTCCTGTCACTGCCGCATCATAGCGGATCACACCGCCAAGGCGTTCAAATGCCGCAAGCTCCATATCAAACAACCCAACCCCTTCGTTTTCCGCAGCCAGCGTCAGCCCGCCCCAAAATACGTGGCGTCCGTCTTTTTCGAAACTCTGGCGTGCATAGATTGGCTCGAATTTGACACCATGGCCACCTAGCCACTGCATCGCTGGCAGGCTTTGGTCAATCAGCCGCTTTTGTTCGTCTGACAAGGCCCGCCCGCCATTAAAGCCAAGCAGATCGTCGGCAAACTTGGCTTTGGTGTAGCCACCAAAATCCGTAACGGCGAGGCGTGGATCATTCGGATCCTTCAGCAATGGCAAGAGGTCGTCCGCATTATCATAGGCAAATCGCATGGCCCCGGCGGTGTATTTGGTATTCCCGCCCGCCAGGTCCTGATCCGCCTTTTCCAGCATCAGCACGCTTGCACCTGCTTCAAGGGCCGCGATTCCCGCACACATGGCCGCATTGCCCGACCCCACGACGACGATCTGCTTTGACATATCCAATTCTCCTCTTTAGATACGCTATGTATCCAAGCGGATACAATTTGGAAAGTGTGAATTCAGATGACGACTGATCTAACGGATTTGTCTCAGGGCGAGGTGGCTTTTGCCAAGCTGATGCAAGCGATTGAAACCGGCGTTTATCAGCCCGGCGACCGGCTTCGCGAGGTCGAGATCGCCGAACGCCTGTCTCTGTCCCGCACACCCATCCGCGAAGCACTGCGCAAACTCGAGGCTGAAAAAATCGTCGAACACCGCCCCCGCGTCGGTGCCGTAATCCGCCGCCTTGGGCAGACCGAGGTCGTCGAGCTTTATGAAATGCGCCTCGTACTGGAACGTACCGCCGCCGAGATGGCTGCAAAGCACAGTCTGGCGGCAGAGGTCGATGCCCTTACCGCATTGAATGACGACATTGGCAAGCAGGGGGACGATGCCCCCCGTGCCGCAGCCATCAATCAGAAGTTCCATCGCGCTATCTATCTGGCCGGGCGTAACCGTTTCCTATTGGATGCGGCACGGGCAATGAACAACGCGTTGCTCTTGCTGGGGCCCACAACCTTGGCAGATGCAGAGCGTATAGCGACAGTGACCCGGCAACACGCACAGATCATCGCCGCGATCAGTGCGGGTGATATACAAAGCGCGGGGGCCGCGGCAGAGGACCATCTTCAGACGTCATTGCGCTATCGCCTGAAAGTCATGCGCTGATGCTGCGTGTCGCCATCACTCACGGCATTGCAGGGCTTGGCGTGCTGGCGTTTCATCTGCTCGCCCTGCCTTTGCCATGGCTACTTGGGCCGATTACAGCCTGTCTGCTTGCGGCTTTGATGGGTGTGCCAATGAAAAGCATCCCGTTCTTGAACAACGCCATGCGCTCAATTCTTGGGGTCGCGGTCGGTGCGACGTTCACCACCGCATTGGTTATAAGCATGGCAGGCTACTGGCCGACGTTACTCTTGGTGCCTGTCATGGTTTTCCTGATCGGCCTTGTCGGGGTCCCCTACTTTCAGCGTCTCTGGGGCTTTGACTTTGCCACAAGTTACTATTCCGCGATGCCCGGTGGCTTGCAGGATATGCTCTTGTTTGGCGAAGAAGCCGGCGGCGATGTGCGCGCCTTGTCCTTAATCCACGCAACGCGGGTCATGGTGATCGTGGTGGCCTTGCCCTTTATACTGAAAGGGTACTGGGGCGTTGATCTAAACAACCCGCCAGGCGTTCCGACAGCGAATCTCCCTGTTTCACAGCTGGCCCTGATGGTCGTTGCGGGATTGGCGGGCTGGCAAATTGCCAAAGCGGTCGGATTGTTCGGGGCTTCGATCCTTGGGCCAATGATCCTCGCCGGCATTCTTGCGCTGACCGGCGTCCTGCAATACCGCCCGCCGGCCGAGGCAATCTGGGCCGCACAGTTCTTTATCGGCATGACGGTGGGAACGAAATACGCTGGTGTCACAGGTCACGAGGTCCGCCGCGATGTCGCCGCCGCTCTTGGATTTTGCGTGATCTTGTTGTTCCTTTCGGCGTTGTTCGTCGAGGTGATCAACCTGTTTGCATTGGCACCGCCAATGGAAACTTTGCTGGCCTTCGCCCCCGGCGGACAGGCGGAAATGACGGTGCTGGCGCTCATTGCCGGGGCCGATATGGCCTTTGTCATTGCCCATCACGTCTTGCGGATTGTGACTGTAATCGTGGGGGCACCAATCGCCGCACGGCTCTTTAATGGACGACCTCTGGGTTGATCACATGGATCGGGTCGCCTGCGGCATAAGCATTGATCTGGTCGAAGATATCACTGAATTGCAGGTCGAATTCATCCTCTGTGACATAGCCAATGTGCGGCGTGGGCAGCACGTTTTGATGCGTCAGCAGGATGTTGTGAGTGTCCCGCATCGGCTCTGCGTCAAAGACATCAACAGCGGCATGGATGCGCCCTCTGGCGATTTCAGCCTCCAGTACGCCGGGGGCAATCAGGCCGCTGCGCGATGTGTTCACCAGCAAACTACGCGGTGCCATCGCAGCAAGGTCAGCGGCGGTGATGATCCCCTTCGTGGTCGGCTTCAGTCGGACGTGCAGGCTGACGACGTCTGAGGTCTCAAAGAAGGCCTCCCGGCTTTCGGCCACATTGCATCCATCGGCCTGCGCCCGCGCGCGCCCCGCATCCGAGGCCCACCATTGCACGTTCATACCGATCGCCTCGGCATAGCCTGCGACGGCCTGTGCGATACGTCCGTAACCATAAAGCCCGAGGGTGCGCCCCCGCAGGGTTCGCCCAACGCCCATCTGCCAATCGCCCGCGCGGATGCTGGCGACTTGCTGCGGGATCTGCCGGAAGCTGGCAAGGATCAGCGAAAGGGTCATCTCGGCCGCCGCATAAGACGGCGTGTCAGAGTGCATATTCGAACAAAGCATTACCCCATTGTCAGTGCAGGCCTGCACGTCGATATGCGGATAAACGCTGCGTTGGCTGATCAGTTGCAGGTTAGGCAGACGGGTCAGCAGCTCCGCCCCGATCTTGGTGCGTTCCCGGAACAGAACCAGCGCCTCGGCATCCTGAACCCGCGCGGCAAGCTTTTCTGGGTCCGGTTCGTGATCCGTCCAGACGGTGACATCATGGTCGGCCAGTTCGTCAAAACACGGCAGCCCGCGCAACGTGTCGAACCAATCGTCAAGAATATGAACCTTCATCGCGCCCACACTCCACGCGGGACCATCACCTCGCCACGCGCAAGCAGCCTCGCAGTGCGCACCAACCCGGCAGAGCGCAGATCGATGCCATCAGCCGTCAGGTCATAGTCCACCAACACGTCAATCTGCCCGCTGGCGTGTTCCAGTGTGATGGTCGCGGGCCGATCGTTTGACCGGGCAGCCATCCCCTCGGCCACAGTTCCCGGCGTCAGCACGCAGCTTGCAAGGCATTGCGCCCCTGTCACGGCCATTGTTGGGTGCGCTTTCCAAGGCATGAAATAGCGCGCCGCGATGGTGCCGCCGTCGTGCGCGGGCGCAAGCAGGCCGAACTTGGGCGTCACGGACTGGCCGACGTTCGCGATGCCCATTGCCTCTCCTGCCTTGATCCGCACCGCCTCCATCGCAGCGAAGAAATCGGTGTTGTCGTTCAGCGCTTCGGCGCTTTCATATCCGGTGAGCCCAAAGCTTTCAGCCTTGGCGATGACCATGGGCATTGCGACGTCCATGCAGGTCACGTCCACGTCGTTGAAAGTATCGACCAGATTGCCTGTCGGCAGGAAAGCACCCGTTGCACCACCGACAGTGTCCATGAATTGCAGGGCTACTGGCGCTGCTGTGCCGGGTACGCCGTCAATGGCGGCAGCACCGTCATAAACAACGCCTTCGGGCGATGTTTGAACTTTGGCGACGACGCGTGCACCTGTGTTGACAGCATGGATATTCACCGTCGTCTCTGGCCCTGTCGCAGGTATCAGCCCCATGTCGATGGCCGCTGGACCTACGCCGGATAGGATATTGCCGCATGTGGGTTTGAAATCGACAATGCGATCTTCGACGCTGACTTGCGCAAAGAAATAGTCGATATCGGCCCAATCGTCGCTCGATCTTGACAGCATCGCGACCTTCGTCGTCACCGCGTTGCCCCCACCGATCCCGTCGATGTTCAGCGGATGACCAGAGCCGACCATGGCGATCAGAACCTCGGCCAATGTCTCCAGATTCTCGGGCAGGTCCGCCCGGTTCAGATAAGGCCCGCGCGAGGTACCACCGCGCATGAACAGGAAAGGGATCACTGTCTGGGTCATGTGAGCGGCCAAGGTAGATCGACATAGGATTGCAGCATGCCTGGCGGGAAATCCCGGTTCAGTGCCCAGGCCATCGCGCAAATGAAGGCGATGCCAACGGCCGTATAGACCGCAGCATAACCCCAGCTTTTGCCTGCGCGGATGCGGATGAACAACAACAGGAACCCGGCCAGCGCGAGGATGAAGCCGACAATGGCCGAGGCAACCAGCAGGCTTGCAAACCAAGCCAGCGTTGCCCAAAGACCGTGAACGTTGTCGGCGGCTTCCTCTGCTTCACGGTCCGCAAAGATGGCCGCGCTTTCCTCGGATCGGATCATCTGCACCACAAGCAAGGCACAGCCCACCAAGGCGATAGTTGCCACAAAAATCGGGAACACCCTGTCCATGCGGGCAAAGTCTGGAATGACGGCAGAGTTCCAGTAGGCCAGCGCGACATAGGCTGTCATTCCCAACAGGAAAACCATCGGTGCGCGCTTGCTGCCTGCAGCGACCGCGCCTTCGGCCTGGATGTTCTTGGCTTGGCGCAACCCAATCACAACCGACAGAAGTGTGATCACGATCAGCACGATGACGATGGGGCTGAAGATGTATTCAATCCCCTCTTCAAATCCGCGCCGGAAGCGGGAGGCACCAATCTGATACGCTTGGTTGGTATAGCGCTCGGCCGGTGCGGACAGCACGAAACCGATCAGGAAAGCTGGGCGCGACCAGTCAAAGCGACGCATCAGGATGCCAAGCAGGCCGATGCCAAACAATGCAACAAGGTCCCAAATTTCCTGACGGGACTGAAATGCCGCGAAGGCAATAATCATGAACAGGAACGGGGCCAGCAGCGCAAAACGAATTTCGGTCAGTTTCGCAATCCCGCCCGAGGCGGCAATGCAGATCAGCGTGCCGACGACGTTGGCCATCGCCAGAAGCCAGACGATTGCATAGGTGAAATCAAGGTTGTTCTTGAGCATGGACGGCCCGACCTCAATCGACCCGGTGCCAAGCAACGCTACAGCAGAGATAAAGATCGCCATCGACCCGGAACCGGGGATGCCGAACAGCAGCGTTGGCACCAGCCCGCCGCCTTCCTTGGCGTTATTGGAGCTTTCCGGCCCGATCACGCCGCGCACATCGCCGGATCCGAACTGCGATTTGTCCTTGGCTGTCTGCACTGTATGGCCATAGGCGATCCAGTCCACGACCGATCCGCCAAGGCCGGGGATCACGCCCACGACAACGCCGATCAGCGAACAGCGCATCGACAGCCATTTGTTGGCCCACCAATCCTTGACGCCTTCAGCCCAGCCGCCACCCAATGGCGCGCGGTCTGAAATGGCTTTGTCACGACGCAAAAGCGCGATGATCTCGGGGATGGCAAAGATGCCAAGGCCGACGATCACCAGTTTCAGACCATCCACCAGATAAGGCATGTCATAAGTGGACATGCGCAGGGCACCCGAAGACGCGCCCTCACCGATGGTACCAACAAGGATCCCAAGACAGGCGGCGACAAGCCCTTTCAGCGCAACACGTCCGGCAAGGATACCTACCATCGACAGGCCGAAGATCGTGATCATCAGCAGCTCGGGCGTTTGGAAAAGCAGCACGATAGGACGTGCGGCAAGAATAAAAACAGTGAGAAAGGCTGCACCGACAAGCCCACCAAAAAGGGACGAGGCGAAGGCAGCAGACAGCGCACGCGCCGCCTGCCCTTTCTTGGCCATGGGGAAACCGTCCAAGACCGTGGCTTGCGACGCCGATGACCCCGGTATCCCCATCAAAACCGATGCGAAGGTGTCAGACGTCGGCACCACCGCCACCATGCCGATCATCAGGGCCAGCCCGGTAACAGGCTCCATCCCGAACATGAAAGGCAACAAGAGCGACAGACCAGCGATGCCACCAAGTCCCGGAAAGACCCCAATGCACAGGCCCATCACGACGCCCAACACCAGAAAGCCAAGGACGTGGGGCTGCAAGATCATCGCAAAAGCGTCATTTAACGCAGGCAATGCCGTCGCAAAGACCTCCATGGCGGGTCCCTCATTCTAGATAATTAAGGAAAAACCCCACCCATGACATGCATGGATGGGGTGAAGTGTGGTTACTGAAGAACGACGCCGTAACGTTCGCTCAGCCAGTTGATCACGAAGTCTTTGGCTTCCTGTGGCACGTCCGTGGCACTGGCCATTGCGGTTCTGGCCGCGTCACCTGTCAGCTGTGGATAGACCCCAAGGCGGGCTTCGCTGATTTCAGCGAAATCATCGCGTTCCTGAATGGCGGCAAAGGCCTCGGTAAAGGTTGCAATGGCGTTGTCAGGTGCACCTGCGGGCAAGAACACCATTTTCTGTGCCGGGAAACCCGCAACAAAGAAGGCTTTCCATGCATCCCACTGCTCGCCGGATGTTTCACAGCCGTCTGTTGCTTCACAGACTTCCTTGAAGGTTGGCATGTCAGGGAACGTCGGGTCGCGGACAATGTTGCCGTCGCCGTCCAAGGCCCCGAACGAGAACCACGGCACAGCTGTGCCAGCCTCAACAAGCGGTGTCACACCAGACAGATAGGACGACGAAGTCTGATAGTCGATGTTGGCCTCACCCCGTTCAAACATCAGGCGGCCATCACCACGGCCTTCGATCCCAAAGACAGGCTCTACCTGCAGACCCAGCATTTCCCAGGCCAGCAGCGGCACAAGGTCAAGGCGTGTGGCTCCTTGGGAGCCATAGATGAAGTCTTCGCCCGCAAGCGGGGTCGCATCGCCGCCTTCGCCCAGCTGACCAGCAAGATCAGCAGGCAGATATGCAACGCCGCCCGTGCCAGAGGCCAGAACCACGTTCCAATCGCTATATTCATAGCGCACGCGTGGATCGCTTAGCAGATAAGGAAACTGTGTAGACCCGGACGAGCCAAAAATCGTGGTCCCATCTTCATAAGTCATTTCCTGAAACGCGTTGGCCCCTTTGGTTGACCCTGCACCGGGGTTGAACGTGACAACAACAGTCGGGTTGCCGGGCAGCGCTTCGGACAGCAATGGCGCATAGAAGTTCGCCCATTTTGCCGAACCGCCGGTTTCAGAAAATGGGATGATCCATTCGACAGTCTTGCCGGTCAAATCAATCTGGTGTCCGTCAGCTGCGGCTTGCGTTGCCACCAATGCGGATGTGAGCGCAAGCGCGCCCAGCGTTTTCTTAAGCATATGTTTTCCTCCCAGAAGGACCTGCACGGCCCTGAAAATAGAATCACAAAGCCCCCTCAAGGCTTCTTGATGCGCAGACTGTGCAGTGTCATCCTTGCGTGAACCTTGCATCCCGCGTTTTTCTTGAAAGGGTACGTCGTGCACATTGTTGTCGTGGAAGACAATATCTCGGTTGCTAAGGGAATTCGCTATTACCTGCAGGACATCGGCCATGCCGTTGATGTGCTGGACGATGGGGCCGATGCCGATGCCTTCTTGCGTCAGGATGAAGCCGATCTGATTGTGTTGGATATCAACCTGCCGACAATGGACGGGCTATGCGTTCTGCGCGAAATGCGCGCGCGCAACGACAATAGACCGGTCCTGTTACTGACCGCCCGCGCTGAAACCGAAGACAAGATCACCGGCCTTGATGCAGGGGCCGATGACTACCTCAGCAAACCTTTCGAGATGGCAGAATTCGGTGCCCGCATCCGCGCCCTGTCGCGCCGGGTGGGCGAACGCCCGATGAAGGTTGCCACGATTGGCCCCCTGCGATTTGATAAAACCGCACGAATGGTTGCAGGTCCGGATGGGCCTTTGAATATCCCCCGTCGCGAGGTCGCGCTGTTCGAACGGCTGTTGTCAGCGGATGGCCGTATCGTTTCAAAGCAGGTGCTGCTTGACAGCCTCTATGGCACCGGCGCGGATGTCGATGAACCGGTGGTCGAGGTTTACGTATCGCGATTACGCAAACGCTTGCGCCCCTTTGGTGTGCAGATCGTTGTCAAACGCGGGTTGGGATATCTGATGCGGATGACTCCATGAACAACAGCCTGTCCCTGCGCGGACGACTGACCCTTGTGATCCTGCTCCCCTTGATCCTGATCGCGACGATCATCGGCGCATGGGCCTATTTCGACGCTCAGAAAACAGCGGCCGAACGTTTTGATCGTTCGCTGCTGTCGACCACCCTTGCGATCTCGCGCGATACTGCGGTTTCAGGCGGCGATGCACTCAGCGAGGAAACCCGTGACCTTTTGCGCGACACGTCTGGCGGCGCCGTCTTCTACCATGTCTATGCCCCTGATGGCGTGTTTGTGACGGGCTATGCCACCCCGCCCGTGCCACCAGAGCAGGTTCCGGTGGATGCAACGCAAACCTATTACGATGCCGTTTATCAAGGTGCCCCCGTACGCGCCCTGCGCTTTGCGCAAAGCACGTCGATTGACGGTCTGACGGGGCTGTTCACCTTTACAGTCTGGCAAAACACGGCTGTGCGGGACGGGTTCGTGCGCACCCGAACGGGGCCGGTATTTCTGATCATCGCGTCAATGATCGGTGCGCTTGCCATCATCGTCTGGTTTGGCGTGGGCCGTGGCCTTGCCCCCTTGATTGATCTGGAAGACGCCATCGCGCGCCGCTCGGTGACGGACCTGTCGCCGATTAAGCGGCGCATTCCGCAAGAGGTGACAGGCATTGTCGGCCGCTTCAATGATCTAGTGGACGAACTTTCGCGCGCGCTGGAAGCCAAGAACGCCTTTATTTCGGACGCGGCACACCAGCTGCGCAATCCAATCGCCGGGGTGCTCAGCCTTGCGGAGTCTGTTTCAAACGCCAAATCGCTGGATGACGCACACGCCCGTGCGGCTGACCTGCAAGAGGCCGCACGCGACGCTGGGCAGTTAGCCAATAACCTGCTGACCCTCGATCGCGCGCAAGCCAGTCCGATACCCGGTACCGATACGCCTTTCGATCCGCGCGATATCCTGCTGGATATATCCCACAGAAGCGCGGCCCGCGCTGTCGAAGCAGGCATCGCTTTGCACACTGATCTGGCCACCGCTCCTGTCCAGTTGCGTGGCGATCCGGTAATGTTTGAACAGGCCGTCCTGAATATCATCAATAACGCCATTGTTCATGGTGGCCCGAAATTATCTCAAGTCCTGCTGACCTCGCGTATTGAGGACACCATGTTGGTGGTGATCGTCAGCGATGACGGGAAAGGCATTGCAGAGGCCGATTTCGACCGCGCCCGAAGCCGCTTTAGCCAGGTCGGCCCCAGTGCTGGGTCCGGGTTGGGCCTGCCGATCGCCGCCGCAGTGGTCGACTCCTTCAACGGGGAAATCGAATTGGCGCGGGAAGGCCACCGCTTTCAGGTCACGCTCAGCTTTCCAGTTCAACGCGAACTCTAGATCGCCAGCGACTTCAACACCTGCCAGACGCGATCCACCGTGGGATCATTGGCATCGGACTGCAAACGCAATGCATGAAAGTCGGAAACGATCACGTCGTTCAGCGGGGCCAATGCAACCAGTTGCCCGTCCTTCACCCATGGGGCGGCGTAGTGATCTGGCAAAAGCCCCACATGGCTACCCGACAGCGCCAGATAGGCGGTCAACTCGATGGTATCTTGCGCAACCCCTTCCGAATGATCCAGAAGCATTGGTTCAAGATCATCATCTATCGGATTGAACACAAAGCTGTGGGCTGAAATTTCGGAAGCGGCGAGAGTGGATTTCAAAATCTCAGGATCGGACATCCCGGCGCAAGCGTGATCGGGGCTGCAATAAAGACTGCTGACTTCACGATAAAGCGGAAAGGCTTCGGCTTCGTTTGGGATACGCTCATTCCCCGCAATCCCGACGATTGCGATATCAAGCCGATGGGCACGAAGCTCTTCAAGGCAGGCCAAAAAGTCAAAGATCCCGATGTTGATCTTCAAGTCGGGCATATCGGCACGAAGTTCCCGCAGAACCCCGATCAGCGGGTTGTTCGGGTCGGTGACCGTTGAATCAACCACCCCGATGCGGATTTGCTGCGTGGCAGGCACCCCTATCGCGTTCAGCCGGGCCGCAGCCGCATCAATCTGATCCAAAAGCGTGGTGACTTCTTCCAAGACCTGTTCGCCCGCACCAGTCAGCGCAAAGCCCTTTGGCCCCCGGTCGCACAAACGCAGCCCCAGCCGATCTTCCAGCTTGGCAATCTGCGCGCTGATCGCGGGCTGGGAAATACCCAGCACACCTTGCGCTTTGCCAAAACCACCCGCCTCGGCCACCGCCTGAAAGACGCGCAGTAGGCGCAGATCAATGTCCGAAAGTTTCACAGCCGTTCGTCCCCGTTGTTCTTTCCTATAAAGGCAGCGCGGGCATAGCATGTCGACAGGGTTATGCAGTCATAACCCATTCTGTATGGTTTCGCCGCATTGGCGGTCCTAGCATTTCACCAAGTCGCAAAAAAACCAACGGGAGAACATCCATGGGGACGAAGACCACATTATCCACCACCGCCGGCATCATATTGGGCCTGACAAGTTCGGCTTGGGCCGAAGAACTGACTGTCAGCGCTTGGGGCGGTTTTTTTGAAGAAACACTCGCCGCCGAGATTTATCCGCTCTTCACCGCCGAAACCGGGATCGAGGTAAAATCGATTGCTCAGCCTGAAGATTCCACCTGGATGACCCAATTGATGGCCGCCGCCCGCGCCAAGCAGGCGCCCGCCGATTTATCGCTGGTCGTGGATGAGGTTTTGTTCCGTGGCAATGAAGTTGGCCTCTGGGCCGAGCTTTCACCTGCAAACATGCCAAGCACCGAAGGTCTGTCAGACGGCTACGTAAAGCTGAACTATGCGGGCAATGCCTATGCTGTGGGGGCGCTCGCCTTTTACACGACCTTTGTGACCAACACCAACTACGCTCCCGACGCGCCAGAAAGCTGGGCCGAGCTTTGGGAACCAAAGTGGGATGGCAAGCTGGGCATCGTGACGACACCCAATTCAGGCCTGTTGGAAGTGACCGCAACGACATTTTTTGACGGCGTAGAAATCCTCGAGACACGCGAAGGCATCGAACAGGTGATCGCCAAGATCGGCGAACTCAAGCCTCAGGTCAGCCTGTGGTATCGCGATGAGGGACAGTTCCAGCAGTCGCTTGAAAGCGGAGAGCTGAACGCAGGCCTCTACTATCATGACGTGACCATGCTTTCGATCTGGGATGGTCTGCCCGTCGCATCGACATTTCCCAAGGAAGGCGGGATCGTTTCGGACGCGTATTGGGTCGTGCCGCGCGACTCTGAAAATATCGCTGCCGCCGAGAAGTTCCTTGATTTCATGAGCCGCCCGGAAACGCAGGCCCTGATGTCGCGCACGATGGGCACTTTCCCGGTTGTGCCACGTGAAAGCACAGACCTGACGGACGAAGAATTTGCCGCCGTGGGCAGCGACATCACCCCGATCCGTGTGCAGACCCACATTCACCTGCGCGAAGGTGACTGGCTGGAAACCAAGTATCAGGAAATGATCGCGCAATAACAATCATCGCGGCGGGGCGTTCGCGCCCTGCCGCAACTTCCACAGGGGCAAACCATGGCTGCATTGACCATCACCAATCTGCGAAAGTCCTTCGGCACGTTTGAAGCGCTGAAAGACATTTCCATTGCGGTTGAGGATGGTGAATTCATCTGTCTGCTTGGCGGCTCCGGCTGTGGCAAGACGACCCTTTTGCGCCTGATCGCAGGGCTTGAGATCCATGATGAAGGCGATATCCGTTTGGGCGGCAAGGACCTGACCCAAGTCCCCTGCCACAAGCGCAATATCGGCATGGTCTTTCAGTCCCTCGCCCTGTTTCCGCATCTGAATGTCGGGGCCAATGTGGCCTATGGGATGCGCCTGCGCGGCACTTCGGCCGATGCTGCAGCGACTGAAGTTGATCGCCTGCTCGACATGGTTGGCTTGGCTGGATTGGCGGATCGCGCGATCACCGCCCTGTCCGGCGGGCAGCGCCAGCGCGTTGCCATTGCACGCGCCTTGGCGCTGAAACCGGCAGTATTCCTGATGGACGAACCGTTCTCAGCCCTTGATGCGGGCCTGCGCGACCAGATGCAGAAAGAGGTGAAAAGCATCCAACGTGAATTTGGCGTGACAACAGTTTTCGTGACGCATGATCAACGCGAAGCAATGGCATTGGCCGACCGCATCGTGGTGATGAACGGCGGAAAGATCGAACAGGCGGCAAGCCCGGAAGACCTCTATTCGCGCCCCGCAACGCGCTTTGTGGCGGAATTTATCGGCATCAATAATATCATCGCCCGTGACGGCCAGCCCCCGATTGCGGTGCGCCCCGAAGCGATCTCTCTTGCGGCCACTGGCACTGGGCCGCAGGGACAGATCATTCGCCAGCGCCGCCTTGGTGCCTTGTTGGAACGTGAAATCCGGATCGGCGACCAGACGCTCCACCAAAGCGAAATCGCCGGATCCGGTGGTAGTTTTGATGATGGGGCCAGAGTGACTTTATCCTGGGACACCGCCAAAGCATGGGCCCTGCCCGCATGATACGCCCGCCGTCATATGGACCACGTCTGATCGGCGGGCTGGCTTTTGGCGTCATGGCGGTGTTCTTTTTGATCCCGCTGATCTTCATGATCATCGTCAGCTTTTATCAGCCCGACCCAATGGGGTTCTACAAAGTCGATTTTGTTTGGGAAAACTACGGAAAGTTCTTTTCCAGCTTCTACTACACCGTTTCGTTCCGCTCGCTCTATTCATCTGCCCTCGGCGCGGTGCTCGTCGTCGCGCTTGCATTCCCGTTGGTGCTGTTCGTCACGGACCTGACCCGGCGCTGGCAGTTGTTCTGGATCATCTTGCTCTTGTCCTTGATGTGCTTAAGCGAAGTGATTATCGGGTTCGCCTGGCTGATCCTGATGTCTGAAAGCGCTGGTGTTCCGCGGCTTCTGGAATGGTCTGGGCTTTGGGCAAATCCGCGATCCCTGTCTCCCAGCTTTGGGGCGATGATGATCGGCCTTGTTTTCCTTGGCTTTTCAATTGTTGCGCTGATCCTCTACCCGTCCATCGCACGGCGCGACCGCAGCATTGAAGAGGCCGCAGTGACCCTTGGCACTCCGCCATCGCTGGTATTTTTCAAGGTACTGCTGCCCACCTTCCGCACCAGCCTCGTGTCGGTCACGCTGACCATGTTTGTGTACCTTTTGGGCGTCTTTGTCATGCCAACCATGCTGGGCCGCCCCCAGGATTGGACGATGACGGTCATCATCAGTGACAAAGCGCTCGGCGATGCGAACCTGCCGTTGGGGGCGGCACTGGCGGTCGTTATGCTGATTGTGACGATCATCGTCCTCATCGCTTCCGCCCTGCTGACGCGCGGGCGCAAAACATGAGAAGGCTTTACCTCTGGTTCATCGCCGTCATGCTCATCGCGCCATTCATTGTCGTGCTCGGCGTATCGGTTGGTGAATCCAAAAACATCGCCTTCCCGCCCGCTGCGCTGTCGGCTGCGTGGTACAGCGAACTGCTGACCGAGGCAGAATGGCTGGCCGCCATAGGCCGCTCGCTGCTGATTGCAGTAATTGCAGGGGTGATCGCCACCACGCTGGCGCTGGCCATCAATTACGTCCTCTGGCGGACAGGATCAGGCTTTGCCAAGGCGACCTTTGCGCTTGGCCTTGGCCCCTTCCTGCTGCCCCCGATCATTCTGGCACTTGGGGCCAGCCTGTTCTGGGCCGAAGTCGGCTGGTACGGGCGGATAGAGGCAACCATCGTTTCGCACGGGGTCTTCTTTGTGACCTTGCCACTGGTCATCATCGCGCGCGGCTTTGCCGCCCTCACGGACGAGGTGATCGAGGCCGCGCAGATGATGGGGGCAACCTCAGCGCAAGTATTTCGCACCATCGTCCTGCCCCTGATCGCACCTTACGTGTTCACGGGCTTTGCACTCGTCGCGATAATCAGCGTGAACGAATACCTGATCGCCAATATGATTTCAGGTTTCGTGGTCGAAACGCTGCCGATCAAGATCTTCAACAACGTGCGCTATGGCTACTCGCCCGTCGTCGCAGCGGCATCGATGCTTTTCGTTGCCCTCACCGTCACAATCCTGCTGGTCCTGTCGCGGATCACAGATCTTGTCGCCCTTTTCGGAACATCCAAGGACAGCTGATATGCAAACGCTCACGCGGCAAAATCTCGAAGACCTTCTGCTGGGGGCCGTCATCCTAGGTGCAGGCGGCGGCGGTGAGATCGCCGAGGGGCGCGCCATGATCGATATAGCACTTGCTGCAGGCAAGACGTTTGATCTGGTCAGCATTGATGAAGTACCCGACGATGCAGTGATCTGCACCCCCTACTTGCTGGGGTCGATTACGCCGATCAATGCCGAAGAAGAAGCGCTTTACACCGGTCTGGCAGAAAGCGACGTCAATCCGTTGCTCCAAGCCTACGCCGAATTCCAGGATCATCTTGGAACCGAATTCTATGGCACCACCCCGTGTGAGCTTGGCGGCTCCAACACAGCGGCTGCCTTTTTCCCCGCCGCCATGCATGGACACAAGATTATCGACGCTGACCCCGCAGGGCGCGCGGTCCCCGAGATCACGCATTCCACCTATTATCTGGCGGGGCTTCCAGCGGCACCGATCTATGCGGTCAACCCGTTCGGTGAATCCTTTCTGATCGACAGGGTCAAGGACGATCAGCGGGCCGAAACCCTGGTAAGGGCGATTAGCCAGGTCAGCCGCAATACAGTCGCCGCAATCGACCATGCCTTGCCTATGCGCCAGTTGCGCGATGTCCTTATACCCGGCACGATTTCCAAAGCGATGCGCTTGGGCGAAGTCTGCCGCCAAGCCATTGGGCGTGGCGAAAACTCAGCAAAGGCGATCGCGACTGCGGGCGACGGCGCTGTGGTATTCACAGGGACAGTTTCATCGGTGACCTACAAGACAGATCAAGGGTTCACGATCGGGGAAATGACCTTAACAAGCGGCACACAAAGCATGAAAATCAGTATCAAGAACGAGAACATGGCCTGCTGGTTGAACGGAAAAACGCTTGCGACTGTGCCCGATCTTATATGCCTGTTTGATACAGAAACCGGCCAGCCGGTTGCCAATCCCGACGTCGTCAGCGGGCAAGGCATTGCCGTCGTCGTCCTTCCTGCCCCCATCCAGTTTACATCGCCCCAAGGCCTGTCAATCTTTGGCCCGAAGTACGCAGGCATCAATAGCCCGTTCACGTCTCCACTGGAAATCTCTGGCTAACAAAGGGGCGTCCTTCCGAAATCCGGTCGGCAAGGCTCTCAATCAAGGCTAGTGAGTGACGCAAATCGCTGCCGAAATGAATGCGGGAACAGACCCCATTGCGCGTGCGCATTGAATGTCCTGTACAGCAAACGACGCAATGATTTCAACGCCAGCCACTCTCCATCCCACGGTGCTTTTAACAAACGAGTACAATAGGTTAGCCCGCCACATACAAGCCAAAGTACGATGCGGTGGATAATCAATAAACCACGACAGCATTCACCACGGAACTCTACAAATGACTTTCACGATAAAGCAACTGTCGCTCGTTGCTATCATGCTCGTTTTAGGTGGGTGCAAAAACGAAAGCCAAGATCTCAGTGTTCGCAATTCTGTTTATGTGCAGTCAGATGGCAAGACCGCCTACCGCCTTTGATTCACATGCACGCGGTTACAATCAGTTAAACATAATGGGAGTTGCCGACCCACGCCCAAACTATTCCAGCCCAATCTTCCAGACGGAAAAAAGGGGCCTCAAAACAAGAGGCCCCTTTTTCAATTCCGCTCTGATCGTCCGTTAGGAGCGGTTCAGCAGACGCGTGATATTGCGAACCGACGCTCTGCGATTGGCGCGCTCGTCCGTCAGCACAGGAACCTTCAGATCGGTTTCACCATAGCCTTGGGTGATCAGGTTCTGTGGTGGGACCCCGAAATACTCGGTCAATGCCAATGCAACGGTCTCTGCGCGGCGATCTGACAGTGACAGGTTATAGCTCGCGCTTCCGACGGCATCAGTGTGACCTTCCACCAAAAAGACAGCCTGCGGATTTTTCTGAATGATACTGACCATTGATCGGCCGAGCGCGCGCAGTTCTTCGGCTTGCCCAGGGTCAATCGCGGCGCTTCCGGTTGCGAACGTAATCTGGTCCAGCTCAACTTCCGGGGCCAGATTACGGACACGCTTGAAATCGCGAATTTGCTGCAAAGAGAACGTGCGGCTGACATCCGCAATCAATGCGGCTTGCAACGCTTCCATCAATGCATCTTCGTCGGACGTATCGACTGCGCGCGCAGTCTGTTTCACGTCTGCGGCCGGTAGCTCGTCAAAGGCAATCGGGTCAACAGCCTGTGTGTCGTCGAAAAGCACGATCTCTGTCCCGTCTTGCGCGCGGATCAACGTCCGCCGCAGAACCGTGCCATCGTTTGCGCGGACAGTAATGATCTGGCTGCCATCTTCATAAGTCAGGACAGAGCGCGTTGATCCATCTTGGAATGTTTGCGTCTGCACCTGGGCACCGGGTCTGCGCAACAGTTCATCATCGTTTTTCAGAACACGCAGTTCACCGTCACGTTCAATAATGACGCGATCGCCAGAGTTGGAAACGACTTGGTCACCGTTGTTCAGAACGGACCCAACGACCGCGGCTCCAAGTCCCAACAGCAACGCCTTTTCAAAATTAGAGAGGCCCTCTTCGTCATCATCGGCCTCGGTGGCTTGCGTATCGCCGACAGCCGCTGTTTCAAAATCTTCGTCGCTGCGGCGGACATCTGTTTCTGTAACAACTTCCGTTTCGACCTCAGCTTCTGCTGCTTCGGCCGCGTCACTGTCATCACCAGCCGCTGCTGCAGGCGGGGTGTTTGCCGCTTCGCTTTCCCGTTCCTGGTTCAGCGCCTGGCGTTCTTCGTCAGTCAGCTGCTCGCCGCCAGCTTCGCCGGCACCTTCTACAACTTCGGCAGTCTGCGTGTCGTCGGCCTCTGCTGTCTCCGAAGCGTCGCCGTCGGTCATCTCCGCTTCGTCGTCAGCGACCGCTTCTTCTGCAGGCGCGGTCTCGGTAACGGCTTGTTCATCCGCGTCACCTTCTGCATCGGCTGTATCTGCCTCTACGTCCTGCTCGGCTGACTCAGCTTCAGGTTCTGCCTCGCTCGCGCTCTCTTCAGCTTCGGCACCTTCCGCGGGCATCTCTGTCACCTCATCGGTTTCGGCCTCGCTTTCGGTTTCCGCGTCCGGTTCAACTACGGCTTCAGCCTCTGCGTCCGGTGCAGCTTCGGCTTCGGCTTCAGCTTCAGCTTCCACTTCAGCCTCGGATTCAGCTTCCACTTCGGCTTCAGTTTCTACCTCCGCCTCTGTTTCCGGTTCCGCTCCTACCTCGGCTTCAGTTTCCACCTCCGCTTCGGCTTCCGTTTCCGCTCCTACCTCGGCTTCAGTTTCCACCTCCGCTTCGGCTTCCGTTTCCGCTTCAGCCTCTGCTTCCGGTTCAGCCTCTGCCTCTACCTCAGCATCAGCCTCCGGTGCGACGTCTTGCGGGACAAGGTCAACGCTTTCATCAAGGACAGGCAATTGCGACTGCAGTTCAGCGGGCGCATTGGCCAAGGCTGTCCCAAGGTCTTCGCCACCAGCTTCCAGCGCGCTTTGTACCGCAGTCGCGTCACAACTTCCAAAATCATCACTCGGCGCACCCGCGTCGAGATACGTCAAAAGTGCCTCGGACAGCATTTGCGCATCCGCCACCTCGGTTCCATCAGGTGCAACGCAGGGAAAGCTCTCAGCTGTGTCTTGTGCCCAAATCGGCGCAGGGGCGGAGATAGACAGGCAAGCAGCAATTGCCGTCGTCATCTTGAAGTTTTTCTGGGACATGGGTGCTCTCTTCATTTCGTTGAACTGTCAGCAGTCACCAGAGAAACCCGAAACGCTCCCAATAGTTCCAGCTTGCAAGACATAAATTCACCAAATGCATGGTCCGGTCCCGGCAGACGCCCAGACCGGAAAACCGGCAATGAATGCCTGAACCATTCCATCCATTATTGGAGGCACCGATCCGCAAACGTTCTAACCGGCGCGCCATTCGGAATGGTACGCATCGCCTGTGGTGCTGCGCTGCTCAGATGGTACCTTCACTGACCGAATCCCCAGTGCGAGACTTTCACGCGCGGCACCTGCCCTCAAAATTCACGCTCACCCGTGCCATCTTTATCGACAAGGGATGCGATCCAGACTACGCCGATGGCGCAATCAGCACGAAAGGGATCATTTCATGAAACGCTCGCGTATAAACGACATCATGGCCGCAGCCGATGATCTGATCCGGTCACACGGCTTTACCCTGCCACCATTCGCCTATTGGACACCATCCGAATTCAAATCACAGGCGCAATCGGCGCGCCACGTCATCGACGCGCGTTGCGGGTGGGACATTACCGATTACGGCGCGGGCGACTTCGATACGATGGGGCTGTTTCTGTTCACGCTGCGCAATGGTTTGCTTGCCGATCTGCAGCGCGGCGGCGGCATGTGCTACGCCGAAAAACTGCTGATCTCGCGGCAGGACCAACTCAGCCCGATGCACACGCACGTGATCAAGGCCGAGGACATCATCAATCGTGGCGGGGCGACGCTGGTGATCGAACTCTACGGGTCCGATGATGCGGGCCAATTTTCCGAAGACAAAGGCGGCACGGTCTGGATCGACGGGATCCAACGCGACTACACGCCCGGCGAAAAACTCAAACTGGCACCGGGCGAAAGCGTGACACTGCGCCCTGGCGACTGGCATGCTTTCTGGGGCGAAGGCGGTGATGTGCTGATCGGAGAGGTCTCGACGGTCAACGACGATGAAACCGACAACATCTTCCGCGAACCCATCGGGCGTTTTGCAAACGTCGAAGAAGACACAGACCCGACGCACCTGCTGGTCAGCGATTACGCAAACTGGCTCAAATAGCCCGAAAAATAGGTCTGAACCTCCGCCCATGAAACCACTCAACATCTTCCTGGCGACCGCCCCCGGCTTCGAGGACATGCTCGAAGCCGAAGCACGCGACCTTGGTCTGACAGGAGCAAGCGCGGTAGCGGGTGGCGTGACGTTCGCCGGTCACTGGCCCGCGATTTGGCGGGCGAACTATTACCTGCGCGGTGCCACGCGGGTTCTGGTCCAGATCGGCAAATTCCGCGTGTTCCATCTGGATGAACTCGAACGGCTGGCCATGGAATTCCCGTGGGACACGACGTTCAAGCCCGACAGTGAAATCGGGCTCGACTTCACGACCAAGTCATCCAAGGTGAACAACATCAGCGCGATCAGCCAGCGGTTGGCCAAAGCGCTGCGCGCGACGGTGGGTGTGTCAGTGGATGAAAAGGCCCCCGTCACACTGCGGGTGCGGATCGACAACAACGTCTGCATGCTGTCCGTCGATACGTCAGGTGATCCGCTCCATATCCGCGGGCACAAGCAATTCGTCGGCAAAGCCCCGATGCGCGAAAGCCTCGCCGCGCTGATGCTGCGCAAATGCGGCTACGATGGCAGCGAACTGGTGGTCGATCCGATGTGCGGCTCGGGGACCTTCCCGATCGAAGCGGCCGAAATCGCACGCAACCTCGCCCCCGGACGGTCGCGCGACTTTGCGTTCCAACATCTTGCAACGTTCCAACCCGACCGCTTTGCGGCAATCAAGGAAGACCGCCCAGCGCGCGACACGGACCTGCACTTTTATGGCAGCGACAGGGACGCGGGTGGCGTCAAAGGGGCCGGCGAAAACGCAGCCCGCGCCGGTGTGGACGACATCATCACCTTCGCGCACCACGCAATCAGCGATCTGCAACGACCGGCCGGAAAACCCGGACTGGTCATGGTCAACCCGCCCTATGGCGGACGGATCGGCAACAAGAAACAGCTATTCGCGCTCTATGGCGCGTTGGGCAAAACGCTGCGCGGCGGCTTTTCCGGATGGCGGGTCGGGCTTGTCACGTCAGAGTCCGGATTGGCCAAGGTGACAGAACTGCCCTGGCAGAAGAATCGCCTGACATTTCCACATGGCGGGATGCGGGTGACACTCTCCCAGACCGGGCCATTGCCATAGGCAAAGGGTGAATTGGTGGGAAATTCCCCCTTGAAACATCGAATAACCTGACCAAACTGCAACAAACCTGCCAAAAACCCCCGCCGTGACGTGATCGTGAATTGATCTGGTCAGCGGGTCTATGGTGCTAAAGGTTAACTTTCGCTGCTCGAAGATTGAAATCATGACACTGACACGCCGCCATTTCATACAGACGGGGCTGGCCGCCGGCCTGCTTCCGATTGCAACAACCGCTTCTGCTGTGCAGCTGCCCGCACATCTGATGCCAAAAGTCGTGGACGTCGCAGGACGTATCCCACAAGGCCAGATCGAGGTTTATCCCGACGAATTCCACCTCTATTTCGGCATCTACGAAGGCCGTGCGATCCGCTATGGGGTCGGCGTAGGTCGTGCCAACCTTTACGAACCCGGCAACTTTACGGTCGACCGCAAACAGGAATGGCCCGACTGGCGCCCGACGGATGCGATGATCGAACGTGAACCGGAAAAGTACGAACAATACGCGGACGGTGTGCCCGGCGGCCCTGAAAACCCGCTCGGCGCGCGGGCGCTTTATCTGCAATATCCAAACGGACGCGATTCATATCTACGTATCCATGGCACCACGGCACCGCGCACAATCGGGTCCGCCGTGTCCAACGGCTGCGCACGTCTGGTGAACGAACATATCGAAGACCTCTACCGCCGCGTGCCAATCGGAACACCCGTGATCCTGCACCAAAAAGGTATCGCCAGCGGATTGTTCCAAACGGTCGAACAGCCAGCCTGATTGCAGTCTGCGGGTCCGGCAGACCCGTTTCCACGACAGCTACAACAAAACTGCCTGACCAGTGGCCGCACTTTCCTGTGCGGCCATTCCCATTTTCACAGCCTTCGCCCCATCAGTCACCGTCACTTCGACAACGCCTTCGCCACGCACCACAGCATTGAACCGCTGGTGCTGATAAAAGGTCGATCCATTGTGATCGCCTGCAGCAAGCAGCGTCGGATCAACGGGAATTTCACTGCGCATCGGCCCCTTTGGCGCACGCGGTGAGATAACCAGATGCGGAACCGGCGGATCACCCAATAGCTTGGGCCAAAACCGCCCCGGTCCCGGTACAAAAGCCTCGATCTTGCCTTTGGGTCCGACGGCGGAAATCTCTTCCTGATATTCGGCACCTTCCGCGAACATGCACAGTTCCAGCATGGCCCGCGTGCCATTGTCGAAATCAATGATGACATAGCCGTGGTCCCAGATATCAGGGGCCTCATCGTTGTAACGTTCCTCAAGGTGATTGAACCCCTGCCCGGCAGTCGCCATCACCCGCAATGGTTCGGCTTTCAGGATCAAACGCATCAGATCGAAGAAATGACAGCACTTCTCGACCAGTGTGCCGCCAGTTTTGGCATTGAACCGGTTCCAGTCCCCGATCTTGGGCAGAAACGGAAAGCGATGTTCACGCACGGTCAGCATCTTGATGCCGCCGGTTGCCTGCTCCGCCTGACTGATCAGCGCCGCGACAGGTGGCATATAGCGATATTCCATCGCGACCCAGACAGGGTGCGGATAGTCTTTAAACAATGCCTCAACAACAGGTGCATCTGCGGGATCGGTATAAAGCGGCTTCTCACACAGGATCGGCAATGGACGACACGCGACGATCTGGCGAAGCTGCGACACATGCAGATAATTCGGGCTGACGATGACCCAGGCATCTACATCCGGATAAGCCAGCATTTCCTCGAAACTTTCAGCGACATGGGCCTCGCCTGCAAGGGTCGCAGCACTCTCGGCCAGTTCGCGCAATGGATCATAGACGACAGACACCGTGCCATGTGACAAAAGATTGATATTCTGGATATGCTCGCGACCCATCATGCCGCATCCGATCAATCCATACTTGACGTTTTCCAACCTTGTTAGCCTTTTCCCATGCGCGAAACATAGCGCGCCTTGTCCATATCAAACCAAGTGCGTGAATATTCGACAGCATCACCGGCACTCGTGCGACCGATCCGCTCGATATAGCCCACCGACGCGCCTGCGGTTTGTCCAAACCTGCCGTCCGCCCAGTCGGGCGTCTCTGCCACGCCGATCCTGTCTACAACGCTCGCAATCACCACTCCCAGCTTCTCGCGGTAATAAAGGTAAAGACTGTCAGACAAGTCAGCCTTCGTGATGACGTTGCGCAAGCCACCGTCAAGCCAGATTTCCTCCAATGCAACGACATCCGCATCCAGGCGGCGCAACCGGCGAATCCGGTGACCTTCCGCACTTGGGCCGAAATCGGGCGCGTTTGGTTTGGGTAGACGCTCGACAGACAAAACCTCTGCCGTCGGCAGGCCACCGCCCGCGAACCGTTCAAGACGAAAGAACGCATAAACGGAATCAACTTCCGGCTTGTGGCGAACATAATTGCCAGACCCCTGCACGCGCTCAAGCAGTCCTTTCGTTTCCAAATCACCAAGGGATTTGCGCAATGTGCCGACAGCAATTCCAAGATCAGCAGCTAACTCCCGCTCGGGCGGCAGACGGGCTCCATCCGCAAAATGACCCGCCGCAATTTCGCGGATCAAACGCTCTGAGATCTGGATGTATTTTGGCAGTGGCTGGGATTCCGACATCGCGTCGCCCTCCCTTGCGCCGCTGAATTGATACAGGATTGTTATAGCGCTAACAGCGTGCTACGCAATACGGACGAACAGATTCTTGGGGGAAGAATGGAACAGGTTGTCCCTGTCACCAGCGCCGATCTCGACGGTGCCGAAGTCAGCTGGTTCTCAGCACTATGTTCGGACGACTACCAGTTCCTTGGCGTGCCCGACCCTGACCTGCGCAGCAGTTGGGATCACTGCAGAAACATCGCACTCGAAGCTGAAAAGCAGGGCTTTCGCAACATCCTCGCCCCCTCCTCCTACCAGGTCGGACAAGACACGCTGTCATTTGTGGCCGGCATGGCACCGCTGACCGAAAAGATGAACTTCCTCGCCGCGATCCGCTGTGGCGAGATGCAGCCAATCATGCTGGCGCGCACCGTGGCAACACTTGACCACATGCTCAAGGGGCGGCTGACGCTGAACGTCATTTCAAGTGATTTCCCCGGCGAGGTGGCGGAAAGCAAATTCCGCTACAAACGCAGCCACGAAGTGGTGGAAATCCTGCGCCAGGCGTGGACACGGGACGAAATCACGCACCACGGCGAGGTTTATTCCTTTAACAAGGTGCCGACCGCCCCTGCCAAGCCCTACCAGCAAAACGGCGGTCCCCTGCTCTATTTCGGCGGCTACTCGCCCGATGCACTCGAACTCTGCGGGGCGCAATGCGACGTCTACCTGATGTGGCCGGAAACGCAGGACCAACTGGCCGAACGCATGAAGGCCGTGCACGCCCGGGCCCAGGCGCACAATCGCACGCTCGATTACGGGCTGCGGGTGCACATGATCGTGCGCGACACCGAAGCCGAAGCCAAGGAATACGCCGACTACATCGCCTCCAGGCTGGACGACGAATACGGCAAGCTGATCCGCGACCGCGCGCATGACAGCATCAGCCTTGGTGTCGCCCACCAGGCCCGCGCCCGCGAACTTGCTGACCAGTTCGGCTATACCGAGCCGGGCCTCTGGACAGGCGTCGGGCGCGCCCGCTCGGGTTGCGGGGCGGCACTTGTCGGATCGACAGACCAGATCCTGAGCAAAATCGAGACCTATCAAAAGATGGGCATCCGTGCTTTCATCTTCTCGGGCTACCCGCACATCGACGAATGCAAACACTTCGGGGCAAAGGTCATGCCCCATCTCAAGACAGTCTCACTGCCACACGCCTACGGACGCGTGCCTGCAGAAACACCACCAACACCCCTCGGCACAGGACCGCGCACGTGAACCGGATCAACATTACCAAAGACCTCTCCTTCAGCCGCATCATCTACGGAATGTGGCGGCTCGCCGAAGCAGCAGACACATCCCCCGCCCATGTACAGGCCAAGATCGAAGCCTGCTTGGAACAGGGCATCACAACGATGGATCAGGCGGATATCTACGGCGGCTACATGGCTGAAGAAGTTATGGGGGCCGCATTGAAAGCCGCGCCTGCGCTGAAAGATAAAATCGAAGTCGTCACCAAATGCGACATCCTGATCCCCGCTGGGCGCTATGCGGACACAGCACGGGTGAAATACTACGATACCACAGCCGCACATATCTCGGCCTCCATTGACCATTCACTCCGGCTGATGAACATCGACAGGATCGATACGCTGCTGATCCACCGGCCCGACCCGCTCATGGACCACCACGAAACCGGCAAGGCACTTGATGCAGCGGTGGCCTCTGGCAAGGTCCGCAGCATCGGCGTGTCGAACTTCAAATTGCACGACTGGACCTTGCTGCAATCGTCGATGGACACAGCCCTCATCACAAACCAGATCGAACTCAGCCTCTCGGCACATCAGGGATTTACCAACGGCGATGTGGCCTACCTGCAGGAACGCGGCATCCCGATCATGGCCTGGTCACCACTCGGTGGGGGCACGCTGATGACCGGTGCCGGTGAGACACAGAACGCCATGGCAAAGATGGCCGACAAGCACGGCACGACACCCGACGCAATCGCAATTGCCTGGCTCCTGGCCCATCCTGCACAGATCATGCCGGTCATGGGCACGAACGATCTCGCCCGGATCAAAACCCTGTCCGCCGCAAGCAAGGTCACACTCGACCGGCAGGACTGGTACGAACTCTACACCGCAGCCCTTGGCCACGAGGTTCCATAATGGACGCAGGCACAATCGCCACTTTCGACCCCAGCACCGACAGCGAAAGTTTTCGCGGGGCGCTGGGTACCTTCGTGACAGGTGTGACAATCGTCACGACCGACAGCCCGGAAGGACCGGTCGCTATCGTCGCCAACAGTTTCGCCAGCGTGTCGCTCGACCCGCCGCTCGTGCTCTGGTCACCGGCCAAGGCATCGCGACGGTTCGAACATTTTGCCGGTTCACGCCGGTTCGCGGTGCATGTGCTGGCGGCGGAACAACGCGACATCTGCGCAGCGATCATCAAATCCAAGACGGCAATCAAGAAAGTGCCGATGCATCTGTCGCATTGCGGAATGCCGATCATCGAAGGCGCACTTGCCGCGTTCGAATGCAATCTCGAAGCGACACATGATGCAGGCGACCACGTCATCGTGGTCGGGCGGGTCACCAAGGCGCATCACCGCCCCGGCAACCCACTCGTGTTCCATGCCGGAAAATACGGAGAATTCAACGCAACCTGATCCCATCATCTTGCCCGAAATACTCCGGGGGAGGCGCATAGCGCCGGGGGCAGCGCCCCAAACACAATAAAGAGAAAAGCGGGCAAAGCCCGCACCGCATCATAGCAAGGGAGGAGCCGCAGTGTCGGTCTTGCTAACAGTCCTGAAGCCACTCGAGTGGCTGAACACGCAGCTGCTGACCATGGGCAAGGTCATTGCCGTGGCTGCACTTGCAATCATGGTCTGCCTGATCCTCGCGCAGGTGTTCTTCCGCTACGTGATCGGCGACGCGCTCAACTGGACAGAAGAAGCGGCACGCTTCGGGATGCTCTGGCTGACAGGGTTGATGGCCCCGCTGGCGTTCCGCCAGGGCGGGTTCGTCTCGATCGATATGCTCGAACGCGCCCTGCCCCGCGTCCTTTCAGCCATTCTCACCTTGGTGCTGTTGTCGATCTCAATGGCCGTCCTGATCGTTGCCTGGGACAAGGGCCTGAACAACCACGTGGACAGCCTGTCAGGACGGGGCAACTCATCGACGCTGCGCATTCCGCTGGAACTGATCGGCGGCGAAAACATCCGTTTCAAGAACCAGTGGCAGTATGCATCGCTCTGGGTCGGGATCAATCTGCTGATCCTCGTGAACATCGAACTGATCCTGCGCCAGTTCATCACGCTGCTGGGCGGTGGCGACAAGCTGACCCGGCTGTCCACGTCCCAAGTCGTAGGAGCTGACTGATATGCTGCTTTGGTTCCTGCCGATCTTCCTGATCCTGATCATGATCGGCCTGCCGATCGTCTTCGCCCTGCTGGCCGCACCCGGTGCCCTGCTTTATGCCAACGGGCAAGAACGCGACGTCGCGATCCTCTATCGCAACCTCTATACAGGCATGGACAGCTTTCCGCTGATGGCACTGCCCTTCTTCATGCTGGCAGGCGAGGTAATGAACCGCGGCGGGATCACCACGCGTCTGGTCGAGTTTTCCCAGGCCTTCATGGGCCATTTGCGCGGCGGTCTTGCGCATGTGAACATCCTCTCCTCGATCCTCTTTGCCGGTCTCTCGGGCTCGGCGGTTGCGGATACCTCTGCACTTGGGTCCACCCTGATCCCCGCGATGGAAAAGAACGGCTACACGCGCCGCTTCGCCGCCGCGATTACGGCTGCCAGCTCGGTCATCGGGCCAATCATCCCGCCATCCGGCATCATGATCATCTACGCCTATGTCATGGGGGAAAGCGTCGCCGCGCTGTTTCTTGCGGGCATCGTCCCCGGCATTCTCGTCGGGGTCGGCCTGATGGTGATGGTGCGGGTGCTGGCGGACAGATACGACCTGCCCAAAGCCGAACGGATCGTCACCCAGAACCAGGAGATTTCAAAGACAGAATACTGGGTCAGCCTCGTGCTGATCCGGATCAACTTCGCAGGTATCCTGCTGGCGATCTACGCCGGGCTGTCGGCACGGATCGGGTTGGCCAGCTTTGATGCGGCGGGCGACAAGGTCCACAGCATCAACCTCTGGGTTGTCTTCGCGCTGATGCTCGTGATCGCGCATTTCATGCTGATGCACTACCGCACGATGGTCAGCCACGACTTCCGCATGGTGTGCAAGAAAGCCATCGCGCCGCTGCAAACACCGGTGATCATCCTCGGGGGCATCCTTGTCGGTGTGATGACCCCGACCGAAGCGTCGGCCGTGGCCGTGGCTTACGCGCTGATCGTGTCCTTCTTCGTGCTGCGCAGCATGAAAACAAGGGACCTCTACCAGGTGCTCGCGAAATCCGCACTCTCGACGTCAGCGGTGCTTTTGCTGGTCGGGGCGGCGGTGGCGTTCAAAACAGTTGTCAGCCTGTCAAACGCGCCGCAAATCCTCGCCGACTTCATCCTCGGACTATCCGAAAACCCGCTGATGCTGCTGTTCCTGATCAACATACTGCTTTTCATCGTGGGGATGTTTCTGGATGCAGGTCCGGCGATCATCATCCTCGGGCCCATCCTCGGGCCGATCTTCGTCGATCTCGGGGTGCACCCGGTGCATTTCGCGATCATCATGTCGGTGAACCTGACGGTCGGACTGGCAACACCGCCCATGGGGCTGGTCTTGTTCGTGGCAAGTTCAGTGTCGGGCGAACGGGTGGAAACCATTGCCCGATCAATTTTACCGTTCCTTGCCGTAGAGATCGCGGTGATCTTCCTGATCACCTACGTTCCCGCCATATCCATGACGATCCCGCGCTTGACGGGCTTTGTCCAATAACCTCAAATCACGATCACAATAGGGAGAAGACAATGATCAAACATTTGACCAAGGTGGCCACAGCGGCCGCGTTCCTGACGGCACCGTTCGCCGCCTGGGCCGATGGGCACCAGGAATTCACCATCCGGGCGACAGCCAACTCGAACGAGAATGACGAAGACTATGACGGTCTGGTCGTGTTCAAGAACTACGTCGAAGCCGCCTCCAACGGGCGCATCGGAGTGGAACTGTTCATCGGAACACAGCTGTGTTCCACGGGTGCGGAATGCCTCGAAGGCGTGGCCGAAGGGTCCATCGACGTCTACATCTCCACCTCTGGTGGTGCGGCTGGCATCTTCCCGTATGTGCAGGTGCTCGACCTGCCCTACCTGATGTCGGACGATCGCGTGGCGGAACACGTGCTGACCGGGGATTTCACCCGCACCATGCGCGATATGGCGCTGGAAACATCCGACAACACGATCCGTTTGATGACCATTGGCAACACAGGTGGCTGGCGCAACTTTGCAAACACGCAACGCCGTGTGCAGCAGCCATCCGACATGGAAGGCCTGAAAATCCGGACTGTGGTCGCCGACCTGCCGCAGGAACTGGTCAAGGCACTGGGCGCGTCCCCGACCCCGATCCCATGGCCCGAACTGTTCACTTCGTTCCAGACAGGCGTCGTTGACGGGTCCAAGAACGGGATCACCGACATCATGGGGATGAAATTCCCGGATGCGGGCCTGCAGTATGTGACACTCGACGGGCACGCCTACATGGGTGCGCTCTGGTGGATGAGCAACGAAAACTTCATGGCCATGCCAGAAGACCTGCGCCGCGTTGTGGTTGATGGGTTCAGCCAGTTGCAGCAGGCGACATTCGCCTCGCCCAAGCGCAAGTCAATTGAGGCCTACGAAGCCTTCGTTGCCGGCGGCGGTGACCTTTACGTGCCAACGCCCGAAGAAAAGGCCGCATTCGCAGCCGCAGCCGAACCCGTCCAAGGCTGGTTCCGTGAAAACGTCGAAGGCGGCAACGAAATCCTCGACGCGCTGATCACAGCGGTGGGTGAGGCTGAGGCCGAACTGGCCGAGGACTATGCGAGCGACTTGAACTAAGGTTCGATACAGTAAGAATGAAAAGGCCGCTCGGTTGAGCGGCCTTTTCTACGTTTGCTTTGAGCCCAGAGTGCCGGATGCTGCGAGCAGTGCGAACGGCGGCTTTGCAACTTGATCCATCCCGAATAGTGTAGTCGCATGAACGAATTTCGAAACGCCAAACCTACCGACGCAAATCGCTGCTTTGAAATAGAGACCGATGCCTACGAAGGCGACGAGGCAGCTAGCCTTGCGAAAATCGCAAAGCGCATTGGGACCTATCCAGAAGGTTTTCTGATCCTTGAAATCGATGGTCAAGTTGTAGGGTTCATCAATTCCGGATGTGCATACAATGTCGAGATGTCAGACGAAGAGTTCAAGGAACTCATCGGTCACGATCCAGACGCACCGAATGTGGTCATCTTGTCAGTTGTTGTCGATCCCGAGCATCAAGGGAAAGGCTACTCAAAGGCACTGTTAGTCGAGTTCGAGAAACGCATGAGGGGGCGGGGCAAGGAGGCCATTCATCTCATGTGCAAGGAGCAACACGTGCAGCTCTATGAGAAGTTTGGATATGTCTATCAGCAACTCTCAGCCTCCGAACACGGTGGGATGGTTTGGCATGAAATGTCTTTGACGCTGTGATTTGCAATTGGCTTGATTCCACCCAACTTAGAAAGCTGAAGGAAATCCAGTGACGCAAATCAGGTCAAGTCTATCAGTCGCACTTGCTCCTCCGTTGCGTCCTTTCAAACCCGAAGATGCCGACACCGTTGCGCGGCTTAACGACATGGCATCTGGCGGTATGCTCCTAACAGTCTGGAAGCGAATGGCAGGCACAAACGGTGATCCTTGGGAACAAGGCCGTCATCAACAGTTCGAGCAGATAGAGTCCGGATGGAACATCGTCGTGCTCGATCAAGGGTCCGGTGTCGAGGCGGTCATGATGGGACAACCCCACGGAGCCGAACCGGCTTCGCTCGAAGGCGTCGATGCCGAGTGGGTCCCACTAATGGAACTGGAAAACCTCGTCCCAGAAGCATGGTGCCTGAACGTGATCGCAACGCTGCCCGCATATCGCGGCTTAGGACATGGTGCCCGTTTGATGGCGCAAGCGCAAAGCATGGCACGCGCTGGCGGACATTCCCGCATCGCACTGGTGGTCTCCGATGCCAGCATTCCGGCGATCCGCCTTTATGAACGTAGTGGCTTCGAAGAAATAGCCAGACGCCCTATGTTCAAGGGTGACTGGAAAGGGCCAGGCCAAGATTGGGTGCTAATGGTCAAGTCGCTCTAAGAAATGCAATGCAGACATTGGCGCAGCCGCAGCGAAAGCTCACTTTGTCCCGCACAGCCGTCGTTTGCCTCACAACAGCAACGGACAATTCCGAACGCGGAAGCCCCCCCAACAAAAAAGGGGGCGGATTAACCGCCCCTCTTCTTCAAATTCAACACACCGCCCTAAGCAGTCTTGCGACGCCGTGCGGCGCCAAGTGCGCCAAGTCCGGTCAGCAGCAAAAGCACACCGACAGGCAGGGGCACAGCGGAAAGTGAAACGTTATCAATCAACGCACCGCAGTCGCCACAACCGGCTGTCCGCTGCTCTCCGACGGCTGAGAAAAACAGACTGACATCGTCGTCTTCAACCAGCGTGAAATTCGCAGTTACTTGTGTCCACTTCCCATGCGGATAGGCCGGGTTGGGTGCACCTGAAATGCTGTTGAAAAGAAGACTGCCAAAACTCTGGCTAACAACCTCGAAAACCAGATCATTGGTCGTCGTCGGTGTCGCATTAACCCGCGGACTGTAATAGAAGCTCAGGATATAGCTGCCGGCTCCAAGAAAAAGATCCTGCGAAATTGTCGAATTCTGGTTCGTGTCGAGCTCGGCGTAGTAGTCGCCATCTTGCGCGTCGATCGACCCCAGCGTCTTGTCTGACTGGATTTCGATATTTGGATGACCTGTCCAACCGGGAACACTCGCGAAAATATTCCAGCCGCTATTGTTCAAAGTACCCGAACCGATGTCCTCAAAACTGCCGTTCGTGATCGTCGCGGCACTTCCTGCTGTGGCAAGCACAGCGGTCGTCGCGGCTAGCAGTGTGGTTTTAAAGAATGACATCGTGACCTCGCACCGAATTGTTACCTGAATCTTAATGATCCACGTTCGCGTTTACCAAATATTAGGCAAGACTCAATGGCTTATTGGGAAACAGTGTGTAGATCAATCGGTGCAAGCCATCACCGAAACGGATACATCCACACACGGTAGTCATCGACCAGCGTTTCTGCCAGCGCCTTTTCTTCTGCTGTCAGCTTCGGCGTCAGGCTTTCAAGCGAGTCCGGGGCATCAACGTCGCCGCCTATTGCTGAGAGCGCATACCAAAGATACGCTCGCACAAGGTCGGGGGCCACACCGCGGCCGACTTCGTAGTACCACCCAAGCCCGGATTGTGCCCCTGCATGCCCTTTCATCGATGCCCGCAGATACCACTCAAAGGCCCGCACGTCGTCTTGCGCCACCCCAAGTCCAAGCGCGTACATGACACCGATCAACTCCTCGGCCTCGGCATTGCCGGATCGCGCATAGATCTCCAATTCGGCGCGCGCCTGGCTGAATTGCTGCGCTTCCATCAGATCGCGCGCGCGTTCCATATCGGCCTGCGCCGAAGACGCGAACATCACAAACGCGGTGCACGCCCAGTGTACGCGCGGTGTACGCATGTCACAGCCCTCCTTTTGGCGCTTGGGGCGGCCCCTGCGACGGCCCAGATCACGCAAGACGATTACATCCCCGCCGACCCCGCACAAGCCCGGATCGGCCAGCTTTTGTTCTATGATAAGGTGTTGTCAGGCAACCGGAATATCAGCTGTGGCACCTGCCATCATCACGATCATGCCGGGACAGATGGGCTGTCGCTTGGCATCGGCGAAGGCGGTGTTGGCGTCGGCCCTGAACGCACCCCCGGAACAGGCGCGGACCGCATCGTCAAACGCATCCCCCGCAACGCGCCAAGCCTTTGGAATCTTGGGCATAAAGACGTCCGCGTGCTGTTCCATGACGGGCGCCTGACCCGTGGCGATCAGTACGATAACGGCTTCAATTCTCCGGCAGAAGAATGGCTGCCGCCGGGTCTTGATAACCTCACAGCAGCGCAGGCCCTGTTTCCGCTGACCGCGCAATTCGAGATGGCTGGCAATCCGCGCGAGAATGAAATCGCCGGGGCCATCCACGACCGCCCCGATACCGCCTGGCCGATCATCGCCAAACGCGTCCGCACCATCCCCGCGTATGGCGACATGTTCGTTCAAGCCTTTGACCACATTGAAGAACCTGCCGACGTCACAATCGCAGACATCGGCAACGCGCTTGGCGCATTTATCAATAGCGAGTGGCGCAGCTATGACAGCCCCTATGACGCGTGGTTGCAGGGCGTCCCCCTGCCTGACGCCGCCGAACGGGGCCGTAAGTTGTTCTTTGAACAGGCCCGTTGTGCGGCCTGCCACGCGGGTCCGCTTTTCACAGATCAGCAGTTCCATGCGCTTGGCCTGCCCGCCTTTGGCCCCGGCCGCACGCGCACGTGGGACCCAATGCCGCGAGACGTGGGGAGGATGGGCAAATCCAATGACATCGCAGATGCTTACCGCTTTCGCACCCCCTCCTTGCGAAACGTCGCTCTGACCGCACCTTACGGCCATAACGGTGCCTATCCCACGCTTGACGCGATGATCCGTCACCACCTTGATCCCGCTGGCGCGCGGGCCGCGTGGACGATCGAGATGGCGAACCTGCCGGATGTCCCCTGGCTTGCAGCGGCAGATGTGGCGATCCGGTCGGACCGCCTTGAAATGGACCGGCAGGCTGCGCAGATCGACATACGGCCCATGCAGCTGTCGGACGCGGAAGTCGCTGATTTGGTGGCTTTTCTGGAAGCGCTCACAGGCGAAACCGCCCTGACCCGCCCGCTTGGCCGACCAGACACGGTGCCAAGCGGGCTGCCCGTGGACTAGTCGCGGATCAGAACGCCAAGATCGGCGACATTGGTGCCAGTTGCACCTGTCATGAGCAGATCACCTGCCAGTGCCAAAGCTGCATAGCTGTCGTTATTGGCAAGCAGCGCGGTCACGTCTCCGCCCGCGTCTGAAATACGCGCAAGCGTTCCCTGATCGACGAGCCCACCCGCCGCGTCCGTTGGTCCGTCGCGTCCGTCCGATCCGCCCTGCAGGCAGGTCCAGCGTGTCCAGCCCCTTGCTGCGGCTTCATGTGCGATACGCAAGGCCAGTTCCTGATTGCGCCCTCCACGCCCCGTACCGCGCAGCCTGACCGTCGTCTCTCCACCCCAGAGCGTGACACCGGGCAGCGCGGCATCGCAGATCACCTTGGCGGCCTCGGCCACATCACCCTCGACCGGTGACAAGACCCGCGCATCTGGCGCGGCGGCCTGCATGGCCGCGACGCTGAACGCGTTGGAACCGATCAGGATATTCGTCGCGGCTGGCACGTCGCGGTCATCCGGCGCGTTTTCCAGATGGGTCATGATCGCGTTCGGCAAGCTGTCCCAAAGGCCAGATGATTTCAGCAGATCGCGGGCCATCGACGCGGTGCCAAGGGGTGCCACGGTCGGACCACTTGCGATAGCGGACAGGTCATCCCCAACAACATCCGACAGGATCAGTGCCGTGACATGATTCGGCGATGCGGCGCGCAGGAAACCGCCACCTTTCAACCGTGAAACCTGTTGGCGGATCAGGTTCATCTGCACGATATCAAGCCCGCTTCCCAGCAGCGCCGTATTCAGGGCAGCCTTGTCGGCAAGGCTGACGCCTTCCGACGGCGCTGGCAGCAACGCTGACCCGCCACCTGAAATCAAAGCCAGCACCGGTCCGTCTGCTTTTTCCAAGGCAGCCAAGACTGCCTTCCCCGCCAAAGCACCGTTTTCATCGGGGACAGGGTGACCTGCCGCCATCACTGTGGCCCCATTCAGTGCGCCGGCGTTTTCATAGTTTGTGACCACAATGCACGGTGTACCGGGAAAGTGTTCCAGCGCGGCTTCGGCCATCCGCATCGCTGCCTTGCCGACGGCGATGATCTGGTGGGGTGCCTGTAGCGCCCCGATATTGCGAAAGACCGCGCCATAAGGGTCAGCTGCCGCGACCCCGGCGTTGAAAATCTGGCGGGCAACGGTACGTGGGTCAGTCATTCATAATCTCGGCGATTGGGCGACGTGCACGGGGCGGTCGCGGACCGGTGGGTTTTCCAAATCGGATCACCTGCACAAGACGACGGTCAGCACCGATATTCAAGCGTTTCGCGACCGCGGCACGGGTCGGCGCATGGTCCGTCAGGGCCGCCATCGGCCATCCTGCGAAACCAAGACGCGTGGCTTCGAGCCACAAGCGCAGGTAGGCACGCCCTGCCTCGGTCGCGGAAAGCCCGGCCGGAACGTGAAATGCCGCGATGACGGGTGCGGTCAGTGTTTGCGCGCGCTCGGCCGTCAGCGCTTTTGTCCCACCCGTCAGTCGCAGCAGCGACCAAAGCGGACCGAACCCAAGCCGGACCTTGCGCGCAACCGCTTTGGGCATCAACAGCGCCTCGCGTGACAGCCCGTCGAATGACCAGCGCGGATGGACCGGATCAAGCCTGATCCATGAAAGCAATTCGCGCCGGAACGCTGGCCGGTTGAGGATCGCAAGGCTCGCCGTGTCGTTGTGATCTGCGAACCACGTGCGGGTAGGCGCATCCAGCACAAGCGTCGTATCCTGACGTGTCCACCCGAAGAGCCGCGGCGTTTCCTGTTCGAAGTTGGATCGCCACGTGAATCGCGCCCCAAGCTGATCATAAAGCGCGTCGGGCCTGCCGCCTTCTGACAGGTATATCTGTGCTGCAAGCCGATGCGCCCGCCAGGTGTGCCGGTTGTTGTCGTCCCAATGATCGACGACATGCGTCTGAAATCCACGCGCCGTGCAAGCAAGCATCGTCGCCTCGACCGCCGCACCGCAGGACAGACCGATTGCACTTTGGTCCGGGTCTGCCTCGGGCAATTGCACGGACAGATCGGCGGCAACTTCGATCACGTCGCGCTGCAGCCGCCACCGTGCTGGCTGCGCGTTGTGAACGGACGGGGCCTGATTGGCCTCTGTCACGATCCTTTCGAATGCATCGTGATCAAGCATGGGCCGCTTCCTTGGCCGCGATCAGGGCCGCCATTCGCTGGACGGCCTGCAGTTCGAATTCCGTTTGCATCGAGACCCCAAGCGGCGGCATGGCCAGCGCGATCAGTCGGCGTGGCTTGGCGCTGACCTGCAGGATATGACTGGCCTGATACCGCGTGAACAGGGCCTCGACATGATCGACAAGGACAGGGTCATCCATGGGTGGATCGGTACGCCGCAGGACCGGCGCGAGGCTGAACACACGGTCCAGCGTGTCACTGTCGAGGTCCGCGAGTTCGCGCCCGCCGATCACCAACGCGCCTTCGACGGCGGGATGGTCACGCAACCCTGTCAAGAAGGTCAAAGCGCTGTCCTGCGGCCCTTCTGCCATGTGCCGCAGCAGGGACAGACTTTGCCCGGCGGTTCGCTGTTGGCGTGCGTCAAAGTAGATTGCCACGACAAAGACAGCGGCCATTGTGACCGCCGCCCCAAGGATAATGGCTTCGCGGCTGCCCGCCATCATCCAGCCGATAAAGGCCCCGGTACCGAGCGAAACGCCCGTGAGAATGGCAAATCCCAGTAGCACGCCGCGCATTCCCGATGTTGCCTGCCCCAGACCGACCGCAAGCCAGCAGAGGACCAGCACGCCGAGTGCCGAGATCTGAACCGGCATTCGCAGAAAGACCATTGCGTAATCCGCCGCGATCATTGGCACCAGCAGAAAAAGCGAAAGCGCCAGTCGGGTGGCTGTCTGATTTTCGCTGTTTGAAAGGCTTGCCCGGTCGCGCTGCCAGACCATCCAGCCGCACAACGCAAGCCCGATAACCTGAAACCCCACCAGCGCGATGTTGTAGAGACCGGATGCCCACATCGCCGGAATGAGGCCGAGGATCGTGAAGACCCCTGCCCCGATCCCGCCGAAAGCCTTGAGCCAGCCCGGCGCGTGTCGCCGCAGCAGTCCTTCGGTCAGCAACAGCACCGCAAGCGGGACGAACGCCGCAGCGACAGAGACCAGCGCGATACCGAATTGCCCGCCTGTCAGCACGACCAGCGCACGCCCGATGAAGATCGCCATCGTTACGCGGACCCCGAAGACGAACCGCCGTGTCAGTGGATCGTCCGGGGATTGACTGCGCAGGCTGCTGTGCAGCAACGCGAGTCCGACGACCGCAGCCAGGGACAGGAACAGATGCGCCAGAATGCTTGCCGAACTGATCATGCGTCATCTCTGAAGGGACGCAGGATCGACCATCGTTTTGTGCTGTCCGCCCAGTAGACCACCGGCAGCAACACGCGCCGCAGTGCCACGATTGCGCCGGTCAACAACAAGCCTGCAAGTGCGGATTTCGGCACTTCCTGCGACAGGTAGGTGCGCATTGCGGCCAGATCCATCCGGCCGAGCTGCAAAAGATCGTCGCCGCGCGCATAGTCCAGTTCTTGTGCGCAAAACGCGTTGAACGCGTCCTGCCGGTGCTTGGGGGCTTCTTCAAATGTCTTCTTCAGACCGTCCGACCCGCCGGTGTAGGCGTTCTTGATCACAAAACGGGTTTCATCGAATTCCGCGTCGGGACCGACGCCGAAGACGGCCCGCTTTTCTTCCATGATCCGCCGCGCCAGCAACAGATGCGTCAGGCTGCGCCGTCCCTGATCGGGGCGCGGCCAGACGTCTGAAAACATGCGCGAGACCATTCCGACAACGGCGGGGACTTGCGTGACATTGGACACCCAGATCGGTCGTAACTGCCGCCGTAGCAAGATCAGAAAACAGGTCAGCCCATAGAGCACCCAGGACAGGTTCTGCGACCTTTCCGAGGGGACGATCATGACCAACCCGAGGTGCAGCACCTCGGTCGGCGCAGGCACGGTCGCGATCTGCATGATCACGAGCGCGTTGAACGCGATCGGTGTCCCGTCCGCGCGGGATACGAGGGTGATGACCACCTGTTTCATCGTGCTTGCATCGCCAGCAAACACACCATAGTTCAGCCCGTCCGCTGGCAGCGTTTCGGCGGCAATGCGGCGCAAATCGGCGCAAAGCGCTTCGAGATCGCGATCTTCCATCCATTCGCCGGGGCGTTCGACGATGCGCACCCGATGCCCGCCTTTTGTGCGCAGGCTGACGTCCATTTGCCGACGTCCCAATGCTTTGAAGATGGTCGTGATCACGAAAGGCTCCCTTCGCGACACGTTAGCCGATCAGTTTGAAGGAACAAGACCGATTAGTGCAGGTCCTTGATCGCAGTGTAACCTGCCCGGTAGCGTGCGTGCGCGGCACCGAATGCATCGACCAGATTTGGGTCAGGTACCACTTCGCGTGCGATGCGTGGCGGTCCAGCAAGGGCCGCACCTTCGCCGGTCGTGGCCATCATTCCCAGACGCGCTGCACCAAAAGCGCCGCCGAAGTCACCGGCAACAGGCAAAGCGATCGGCATGTTGAGCGCAGTGGCAACGGCCTGAACCCAATAGTCGGATTTGGTGCCGCCCCCGACACCGATCAGCCGGTCGATCCGTGTTCCAGTTTCGACCAAAGCATCAAAGCTGTCGCGAAAGGCGTGCGTCACCCCTTCGAGCACCGCGCGCGTCATTGCATCCCGATCTGTTGCATGGTCGAGGTGCAGGAATTGCCCGCGCACGTTCGCGTCGTTGTGCGGTGTCCGCTCTCCGCCGAGATAGGGCAGAAAAAGCGTTCGCCCGGGGGCCTGCAATGGTCCAAGCCCGCTTGTCAGGTCCGCCGCTGGCTGGCCGATCACATTGGCAAACCAGTTCACCGCATCGGCGGCCGCAAGAATCACACCCATCTGGTGCCATGTCTTTGGAAGCGCGTGACAGAATGTGTGCACCGCTGTTGCGGCATCGGGTTGGTAGGCGGCACTTGCCGCGAACAGCACGCCGGACGTGCCAAGCGAGACGAACGCATCCCCTGCCGTGACGACGCCCACGCCCACCGCCGAAGCGGCATTGTCACCACCCCCGCCAGCGACGACCACATCGCGGCGCAACCCGTATTGTGCTGCGAAATCGGCGCGCAAAGTGCCAGAGACATCCGATCCTTCGACAAGGCGCGGCATATGATCGTGTGATATGCCCGTTTTGCCCAGCAGGTCATCCGACCATGCGCGTGCGCCGACGTCGAGCCAAGATGTTCCCGCCGCGTCAGACATTTCGGCGACGTACTCGCCCGTCAACACCAGTCGCAAATAGTCTTTGGGAAGCAACACCTTGCGGATTTTTGCGCCAATGTCAGGTTCGTGCGCCATCACCCACGCAACCTTGGGGGCCGTGAACCCCGGAAACACGATGTTTCCCGTCACCTGCCGGAATGCGGGGTCGGCGTCCATTTCAGCCGCTTCTTTGGCTGCACGTGTGTCATTCCAGAGAATGCACGGACGCAAGACGGTATCGTCCGATCCCAGAAGTGTCGCCCCATGCATCTGGCCGGACAGTCCGATGCCGCGAACCGCACTCATATCCGCAGCAGCGGATAGCGCATGCATGACCTGATGCAGCGCCTGAATCCAATCTGCCGGATCCTGTTCGGACCATCCGTCATGCGGGCGCTGCACCGTCAGCGGGGCCACGGCCTCGGCCACCACTGACTGGGTGTCGTCGATGACGATCCCTTTCAGTCCTGACGTGCCAAGGTCCAGCCCGATGTACATTCAGGCGGCCTCTTTCGGGTTTTTGCCGAGGATGATCATGGAAAGGATATCGTCTTCGGTGACATCTTCGACGCGTTCTGTCCCGACCATCTGGCCATTCTTCATCACTGCAACGCGGTCGCAAAGATCCATCATCTCGCGGGTGTCATGCGAAATCAGAAAAATGCCTAGGCCCTGCTTTTTCAGCTCACCAATGAGTTCGGCCACCATCGCAGTTTCGTGCACCCCAAGGGCTGCTGTCGGTTCATCCATGATCAGGATTTTGGCGTTGAAGTAGACCGCACGTGCAATCGCGACCGACTGGCGTTGGCCGCCTGACAGGGCGCTGACGGGTTCTTTCAGCTTTTTGAAGTTCGGATTAAGTCGGGCCATGATCTTGCGCGTTTCGGCCTCCATCTTGCCGTCGTCCAGAAAGCCAAACGGTGTCGTCAGTTCGCGCCCCAGAAACAGATTGCTTGCAGCATCGAGGTTATCCGCCAACGCCAGCGTCTGGTAAATGGTTTCGATGTTGTAGCGTCGGCTGTCACGAGGAGAGGAGATATGCGCGCGCTCCCCTTCGATCCAGATTTCGCCTGCGTCCATCTTGTAGGCACCCGACAGCATCTTGATGAGCGTGGATTTCCCCGCCCCGTTGTGACCAAGCAGCCCGACCACTTCGCCGGGATAAAGGTCGATGCTCACGTGATCGACGGCACGCACACCACCGAACGCGATGGAGACATCTTTCATTTCAACCAGTGGTGTCATGCGAAGGCTCCCTTCCGCTGGAAGTAGACAAAGGCGGCAATGGTGATGACGGCAAAGATTCCGGCGACGAACCATGCCCCCATCCAAAGTGCGCCGACAAGCAACAGCACGGGTGTCAGCACCGAAACGATCGGGCGTTTGGTTTCGTCGCGGTAGGCGATGTCGATCATGACGGCGGCAATCAGGACCGCGCCGACGACGATGTTCTGCAAAGGAGCATCCACCCCCACCATTGCCATCCCCGATTGCAGCGATTGCATGATCAGCGCGCCAAGGATCGCGCCGTGGATCGTTCCGATCCCGCCTTTCAGCGCCGTGCCTCCGATTACTGCGGCCGCGATGACCCGCAGTTCATCAAGCGTCCCGATGTCGTTGGAATGCACCGACAAGCGTGCTGAGGCGACCACGGCCGACAGTCCGACAAGCGCGCCCATCAGGGCGAAGACCTTGACCGTCAGCATTTTGGGGTCGATCCCGGCGAGTTCAACAGCATCCGGGTTGCCGCCCGCCGCGAAGATGTAGCGCCCGAAACGGGTGCGGTTTGCGATGGTCGTCATGGCAATCGCGACAGCAATCAGCAGGATCACCGAGATCGGCAGGCCATAGACCGCCGAACAGCCTTCTGCGCTTGCACATCCGAACCGTTCGAAATCACGCGCGATTACGCGTTCGGGCACCTCATAGCTTGTCAGGATCAGAACGAAGCCGGCGATCGCTGCCGCGATGATCGCGGTTACGACGATTTCGGCCCAGACCGGTTTGACTGGAAAGCCATGCGCGATTTTGTTCTGACGGGCGCGGAACAGACCAAAGATTGTCAGTACGACAGCAACCGCCCCGAGCGCGAGGCTGAGCGGGCCGCCCAATGTTCCATTGATGCCACCGAAGGCGATAAACGTGTCGTTCAGCGGTGCAATTGTCTGACCGTCCGTGATCTGCCATCCGATATTGCGCCAAATCAGCAGCCCGCCAAGCGTCACGATGAACGCGGGGATCGTGATATACCCCACAAGCCAGCCCTGGGCCGCCCCGATCACTGTTCCGACAAAGATCCCCATTGCAATCGCGATCCATGGAATTGCCCAGTGCCCAAGATCGAGCCCGACCAAGTCTGGCAGCCAGCGTGTCTGCGCCATCGCCATGATCGCAGAACAGGTCGCGAGCAGCGCGCCAACCGCAAGGTCGATATGGCGCGTAACGATCACGAAAACCATGCCCGTCGCCATGATTGCCACCGACACTGTCTGGATCGTGAGGTTGAAGATATTGCGCGGCGTCAGAAAACGCCCGTCGGTCAGCACGTTGAAGACGACGCACACCAGAAAGAACGCGCCGATCATCCCCAGCATGCGGGTGTCGATTTCCAGCGTTTGGAGGAAACTTCGCTTTGGTGGTGTTTCGGTAGCGGTTTGGTCTGACATGGCTCGTGCTCCATCGCGGCCTGTCCAGATGATGCCGGGGCCAGCGGTTCGCGTCAAATTGGGGGAGTTATGAAAACGGCCCCGCATTGCTGCGGGACCATAGGGTGGACACAAGGCCCGCCGTTCTTAGTTACAAGGTGCCGGACCGTCTGTGACGCCCTGGCAAAGTGCTTCGACCGTGATCCAGCCTGCATCCGTTACAACCGTGAGGTTGTCAGCGGTGACCGGAACAGGTGCGAGGAACATCGCGTTCATTTCGGTGCCTGCGGGGGAGGTCCACTTTTGACCGCCTTCGATGGCGACCATGCCACCGTCTGCACCGGCCAGTTCAACAGCAATTTCACCGGCTGCTTTGCCAAGCTCGCGTGCGTCTTTCCAGACGGACACGGTTTGTGTGCCAAGGGCAACGCGGTTCAGCGCGGCGTGATCACCGTCCTGACCCGACACAGGAATACCTTCCATGCCCTGTGCTGTCAGTGCCGCCACAACACCACCTGCAGTACCGTCGTTTGACGCCACGACCGCATCAACATTATTGTCATTGGCAGTCAGGATCTGTTCCATGTTGCGCTGTGCGTTCGCAGGAAGCCAACCGTCGGTGTAGGCTTCATCAACGATCGTGATCGCACCAGAATCGATGGCTGCCTGCAGCACTTCTTGCTGCCCGCCGCGCAGGAAGTCTGCGTTTGGATCCGTCGGAGACCCCTTGATCATGACGTAGTTGCCTTCGGGCTGTGCTTCGAGCACGGCGCGGGCCTGCATCCGGCCAACTTCGACGTTATCGAACGTCAGGTAGAAAGCACGCGGATCTTCGATCAGGCGGTCATAACCGACGACCGGAATACCTTCGGCAGTGGCTGCGTCAACAGCTGGACCGATGGCGGCGCTGTCTTGCGCAAGAATGATCAGCGCATCAACGCCCTGCGCGATGAGGCTTTCGACGTCAGCCAACTGCTTGGCTGAAGAAGATTGCGCGTCTGCGGACACGTAGGTCGCCCCGGCGGCTTCCAAAGCTGCCTTGATCGCGGCTTCGTCCGTTTTCCAGCGTTCTTCCTGGAAATTTGACCAGCTGACCCCAACCGTAACCCCATGGCCATCGGCCCAGGCAGTTGATGCGAAGCCGGTTGCCGCAACAGCTGCGGCGATAACAAATTTATGCATTTTATCCTCCCAGATCATGCACCCCGCCATGACATGGTGGGGATTCGGGCTTTGCGCCCTGCATTTCGAAGCATGCCAAATTAATTTCAGTTGTCAAAATAAATTATGCAGCATGCGCAAGAATCCCATGCTGCAACTGCGAAAAGAGCCTGGAATGCAGGATATTGCAGTAAAAACCCCCTTGTCAGACCAATAATTAATTCAGACAATGAATTATGTATAACAAGCACGAGACATTTGACGTCACAGACGGCTGTGGGCCCAACCTGCCCGTTGCGGATCAGCAGGCCGATCCCCTGCGCCAGCAGGTGTTCGAGCATGTCCGCGCTGTTGGACGTGCCGCCCGCGCAGATGTCACTCGCGCGTTGGGAATCAGTCCCGGGTCGGTGACGACGCTCACCGCCGACCTGATCGCAACAGGACTGTTACGCGAGGTAGAAGGCCTGCCCCGCGAGTCCGGGCGTGGCCGCCCGCCTGTCGCACTGGAGGTCGTACCGGAGAGCAATTACGTCATCGGCATCAAGCTGTCGGATGTACGGCATACTGCCGTCCTGACGGATTTTGCAGGCAATATCTGTGCTGATGCAACGCTAATGACATCAAAGCCGCGTAAATCGCTTGGTGAATTGCTGGACGAGGTCGCGGCCCTCATGGAAAGCCTGATTGCCAAAAGCGGCATGGCGTTTTCAGACATATCCGCCGTCGGTATCGGCGTGTCGGGCATGGTAGAAAATCAAAGTGGAACAATTGCTTGGTCCCCGCTCCTCACCCATCGCAATGTCCCGCTCGGCGACGCGTTTCAGCGCAGGTTCGAAGTACCGGTTTACTTGGACAATGACGTCAATCTGTTGACGCTGGCCGAGCTTTGGTTCGGCGCGGGCCGCGAAATGTCGGATTTTGTTGTTGTCACTGTCGAACACGGGGTTGGCATGGGTCTGGTCCTGAACAACCGTCTGTTTCGCGGGTCACGCGGCATGGGCATGGAGTTGGGTCACACCAAGGTGCAACTTGACGGGGCGCTGTGCCGCTGTGGCCAACGCGGATGTCTGGAGGCCTATATTGCGGATTATGCACTGGCGCGAGAGGCCGCGACTGCCATCGATCAGCCCAGCGGGGCTGCGCGTAGCCCGCAACGTCTATTGGAAGAGCTGTTTGTCCAAGCCAAGGATGGCAACCAGTCGGCGCAAACGATTTTCCGCCGCGCGGGCCGCTATTTGTCGGTCGGTCTGGCGAATGTCATTCAACTTTTCGACCCGGAGCTTGTTATCCTCGCAGGTGAGCGGATGCGATATGATTACCTGTATGAGGATGACGTGATCCGCGAGATGGAGTCCCTGACCTTGCTGGAAGGGCGTAAACCGCCCCGTATCGTAACCCATGCATGGGGGGATTTTGTCTGGGCACGCGGTGCCACTGCGTTGGCGTTGTCCGCCGTTACGAACGCGACATTGCGCACATGATCCGCGCGGGTTTGCTTTGTGCTATCAGCGCGTTGCCTGCCAGCGCGCAGGTCCAATTCAGGGACCAATCAGAAAGCTTGCCGCCCCATCAATACATCGGTGGATGGGAGCATTTCGTCGGTGGTGGCGTTGCAGTTTTTGATTGTGATGACAACGGCTTGCCTGATGTTTTTATTGCTGGCGGTGAAGCGCCTGCCGTCCTTTGGCGCAATGCGGGCGCGTTTCAGTTCGATCCGGTGGATATGACCACGCTGACGGGTGTGACCGGTGCCTATCCGCTTGATATCACAAACGATGGGCTGATGGATCTGTATGTCATGCGCGTGGGACCGGACGTTGTGCTGGCTGGTACAGGCGATTGCGTGTTCGAGGATGTGACCGAAGCGCTGGAAATTCCGCAGACCGACCAGTGGACTACGGCTTTTTCCGCTTGGTGGGAAGACCACCCGCGCCCTGTTCTTGCTGTCGGTCACTACGTGGACCGGTCAGACCCCGATGGTCCGTTCGAGGCATGCGATACCAATACGATCATCCGTCCGCACACCCAGCGCCGCCCGCATATGACGCTTGAGAACGGCTTACAGCGGTTCATCATCACATATCACTATGGCTGGATGGAACTTGCGCCCGGATATTGCGCCTTGTCGATGCTGGCCGATTATGATGCTCGCGGTGCGTTGACGCTGCGCATTTCGAATGATCGCCATTACTACATCAACGAGGGGCACGAACAGATGTGGGATACCGGGTCTGGCCGCTTTTTGGGGCCGGATGATGGTTGGCAGAACGTATCGCTTTGGGGCATGGGTATTGCGTCCGTCGATCTGACTGGTGACGGGCGCGATGAGGTCATGCTCACATCCATGGGCGACCAGCTTTTGCAGATGGCAGAGCCGGACGGCACCTATTCGCAGGCCCCCTACGCCATCGGCACCTATGCCCAGCGTCCGCATATCGGCGATGACGGCCGCCCGTCGACCGGGTGGCATAGCGAATTTGGTGATATCAACAATGATGGCCGCCCCGATCTATTTATTGCGAAGGGGAATGTGGATCAGATGCCGGGCATGGCGATGGAAGACCCGAACAACCTGCTGATGCAGACCCCTGACGGCACATTCGCCGAGGTCGCCGCCACGGCCGGTATTGCCACAACTGATCGGTCACGTGGCGCTGCATTGGCCGATTTCGATCTGGACGGGCGACTGGATTTGATCGTCGTCAACCGACGTGCCCCTGTCGAACTGTATCGCAATGAGACGCCAGCGACCGGAAATTGGCTGCGAATTTCCTTACGACAGGACGATGGGAACAGCTTTGCCATCGGGGCGCGCGTTTTTGTGACAACAGAAGATCGGACCCAGTATCGCAGCTTACGTGTTGGTGGTGGCCATGCCGGTGGTCAGGCGCAGCCCCTTCATATCGGGTTGGGACGCGCGCGGGAGGCGGATGTGACCGTCCTTTGGCCTGACGGTTCAGAGAGCACGCATCGTGCTGATGCAAACACTTTGCTGACGATCACGCGTCCCTAGAAATTTGGCACGTCCAGGCCGCTTGGCACGCTTTCGGGAATGCCCAAGACACCGGTTTTCGCGCGCGGGTCGGTAAGTTCATTGAGGAAGGCAACGAGTGCGTTGATGTCCGTCCGGGTCAGGTCAATCCGATAGTCCGTCCGCGGGAGCGGGTCAGCCAACGCGGCGAAATCATCCACGTCCATCGCGGGCAGGCTGACTGTCGCGTGCTCATATCCTGTCGCGGGGTCTGCGTGGTGGGCGATGAAATTCGCAAGATCAGCGTGGGCACCTGCATGGCCATAAGGGGCTGTCAGGGCGACGTTGCGTAGACTGGGCGTGCGAAACGCGGCGCGGTCAGCTTCGTTTCCTGTTACGCGCATCCGCCCGTCATCGCGTGTGTGGCTTTCGAATTTCGCAGCCTTGCCCGGCCCGATCTGCGGCGCTGCCATGGCGTGAAAGCTGTGGTCCGTCTGGAAGGGTCCACTATGGCACGTCGCGCAGCCCGCGACACCGTAGAACAACCCCATGCCGGTTGCCGCTGGTTCCGCCAATACGGCTTCGCCGCGCAGCACGGAGTCAAAGGGCGATCGGTCCGCGCGCCATTCCAGTTCCATGAAGGCGGCAATCGCGTCAGAGATATCAGTAAAAGCGATCTCGTCCGGTTCGGCGATGTGATCGTAAACCGCGATGAATTGGTCCGCGTAGGCAGGAATTTCAGCGATACGGCTGGACAAGATGTCCCAAGCACCGCCATCGCCGGTGATCAGCCCTTGTCGGACGGCTTTTGAGACGTCGTTTTCCGAATTGTGCCCGGCCATCTCATCTGGTGAAAGGACCGGAAACATCGTTTGCGCTGACAACAGCGAAGCAAAGCCTTCGGCCATGTCGGATCCAAGCGGCGTGCGCAATCCCCCGGGCTTGTTTGGATCGACGGCAATGCGCCCGTCATGGAACAGCACGCGAAATTCATGCGCCCCGAGATTGAACAGGCCGGGCGCATTGCGAGGTATCCGTTGTTCGGGCAGGTTTTCGGGATCAGCGCTGCGCCCGGGGCCAAGGCCGATGCCACCGTCCCCGATACCCAGCGCAAGGCCGTCGCCGGTGCCGAATGCGGGATGATGACAGGTGGCACATGCAACCGTGCGATTGCCCGACAGGATCGGGTCGTAGAACAACAACCGGCCCAATCGGGCCTCTTCCAGATTGATGGGGCGAAAATCGTCATCGCTCACCGCATCCGGTAGCGGTGATGCAGCGGCAGTGCCTGCCCAGATCAGAAAGGTGAAAACGGCGCGGATCATGGGGTGACCATGCAAGATGTGCATTAGCGCTTCAAGCCGTCTCCAACGCATCTTCGAGGATCATGTCGCTTGCCTTTTCCCCGATCATGATCGCAGGCGCGTTTGTGTTACCCGACACGATTTCGGGCATGATCGAACAGTCCGCCACGCGCAGCCCCGCAATGCCGTGCACCCGCAGGCGGTCGTCGACAACCGCATCCTTGCCCTGCCCCATCTTGCACGTCCCCGTCGGGTGATAGATCGACGCTGTGTTGTTGCGCGCCCAGTCGAGCGTGCCTGCGTCATCATCAATGTCCAGACTTGGGTTCGGGCGATATTCTTCGCTGATCTTGGATGTCAGCGGAGCGTTGCGCGCAATCCGGCGTGCAATCTTGATGCCTTCGACGATTGTTTGCTGGTCAGTTGTCGTTGACAGGTAGTTCGGAACGATCGCCGGGTAGGCACGTCCATCTGCCGATTTCAGGCGAATTTCACCACGGGATTCGGGGCGCAGCTGGCAGACAGACATGGTGAAGGCCGAAAAGGGATCGGCACCCTTTCCCGGATTTTCCGCCGACAGAGGTTGCACATGGAATTGGATATCCGGTGTTTCCACATCGGGCCGGGTCTTGAGAAAACCCGTTGCAAGGCTTGCGGCCATTGTCATGGGGCCAGACCGGAACATGATATACTTTAGACCGATCCGCGCTTGCCCGATCAGACTGCTTACCTCATCGTTCAATGTCGGTTCGTTGCACTTGTAAACAAGGCGCGCCTGCAGATGGTCCTGCAGATTCTTGCCGACACCGTTCAGATCGGCAATGACCGTGATCCCGTGTTCCCTGAGGTGGTCTGGTTCGCCGATCCCGGACAACATCAGAAGCTGCGGCGAGTTGATCGACCCCCCGCAGAGGATGATCTCGCGGTTTGCCGTGACCGTTTGCCTACGTCCTGCCCGATCCTTGTAGGTGACAGCCGTTGCACGTTTGCCTTCAATCACGATCCGTTCGACCTGCGCGTGAGTCAAAACGCGAAGGTTTTCGCGCGACTTTGCAGGATTGAGATAGGCAACGGCGGCAGAGCATCTGCGCCCGTTGCGCGTGGTCAACTGGAAAAAGCCGACACCTTCTTGATCAACCCCGTTGTAGTCCGGATTGAACTTGTATCCCGCCGATTGTGCTGCGGCGACCCAGGCATCGGTAATCGGGCGCTGGATACGCATGTTCGACACCGACAATGGCCCTTGATCACCGTGGTATTCATCCGCACCACGCTCGTTCCGTTCAGCACGTTTGAAGAGTGGCAGGACATCATCCCAGCCCCATCCGGCATTGCCCATCTGGCGCCAGCGGTCGTAGTCCTGTTTCTGGCCACGCACATAGAGCAGGCCATTCAATGAAGATGAGCCACCCAGCACCTTTCCGCGCGGCCATTCGATTGAACGTCCGTTCAGGCCCGGATCAGGCTCCGTCTTGTAGCACCAATCAACCTTGGGGTTATGGATCGTCTTGAAATAGCCGACAGGAATGTGAATCCACGGGTTCAGATCTCGTCCGCCCGCTTCGAGCAGAATGACCTTGTTCCGCGGGTCTTTGCTGAGCCGATTTGCCAGAACGCAGCCAGCTGATCCCGCACCGACGATCACATAATCTGCCTGCATATCCCCATCCTCGTACCCGCTGTGAAGAAAAATGTATACAGATGCATCTCGTCATACTAGTCTTTTTTTGAAACTAAGAGTCTCAATAATGAGCATCATGGGAGGAGCTAAATTATGAGTATCGGAGATAAGCTCGGGAAGATTTCCCGCCGGGACCTGTTCAAGGTCGCGGGCCAATACGGCATGTCGTCAACGTTGATGGCAGCGGGGACATTCGGGGGAGCGATGTCGCTTGCAAGCCTTGCAAGTGCAGCGGAGTCGACTTACGAGCGCCGCTTCAACAAAGAAGCCAAGCACACGTTGAAGTTCGGCGCGGCCGGTTTCAACGCGCGCAACCTGCTGATCGAGCGGGCGGGTGCCCTGGAATTCGCACGCGATCTTGAAGCGCGGACCGACGGTGAGATCCGTATTGAATTCATCGGTGACAACCAGATTTGCGGTCAGGTGTCCTGTGTTGAAAAGTGCCAGCAGGGTATCGTCGATATCTATGCGGCCTCGACCCAGAACTCTGCCGGTGGTGCGCCCTATCTGAACGTGCTCGACTATGCCTACATGTTCCGTTCGCGCGCGGATCAGTACCATTTCCTTTATCATCCGAAATCGATGGCGCTGCTGCGCGAACCTTATGAGCGTCGCCACGGCCTGAAATTCCTGTTCAGCCACGCGGAACTGCGCGGCATCCAGATGGGCCTTGCGTGGGAAGACAAGCCGACGATCACGTCCGTCGAAGAGATGTTCGGCACGAAGAACCGTGTCACTGGCACGCAGCTTGGCCGGATCGCGATGGAAGCGCTAAACCTGAACCCTGTTCCGGTTGCTTGGGAAGAAACGCTTGACGGTCTCAAGCAAGGCCTGATCGATGGTGCCGAAACATGGGCATCCGCTGTGGCCTATGCGAACATGTCGCCGGTTGTGTCACAGTCGGTCGATCTGAAATTCTTCTGCGGCACAGAGCACACGGCAATGAACGCCGGTGTCTTTGACAGCCTGTCAGGTGAATTGCAGGACGCCGTTCTGGAATCGTCCTACTGGGCGCAGACCCATGTTCAGGCCGCGAACGAAGCGGCGCTGGTCAAGACGGTCGGTCATTCCGATCCGCAACTGCCCGGCACGATCTTTGCGCAGAACAACGTGCGCAATGCGTTCCTCTCCGATGCAGAGATCAAGAAGGCCGAAGAGATGTGTTCGCCCGAGTTCCAGCCACAGCTGTGGACAGAGTGGCGTGATCGCCTGAACGGCTGGCAAGGTGGTGCCGACACGTATCAGGAAATCTATGACATCGCCCGCGAGATCGAAGCTGATACGCTGCCCGAGAACGTGGAACCACGTCGCTGGTGGCGCACCTGATCCGGCGTTAAGCTTTCTACGCAGGCCGGTCCTGAGAGGAGTCCGGACCGGCCCGTTTGATCCAAGACCGCTGCGAAACAGCGGCAAAGACACCAACCAAGGGGGGAGCCGCGCATGTCGGTCTGGTCGGATATTGTCACAATCGTCACTGCCACATTAAGCGGTGACATTACGTTTCAGGTCGTACAGGCATACCGGTCGCCCGCGGCGTGGTATCTTTTTGGTCCGCTCACGTTTCTAGGCGGCATCTTTGTCTACTATATCTACAAGAAAGTTCCGATCCTTGACCGCCAACTTGAGCGGACCGTTGTCGTATACACGTACATCGTAATTGCCGGGATCATCTTTGTCGGTGTGATCCAACGTTTTGCGCCCGAAGTCTGGTGGTTTCCCGAAAGCTGGCGCGGTCAGCCTGCATGGTCGACGACGATCCCCCCGTTGCTGTTCATGATTATGGCGTGGTTTGGCTGCACCTTTAACGTCCGCTTGCGCACACACCTTAGCTTCAACGAATTCCGCACAAAATTTCCGCCCGCCGGGCAGATGTTTGTTTTGTGCCTTGATGCGCTGCTTTGGTTCGGATTTTGCGTCACCGTCGTCACGACAACCGCGCGCGTGACAGTCAACTCCATCGACAATTTCCAGATCGTTCTCGGCACCGACAATATGATGCAGTGGTGGTTTATCATCACCGTTCCATTCGCCTTCATCCTGATGGCGGGTCGTGTGATCGAGAACCTTGTCGAAGACATTCACAATTACCGCACTGGCAAGCCGCTGATCCAGCAGGCCGTCATCGGGGGAGATGTGTAATGTCAGATGGAACCATCATTACGCTGATCTCGCTTGCGGTCACAATTCTGTTCATGCTGGGCACCCCTGTCCTTCTTGTGATCTTTTACTGGGTCGTGGGCTGTTCCTTCGTGCTTGGCCTGACGCTGGACAACACGGGTTCGGAATTGCTGAACGTGTTCAACAAGGGGTTTGCACTGCTGGCCATGCCCTTGTTCATTCTGACCGGTGACTTGATCAACAAGTCGGGGATCGCCCGACGATTATCGGATTTCGCCTATAGCTGCCTTGGCTGGTTGCGTGGCGGTCTTGCGATGGCATCCATCGGGGCCTGCGGTTTGTTCGCCGCGATTTCAGGCTCGAATTCAGCGACGACCGCAACAATCGGTTCGATGCTACACCCGGAGATGGTCAAAGGCGGCTATGACGAACGGTTTTCTGCTGCCACCGCAGCGGCGGGCGGCACCGTCGGGATCATCATTCCGCCATCGATCATCTTCATCGTTTATGGCTTCCTGATGAACCTGCCGATTTCGGATCTGTTCATCGCGGGAATTGTTCCCGGATCCCTGATGGTTTTCGCGATGATGGTTACGGCCTTTATCGTCTGCACCATCAACAAATGGGGCTATTTGATCGGTCTGTCCCCTGCCCGCGTCATGAAGACAGCACTTGGCGCATGGCTTGGCTTTTTTGCGATCGGGCTGGTGCTTTGGGGTATCTACACCGGCAAGTTTTCACCCACGGAAGCGGCGGGTGTCACAGTTGGGTTCTGCGTTATAATCGGCTTGATCTCCTACGTTATCCACAAGCTGATCGGCATTCCCGACAAACCGGCTGAGGATATGTCAGCGCAGGCTTGGGCATCAATGCTTTTCGTTGAAGGATTTTCCCTGCGCGAGATCCCGTCGATCGTCGTCCGGTCAGCACAGATCACAGGCATTCTGGCACCGCTGATCGCGGTATCTGTTGTCATGCAGCAGATCCTTTCGCTTCTCGGGGCGCAAACAGTCATCGCGGGTTTTGTGACCTCGATGGGCGGTTATTACGCGGTCCTTTTCACGGCGATGGCGATTGTGTTTGTGGCAGGCATGATTCTTGAATCATTACCCGTTACAATCATTCTTGCGCCGATCCTGGCCCCAATTGCAGCAGATATCGGCGTTGACCCGATCCAGTTCGCGGTGATCTTCCTTGTCGGCGCGTCCATCGGCTTTATCACACCGCCGTATGGCCTGAACCTATACGTTGCCTCTGGAGTCACGGGCGTGCCCTACTTCAGGCTCTTGCGGTTCTCGACGATGTATCTGGTGTCGCTGTTGCTGGTCTGGTTCTCGGTTGCCTACTTCCCGTCGCTGTCCAACACGCTCTTGCCGGGGGGGTATCTTTTTGAACATATACCCATCTGGATCGATGTGATTGTTTTTTGGAGCTAACTCATGGCGGACGGCACGAAACCTGACGGGAACATTCCGACCAATCTGCGCCTGCTTTTCGTTCTGGAAGAGCTGGCGGAGATCGGCGTGCCAATCACCCCGACCGAGGTAAATGCGAAGTTGGGCCTGCCGAAACCGACGGTCCACCGCCTGTTTCACACGCTTGAACAGGAGGGGTTCCTGCAGCGCGACATCGACGGGAGGTCTTATTCGCCGGGGCGGCGCCTGCGCAAGCTGTCGGTCAATGTCCTGTCCTCCCTACGCGTCAGGACAGTCCGGCTGACGATCCTGAACGAGCTAGCGGAAAAGATCGGTGAGACCTGCAATATCGCAACCCCAGACCGCGATGCGATGGTCTATCTTGATCGTGTCGAAACCAAATGGCCCCTCCGCATCCAGTTGCCTGTCGGGACGTCTGTGCCGTTTCATTGCACGGCAAGTGGCAAGATGTATCTGTCCTCACTCAGCCCGTCCCATTTCGAACGCTTCCTGTCTTCGGCCAAACTGGAACCGAAGACGTCCAAGTCACTAACGGCGCGGGAATCACTGCACGACGAAATCATCAGGATACGCGAGAGCGGGTATTCAACGGACGATGAGGAATTCATGGAAGGCATGGTCGCGGTTGCAGTGCCGATCCGTGACGATATGGGCCGTTTGCTGTCAACTTTGTCTGTCCACGCACCGATCCAGCGCATTACGCTTTCTGAACTGAAAGGGCACCTGCCCCGCCTGAATGTCGCTGCACGCGAACTTTCAGAGCTTCTTCTGCAATAACGTTCGGAGCGCGTTTCGGTCTACCTTTGAATGATGCCGCCGGTCGAGCGGAATGCGATCCACCGTCACGACCTGTTTCACGCCGAAGGCCGTTGCCTTTTCCTTCCAAACGCCTGCGTCCTTGGCCAGTCCTTCGATCACCAGAACAGGCGCATGGCCATTTGTCATCAATGCCGCACGCCGCACGCCCGGCCATCGGCGGGCCGCGACTTCGATGGCAAAGGGGTGCAATGGGCCTTGTTCGGTTTGCACTTCATCACCAACCCTCCCTAGTAGCCAAAGCACACCGGCATCGTCCAAACGTCCGGCATCGCCGGTGCGGTGCCAGATTTCGCCGTCTTCCCTGACCTTCGTTTCAACATCGCGTGCCTGTTCGAGATAGCCCTTGTTCACGTGATCGCCCGCGACCTGAATTTCGTCATTCACGATGCGCAGCCGCACAGCATCAAACGGCCTGCCGACACAAAGCCCGTAGCCATCTGGCGTTTTGCCGTGTGCGTGGGCAATCGGCTCTGCTTCGGTCGAGCCATAGACAGTCGTTACTTGCAGGTCGGTCGAGAGCGCGGTCAGCCCCTGCACCACGTCCGGAAAGACCGGGCCGCCGCCTGTGAAGACGCGGGTGAGCGTCCCGCAATCCTGCGCCGTCACCAGTTTTTCGCAAAGCGCGGGTGGCAACAGTGCGCGCGTGGCTTGCGTTTGTTTAATCCACGACACAAGCGCGTTGGGCGCAAGGGTGCCGAGTTTGGACATCTTCCAGTTCGGCAGGACGGATGTACGGCCTTCGGCGAGGTTAATCAGAACGAAAACCGGAAATGTCACGAGGTCGATTTCGTCCCTGTCGCTTTGCAGCAGCGGGCCGACTGCTTGCCACTGGGCCATCAGAAACGCATGCGTGCGCGGAATTGCTTTTGGCACACCCGTCGTGCCGGAGGTGAAGGATATCAGCGCGACTGCCTGGGGGTCTGCGACCGGATCAGGTGGTGTGTCGTTGCTGGCCGCCATCGGTGTCAGCAGCTTAGCCCCCCATAGCGCTGGCACCAGCCATTTGACCCAGCGATAAGAACCGGCAGCACAGAAGTATTTTGGCTGTGTCTGGGCGACGGCGGTTTGCACCCCCTTGAGCCCCATCGCCGGTTCGGGAAGCACGACTGTTGCCCCAAGCGACCAAAGCGCGGCGAGTGCGGCGTAGAGTTCCACACCGATCCCCATGGCGATGAGGACCCTGTCGCCTTGGCGCACGCCCTTGGCATGCCATGCCGCGGCGTAAGATCGCGCGAGGTTCTGGACGTCGGAGAACCGATGTGACTGACCGGTACCGTCGATCAGGGCAGTCCGGTCGCGATAACGTGCCGAAGCCTCTGCGAATGCGGCGGTGAGTGTCGTCACAAGGTTTTGCCCATCAGCGCGTAGCGGCGGAACACGTCTGCACCGTTCAGACCAGAGCGGATCGCTGACAGATTATCGTCATGCATCAGGGCGTGAATGGCAGTGTCAAACCCCATCGCCTTTGCGTTGACGTAAAACTGGTAAGACAGCCAATGCCCCGCCCCTTTTTGCACCGACGCATAGGTTTTCAGGATGACAGATTTCGGATTTAGGCCATCTGCGTAATTTGGGATGCCGAACAGAAAACCGGTAAGCATTCCATCAGCGTTGCGCGCGAACAGGATCAGGTCTTGCTTAAGGAGCGGGACAACGGGGCGATACATCGCCAAAAAGTCTTCCAGGCTGATGTGCTTGTAAAACGGGTTGTTGGCGAAGGCTTGGCAGGACAGATCATGCACTTGCGTGAACAGGCCATCAGGGTCCGTGCCATCCCAGGTTTCGATTGTGAAAGCGTCGGTGTCGTGCGGCCTTGCGCCAGGCAATTCGGACATGGGAACCGACGCAGAGAAGTAGGACGAAATGATATTGAATCCTGCGTCCGCGAACGCCTGTTGGTCATGTGGGCCGCTGGTGGGTTCCATCATGAACGGCTTGGTCGTGCCTTGGTCTGAGACGAGACGATAGCTGTGCCATGTGTCCCCTTCCATCGGTCCGATCAAGCCTGTGGCGCCGGCAGATATTGCCTTGCCGGCGGCTTGGTGCAACAACCTTGTGCCTGCTTTTGCTGAGGGGAACTTGCATTTACCGACTGTCGCAACTTTTGCGTGGTCGCCCCATGCCGGACCGTCGAACCAGATGGTCAGCTGACCGTCATCGGTCTTGAGTGTTTCAGTCGTCATGCGGTGATCACCTTTGCACTGTATCCGATCACTGGCACAACCAGCGCCAGTAGCGTGAGTTTTGCGGCTCTGTGCGTTTCGAACATCGCAGGCCGCAGGCCGGCAATTCCAACAACCAACAGGATTGTCAGAACACCCAACAGACGCATATCGCCCGGCCATAATACGTGGGGGGCATTATAGCGCATCAACGCGGCGTAGAGGGTAAAGAGACCAACGCCGACAAGCCCCGCAGCGCCGAGGCGCACCCATATTTCACGCGGGCCGAACGCGACCGCAATCAGACCGACAGACAACCCCACAGACATCAGACCGTAGAACATCAGGGCGTTGAATGGGATGATCATTTCCGATGCCAGCCAAGCAAAGCTGGCAAGAGCGAGTGCGGCTACGATATCAAGCTCGGGCCATGCTGCCCTGCACGGGTTGGCGCGCCGCGCGAATGCGTGGGTCACGAAGACAAGCAACGGGAGAACCGTGTTCTGCAACGCAGTCACCGATATCAGCAGAAATGTTGAAATCACGTAGACCCGTGCTGCGTGTTTGGTGATTCCGAACCGTGGCGCGATCCGCAGGAATATTACGATAGCCAGAAGGAAAAGGAACAAGAGCACGACGAGTTCCTGCCAAGGGCTGTTCATATGGCTTTCGAGAAAAACCATGAGTCCGGCAGGCAAGAAGAAGTTATCGAACCCGCGCCAACTGTCCGCTTCCACCAGTGTGCCGAAGGCTGCGACCATGACCGAAAGCAAGACGACGTTCGGGCGCGGTACGTCTGACAACAGCAAAAGGCAAACCATTGAGATGACGAGCGTGATTGTGAAGAAGGCGGTCGAGCCTTCGAGCGATTTGCGTCCGTCTTCAACCGTGAAGAACTTGCTGCCATAGCGGCTGCCGGTCAGCGCTGCGGCGGCATCCGCCAGCGTCAATGTCGCAATCGGCAGGATGTAAAGGATCGCCCGCCCGTCTGCCAAAAGAAAAACCGTGCCAACGGCCAACGCAAGCAGGAGGTCGCCATAAGATTGCCTTTCGACCCCATGCAGCGTTTCACCGATCCCGCCTTTCGCCAAGGCAGGTGTGCGCAGGACGGCCATCACAATCAGCGTCAGCCCGATCAGCATGTAAACAGGCCAGTCGTCCGTGAAGAGCCACGGCAATGTCAGCGCGTACAGCCCTGTTCCAATATGCACCAGTTTACGCTGCACCTCGGGCGAGAAATCACGCGCAGCTGCCAACCGTTTTACAACGGCCATCAAGCCCAGCAGCACTGCTACAGAACCAAAAGCAATCGCGATTTGCAGCCCGCTGCTCAACCTTGGAATTCCTCAATGACGAAATCTGAATAAAAGAACGCCTTGTCCTGTGCCTTGAGCCGGGTTTCGTCGCCGATCAGCGTTGTCATCTGTTCGGCAAACTGCGGCGGTACGCGACGCGGTGCCATCATGTTCCAATACACAAGATGCGCACCGGGATTCGACGCACGGAGGATTTGCCCATAAACATCGGCGAAGACGTCAGGGGACATGTATTCAAAGATATCGGACAGATTGAAACCGTCTGCCTTGTCGCCATCATCGATAAAGGCTTCCAAAGCCCCTTGCCGGATATCGAGCCGATCAAGACGGTCTCGGATGGTTGCGTAATGTTCTGCCCGCCACGGCATCGGGACAGCGTCGCCGTGCGTGCCTTTCATGATCCAATGCAGATAGGGGTTTTCAGACGGGTCGCAGTCAACTGCGGCGTGGCGGATACGCCGCGCCACATGTTGTGCCACCGAGCCTTCGACGTGATCGAAGAACGCCTTGTCACGGCCCATGCGGCCCATCATGAAGCGGCTGAAAAAGAAGTTGAGAAGCAAGCGCCAACGCCATGTATTGAAACGCTTATTCAAGAACTCTTCCCGTTCCGCCTTTGGACGTGAGACAAATATGTCATCAATCGTTTTTCTGGAGTGGACGAGCGGCAATAGCTTTGTGCGGAAAATGCGGAAATAGCGTTCAAACTTGCCTACGCCCCCTGCACCATAGGCGATGACATCTTCGCGCAGATCGTTCCAGAAGGCTTTGGTCGCATCGTCGAGATCTCTCGTCGCACGGTCGAGCAAGGTGCCGCGCTGCGTGCTGGGCCGCGATCCCATCAACTCCAGAAACTCGGGTTGGGAAAGGTTGCGATAGGCGCCGATCCTGAGGTGAAGACAAGCGATCTGTGCTGGTGACAGATCCACGACCACAACCCGTTCGGGATCAAGCGTCAGCATCGCCAGCGCGTTGTCGCCAGCCGAGCAGATGGAAACGAGCGTTGCGCCCGGTTTTTGCGGCAGCGCCGCACAGAGCACATCCGCGTCTTCCCAGAGTTGTGCATAACGGATATGATCAAAGTTGGCTTTTCCAGCGATTTCAGAGCTTTGCGTCACGTTTTTCCACCAATCCAGTTGCGCCGTTTACGTGCAGCGTTTCACCGTCCTCGACCCACTTTGTCGCGCCTTTCAGGCCGACCACACACGGAATGCCCAGTTCGCGAGCGACGATGGCCGAATGGGACAGAAGTGATCCTCGTTCAACCACGATGGCCGATGCGTTCGAAAAGACCGCGATCCAGCCGGGGTCCGTGTGGCGCGCCACAAGGATGTCACCTGGTGTGAGGCTTTCGGTGCGCGGGTCACGGATGACGCGGGCTTTCGCTGTCACCACGCCCGCGGAACAGCCGGTCGCGGTGCGGCTGTCACCTGTCTCGGTCTCGACTGTTTCATCGTGTTGGGTTGTTGCGGGGACAATGGCGGGACCGCGGACCTCGATCCGCTCTGGCGGGTCTTCGCGGCTTGCCGATGCCTTGTCCTCTGATTGGCGTAGCGCCACGATTCCGCGCAGATTCGGCGACAGGCCGTAGCCTTCGATTGCGCCGAGGGCTTCGGCAACGGTGAGGTGAAAGATATCGCGTGGGTTTTCAAGCAAATCGCGCGCTGCAAATTCGCGCCCCATGGCCAGAAAAACCTGCCGCGCACGTCCAAAGAGCCGCGTGCGTTCAAACCGCAGGTTTTCGCGGTCGCGCACGCGCGCCTTGGCCCAGCCGACGCTCCACCTGGCTACCTGCGCCTTGATCGGGCGGCCCTTGAACAGGGCGTTCCAGTCCGGGTCTGGTGCGCTTTCATGTGTTGTCGCTGGGCGTCCAGCGCTGGCCGCGATTGCGGACAGCAATTGAGAAGGATCTTCTGTCAGCGGGATTGATTCCAGCTTTAATTCCTCCGTGCAGCGATCACCGAATTTGGCGAGGTAACTTTCAAGCTCTGGTTTCATCTGCGGGTGTGTAGCGAAATCATCCGCATCAATGCCGTACTTGGCGGCAATCGCGCCCATCTTTGCGATGCGCTGCGCGGGTTCCGCAGAGACGATATCGCCCTGCCCGATCATCACATCATTGTGGAGTGTCAGGCCATCGTCACCAAGCCATTTCTTGAGCAAGTTACGCGAAGCGCCAAAAGCAATCATGCAAAGGAAGTCGTTGACCAGCGGGGCATCCCAGCGGTCCAGCAATGTGCTTTCGATGCGCCTGTATTCCGCCGCGAGTTCCGTCGGATTGGCCGCCGCCAGATCCAATTCACTGTCCAACGCCGCATTAAGCCGTTCATAGAAGCTGCGCCTTGTCCGTGGCAGGCGGATCGCTTCGAACAAGAGCCGGCCAGCAACTTTGACAAGCCGTCCATATTCCAGCGCTTTCGCGGTCCCCATCGCAGGCGGAGGCCCGATCTTCGAGGTGACTTCCTCGGGCATGGGCGTATCTACACCCATCATCGTTTCCATGTACGCACGGTTCAGTGAAAAACCGGGAAGCAGCGCAAGTGCGCGATACCAGTTGACGAGGTTGTAATAGACCCGCCCATCTACTCGCCCCAGCATGTTTCCGAAGACCGCCGAATTGGCCGCAATCGTCGCTTCTTTTACGCCAAGCAGCCGCACAAATGCCTGATAAACCCGGTCATAGACATGAACCGCGAAGGAATATGTCAGCGGTGAAACGATTCCCGGATAGCTTTCAACGATATTCGAATTATCGTATATGGTCAGCGTGTTATCAGTCGTCGCTAATGTTTTGAGCTTTGTTGTGATCGGGCGTGCTTGGAGAATATGAAGCCCGTCCGCGTCGATGGCCCATTCGATGTCTTGCGGAGCGCCGAACGCGGCCTCTGCGCTGCGGGCGAGGTTTGCGACTTCTTGCACCTCTGCATCTGTCAGGATCGGATCTTCGGGTGCGGACACCGCGTCACCAACGATCCAGCTTTGGCCGTCGACTTCACCACTGACAAGCGCATCACCCAGCCCTTCAACCGCTGAGATGACAACGCAGTTACGTCGCCCACTGACCGGGTCCGCACTGAAGGCGATGCCCGAAATGCGGGCCGCGATCATTTGCTGGACAACAATCGCCGGAGCTTGCGCTTCGCCGCCCGATTTCACCGCGCGGTAGGTCGTAACTGTTTCGCCGAAGCCGGATGCCCAGACTTTGCTTGCGGCATCGACAACGTCGGCTGCTTTCACGTTCAGAAATGTATCAAATTGCCCTGCATGCGAATGGTCTTCACCGTCTTCAGCTTGACCCGAGGAGCGCACGGCGTATGGCCCAGCGCCGACGCCTTTGAGTGCTTTGTGCACAGCGGTTTTCAGCCCCCGCGCGGGTTTACCGTCGACAAATGCGTCAGCAGAAATGACGAAGGATGCGGGCGGATTGAACCCGTGCTTTGCCAGACGCGCCAGCGATGCGCCTTTGCCGCCTGCCTCGGACGGGTTGGTGTTGTCGATCAGGATCATGGCAAACCTCCAAGGATGAGAGGCAAGAAGCCTGCAACGGCATAGCACAGGAACACCCAGAGCCCCGCCAGTGTATCCATCTGCTTTTCAGCTTGGGGCGTCGGGTAGGTGGCATAGCGCAGCGCGGCCAGAATGCAGTAACCGGTTGCGGCCACCGCGATCAGCGTGAACGCCAACGCGTGACCCGTCGCCACGCCAACACCAATCAGCAATGCCGCAGATATTCCGATGAAAACCATCCAGACCTGTGCGGCACGTTTCGGCCCCCAGAGGCCAGAATAGGTATCGACACCCAACCGCTCGTTTTCCGGTGCCCAAAGTTTGCGGCCCAATTCCAGCACGCATCCGTTCGAGAACGAAAGCGCGATGAAGAGCCATAGACCCGGGGCCGCCCCACCGTGTGGCAACCATTCGATCCCTGTCAGCAGCAGATCGATCAGCGGCATGATTGCCATGTGCGACAGCAGATACACCACAGGACGCGCCTTAAGCGATTCCGGCACGCCGAATTCGAATGTCATTGCTGTCAGCCACGCCCACGTCAGCAACAAGAGCCAGATAAGTCCTGCACCGTGGATCAACGCGAGGACGATGCCGATCGGGATCGTAGCAATCCCGAGTAATACGATCAGCCGGAGGGAGACGAGTCCGCGGGGGATTGGTCGTTCGGGGCGGAACCTTGCATCGTCGGCGCCGTCCTTGACCTCGTCCGCGACGCGCAGCTGAAAGAACAGAATGAAGACGAGCAGAAAGCCGACGACGTAGGCACCAACGCCCGGCAGCGACCGTTCCCCCAACACGGCGGATAGCGTAATCGACGCTGCTGAAAAACAGGCCAGCAGGGGCACCGTCTTTTTCAGCGGAAACCGTTCGTCCTGATAGATCCAAAGGCGTTCTGCGAGGGTCATCGCAGCCTTGCCAGGTTTTCATGGGCGCGGGTGAAATCACCGGCTGCGATCGCGGCCACAATCGAAATTTCACCGCATAAACAGAGCGCTGCGGTCACTTCTGCAAGTGCGGCCCCGTTGCCTGTTCCTTTGAGGCCTAGCACATTCAAACCGGCAGATTGAGATGGCAAGCCGGTGCCGCCACCAACCGACCCGACCAAGATGTTCGGCATCGTGACTGAACAGAACAGACCACCGTCCCGCCTTTCCATGCGCGTGAAACCCACGGCACTTTCTGCGACACAGGCCGCGTCTTGACCCGTCGCGATGTAGAGCGCGGCCAAACCGTTGGCGTAATGCGCTTGCGCGCCCATCTGACCGGATAGTTTCGCCCCCAGATCGGCGATGCGCCCGTAGGCCAGCATTTCATCTGCTGTCGTGCCCAGCACCTTGGCGATTACCGCGTCGGACAAAATGACCGAAGCGCTGACCTTGCGCCCCCTGCCTGTCATCAAACCGAGGGCGGAGGCCTTCTTGTCCCCAGAGAAGTTACCTTCGATATACCACTTGAAGATGGGCACGGTGCAGTCACGAGCGATCGCTTCGCAAAGGGCATGCGTGGCAATCGTAACCATGTTCTGACCAGAGGCATCCCCAGTCGTATAGCGGCAAATCAGGAAAACCACGTCGTTGTCGATAACTGGTTCGATGCTGGTCAGTTTGCCGTGTCGCGTCGTGCCTTCCGCCGCGGCACGCAATTGTTCGACGTGGGTGGCGACCCATTCCACAAAAAGGCCAGCATTCAGGATATTTTCCAAGACGAACGCAGGTGTGCGGATGACGCCTTCATATAGTACGGCGGTCCCGATCCCGCCCGCCTTTGTCGCCGCATACGCGCCGCGCCCGTAAGATGCGACCAGCGCGGCTTCGGTCGTGGCCAGTGGCACATGGTAATCCCCTGCTGCATTGACGCCGTTGACCCGCAATGGGCCGATCACGCCAACCGGGACTTTCACCGTGCCGATGAAGTTCTCGATATTGCCTGAGTAGACTTCGGCCGTCTGCAACGTGGCAGGGTCTGCAATCAGATCCTGATCGGCCTTTGTCGCGGGACCAATCAGCCGGTCCCAGTAGCCGAGCACGCTTTTCTCGCTTGCTGCGCGGACTGGCCGGAGGGTGCGAAACGGCGCATTGCGTGCTTCCATCTGGGCGCGCAGCTTTTCGGGCGTAAAACGCGCGCGCATCCGCGCAAGCATTGCTTGAACATGGGTCGGGATGGTCACGGGCCTGCTCCGGTTGACTGCGACATGGTTGATGACAGGTGAATACGCACCGCACATGGCCCGCTTATGGTGTTTTCTGGGCAGATTGACGCAGGCGCAGCGTGACTGGCAAGCCATTCGTGGGCAGTGGCGTTGGAATTTCGCGCCACTTTGGCCGATCGGCCACGTCCATTTCGAGACTGAAGCGCTGCAGCAATTGCACCATGAAGGCTTTGACCTGAATACTCGCGAAGTGCATGCCGATGCATTTGTGTGCACCGCCACCGAATGGTGACCATGCAAATTTGTGCTGCTGGTCTTCGGCCCGATCGGGCAGGTAGCGATCCGGATCGAAGCGTTCGGGTTCCGGGAAAAGTTCCGGGGTCATCATCACCGGACCGGGGCAAATGACGACATTCGTCCCGCGTGGAAGCCGGTGCCTTTCCCATTCTGTATCCGCCATGACGGCCCGCGCGGTGAAGGCAGAAGGCGTAAAACGGCGCAATGCCTCGCGGTAGACACGATCGGTCAGGTCGAGTTTGTCGAGATCTTCGTAAGCGAGTGGACCTGTGCCTAGCCGCAAGATTTCGGCCCGCACCCCTTCCTGCAGGTATTTGTCTTGCGCCAAGGCCCAGACCATCGTCGTGACGGCCCCGGTGACTGCGTCATGTGCCGCCACAAGCAGAAAGTTGAAATGGTCGATGATGTCCTGATCTGACCAGACCTGCCCGTCTTCGTCTTCCGCAATGCAAAGCTGCGAAAAAAAATCATCGCCCCCGTTGACCTTTCGCGCCGCGATCAGGCGGCGGAAATCGTCCGAAAGCGCTTTGCGTGCTGCGACGCCTTTACCCATTTTCGTGAATGGAATCGGTTTGCGGACCAGCGCGCTTGTTGCGGCCACCTCGTCAATAAATGCGGCATTGATCCGCCCCACTTCGGCCTGATCCGTAACACCCATGAAAACATGCGCGCCGAGGCGTAGAGTGAGTTCCTTTACGGCAGGCGCAAACTGCATTTTCGAATTGTTTGGCCATTTATCCAACAATCGCGCAATTTCGCCGTTCATCAGAGTAAGATAGTTTTTGAGCACGGGTGCCCGAAACGCCGCCTGCATCACACGGCGGTGCGCGCGGTGATCCAGATCGTCACGGTGCAGCAAACCCCCGGAAAAGATCGGCGCAAAGGCTTTCAGCCCGTGTTGGGCCGAATAGATTGCCTCGCGATTCAGATAGACCTCGGCCAGCGCATCTGGTCCGGCAAGTACCACCCACGTATCGCCGAAGACAGTCATACGAAAAACATTGCCGAAGCGGGCGACCTGATCGAAATAGGTTCCGTAAGGATTCATGCCAAAAGAGATCGTCTTTCCCAGAAATGGCAGCGTGCGCGGCCCCGGAATATGTGACAGATCTGGACGCGGCAGGCGTTCAAGCGGCGCGGTCGGCGTATCAAGTACGGTCATTGGCTCACCCTCACTCTCACGCTTTACTTAACCACACTTGAACGCTGTTCATAGGTGGGGATTTCCCTACCTAAGTTACCGCCTGTTTCTTTTGGTATTCCGGATCTTTCCAGGCATCGCTGTCGAGGATTTGCCGGAGGATCCCCACCGCGGCGAGAATATCGTCCTTGTCGAGATAAAGCGGTGTGATGCCAAAGCGGATCAGATCGGGTGCGCGGAAATCACCAATGACGCCGCGCGCTATCAGGGCCTGCATGATCGCGTATCCGTCTGGGTGGGCGAATGAGACCTGAGAACCGCGCTCTGCCGCGTTGCGCGGCGACGCAAGTCGAAGTGTCGGGCAGTGGGCTTCGACTTCACGAATGAACAAATCGGCAAGTGTAATACTTTGGATCCGCACATCAGCCATGTCGACGTCATCCCAGACCGTCAACGCGGCTTCGAGCGCTGTCATCTGTAACACTGGTGGTGTGCCGACCCGCATCCTGTCGATTGATGGCGCAGGTCTGTAGCCCTGTTCGAACGCGAAGGGACGATCGTGCCCGAGCCAACCGGCAAGCGCTGGTTCGACAGTTTCGATCAGATCGGGTCGCACGTATATGAAAGCAGGCGCACCTGGTCCCCCGTTCAGGTATTTATAGGTGCAGCCAACTGCGAATTCAGCCTGGCAAGCGGTCAGGTCGACAGGCACGGCCCCGGCGCTGTGCGCAAGGTCCCAAAGCATGACCGCCCCAGCCCTGTGTGCGGCCTTGGTTAGCCCTGCCATGTCGTGCATCCGTCCAGAGCGGTAATCGACATGGGTCAGCATGACAACGGCAACAGTATCGTCGATCGCACCGCGAACTTTGTCGGGGGCCACGATCTTCAAGTCGTAATCGTTGGCAACCGTGTCGATCAGGCCTTCTGCCATGTAGAGATCGCTTGGAAAATTCCCGCTGTCGGACAGGATCACCCGGCGGTCAGGGCGGAGTTTCAGAGCAGCAGCGAGCGCCTGAAACACCTTGATGGACAGCGTGTCGCCCATCATGACACTGCCGTCATCCGCGCCGATCAAACGCGCGGTCCGGTTACCCACCAATCCCGGCTGCGCCATCCATCCGCAGGTGTTCCAACCCTTGATAAGCTGCCCGCCCCATTCAGACTGCATCGCCTTTTCAACTTGCGCAGGTACGGCTTTTGGCAGCGGTCCCAAGGAGTTACCGTCGAGATAGATAACCCCGTTGGGGATATCGAAAAGTGCCTTTCGTGGCAGCGTTGCGTCCATCAGCTATTCTCCCCGTTGCGGGAGACTGTCACAGGGCAAGTGGCCCCGCAATCAACTTTGCGCGGCCCTTTGCACGATCTTTGAAAGTGCCATGAACTGATCCGCGAGCGGGTTCGATTTCCGCCAGATCATGCCAACGGTGCGGGAAGGTTGTGGGTCGGCAAAGCGTCCGACACAGACGCCCGCCGAGCGTGTCTCGACCGGTACGGCCATTTCGGGGATCAGTGTGATTCCTATCCCTGCCCCGACCATCTGCACCAGTGTCGAAAGGGAAGATCCATCCAGACCTTCGCGGCGGCGCACCCCCCGCAGATCGCAGAAAGACAAGGCCTGGTCGCGAAAGCAGTGCCCTTCTTCAAGCATCAACAGACGCATATCGCGCAGGGATTCGCGGTTTGGAACGGGCGTCTTTGCTTCTGAGATGGGCCGGACAAGCAAAAGCGCCTCTTCGAAAAGAGGCACCTCGACGAGAGCGGGGTCGTCTATGGGTAGAGCGAGGATCGCAAAGTCAATCCGTCCAGCCGCAAGTTCACCAAGCAGCTTGTCCGTCATCGTTTCCCGCACGTGCACGTCCACTTCGGGGAAGGCCTCTCCCAGATGACCAATCAATGCGGGCAAAAGATACGGTGCAATTGTCGGGATCACACCGATCCGCAGACGTCCGGACAGGCGGTCGGCTGAAGCCCGCGCAAGTTCGCCCAATTCGTCCACAGCGCGTAGAATGTCCCGCACGCGCGCGCCAAACTCCTCTCCGAAGCGCGTCAGACGCACGTGGCGCGTGCCGCGTTCGAACAGCTGCGCGCCAAGCGATTGCTCCAAGTCCTTGATCTGTACAGATAACGCTGGTTGCGAGATCGCGCAGACATCCGCAGCACGACCGAAGTGGCCTTGGGCGGCCAGTGCCTCGAAATAGCGCAGTTGCTTTAAAGTCAGGTTATTCATAACCATGACTTATCAATCCAATAAAAATATTCAACTTAAACATATCGTCGCTGTCGGCTATTTAGAATGCATCTAAAAGAGCGATGCAGAGGTCATGCCTGCGTCTGCTGGAAATTGTGCAAGCTTGGGAGAGATCAGATGATGGATGGTAATGATATCGGCAAATGCCCGGTCATGGGCCACGGGATGAACAGCAAGTTCGGCACACGATCGGTACGCGATTGGTGGCCAAACCAGCTGAATTTGAAGATCCTGCACCAGAATTCCACGGCACTGAACCCGATCGGCGAAGAGTTTGACTATGCCGAAGCGTTCAAGACGCTTGATCTGGATGCGGTCAAGGCAGACATCTTTGCCCTTCTGAAAGACAGCAAGGAATGGTGGCCTGCCGACTACGGACACTATGGCCCCTTCATGATCCGCATGGCGTGGCATTCTGCAGGCACCTATCGCACGGCGGATGGCCGCGGTGGTGCGGGATCCGGTTCATTCCGTTTTGCGCCCCTGAACTCCTGGCCTGACAATGGCAACCTTGATAAGGCCCGCCGTCTTTTGTGGCCAGTCAAGAAAAAATACGGCAATGCGCTGTCATGGGCCGACCTGTTCATCCTGACCGGGAACTGCGCGATTGAAGACATGGGCCTCAAGCCGTTTGGATTTGCGGGCGGCCGCGTTGATGTTTATGAACCCGAAGAAGACATCTATTGGGGCCGCGAAGACGAATGGCTCGCTACTTCCGACAAGCCGAATAGCCGCTATTCGGGTGATCGCGAGTTGGAAAACCCACTTGCCGCTGTTCAGATGGGTCTGATCTACGTCAATCCAGAAGGTCCGGATGGGAACCCCGATCCGCTCGCCTCTGCTCATGACATTCGCGAAACGTTCAGCCGCATGGCGATGAACGATGCGGAAACTGTCGCCCTTGTTGCAGGTGGTCACACCTTTGGTAAGGCCCACGGTGCCGGTGATCCGAACCTTGTCGGATCGGAGCCTGAAGGTTCCGCAATGGAAGCCATGGGTTTCGGTTGGAAAAACGGCCACAAGTCCGGCAAAGGCGTTGATACCACGACTTCGGGCATCGAAGGTCCGTGGACCGCAAATCCGATCAAATGGGACATGGGATATTTCGATGTCCTGTTCGGCTATGACTGGCAGCTGACGAAGTCACCTGCCGGTGCCCACATCTGGGAAGCTGTCGATCTGAGAGAAGAAGATCACGCACCCGAAGTGGATGGATCAGGCAAGCCGGTCAAGTTGATGATGACCACGGCTGATATGGCGATGCGGATGGACCCCGCTTACGAAAAGATTTCGCGCCGCTATCACGAGAATCCGGACGAGTTTGCGGATGCTTTCGCCCGTGCCTGGTTCAAGCTGACCCACCGCGACATGGGTCCAAAGTCGCTTTATCTGGGCAAGGATGTTCCAGCCGAAGACCTGTTGTGGCAGGACCCGATCCCGCCAGTCAATCATCCGCTGATCGACAATGCCGACATTGAGGCGCTCAAGTCGGACATTCTGGCAACCGGACTGCCGACGGCAGATCTTGTCAGCGTTGCGTGGGCCTCGGCGTCGACGTTCCGCGGATCGGACAAGCGCGGCGGTGCCAATGGTGCCCGCATTCGTCTTGCGCCACAAAAGGATTGGTACGTCAACGAACCAGACAAACTTGCGAAAGTTTTGTCAGCGCTTGAGAACGTTCAGTCCGCATTCAACGCGAATGCCGCTGGTGGAAAGCGCGTGTCTTTGGCTGACCTGATCGTTCTGGCCGGTTGTGCGGCGATTGAGAAGGCTGCCAAGGCAGGCGGATATAATGCAACCGTGCCGTTCACGCCGGGCCGCACAGACGCGTCAGCAGAGCAAACCGACGTAGAATCCTTTGAGCCGCTTGAGCCGTTGGCTGACGGGTTCCGCAATTATCAAAAACAGGACTATTCGTTTTCTGCCGAAGAAATGCTGGTTGATCGTGCCCAGCTGCTGACCCTATCTGCACCGGAAATGGCTGCATTGGTCGGCGGCCTGCGGGTGCTTGGAGCGAACACCGAAGACAGCCCGCATGGTGTCTTCACGGATCGCAAGGGCGTGTTGTCCAACGATTTCTTCACCACGATTACCAGCATGGATATCGAGTGGAAACCAACTGGCGATGGCATTTTCGCCGCAACGGATCGCGCGACAGGTGATCAGAAGTGGACCGGTACACGCGTTGACCTTGTCTTCGGATCGAATTCCCAGTTGCGTGCGATTTCGGAAGTCTACGCGCAGGATGGCTCAGAAGCTGATTTTGTCGCGAAGTTCATTGCGGCCTGGAACAAAGTCATGATGCTTGATCGTTTCGACGTGAAGTAAGCGGGCGATCTGCGCAATAGAATGAAGGCCTTCCCATCCCGGGAAGGCCTTTTTGTGTCGTATCAGGTGCACCTATTCTGCTGCGGTTGCATAGTCTTCCATCGGTGGGCAGGTACAGGAGAGGTTGCGATCGCCCCAGACGTTGTCCACCCGGTTGACCGGCGGCCAGTATTTGTCGACGCGAAAGGCACCCGCTGGAAAGCAACCGGTTTCGCGGCTGTAAGGTCTATCCCATTCGCGCACGAGATCTTCCATCGTATGCGGTGCGTTCTTGAGCGGGTTGTTCTCGGGATCAATCTTTCCATCCTCGATCATGCGGATTTCTTCGCGTATCCCCAGCATCGCATCGCAGAACCGGTCAAGTTCGGCCTTTGTTTCGGATTCTGTCGGTTCGATCATTAGCGTACCCGCGACCGGCCAGCTCATCGTTGGGGCGTGGAAGCCGCAATCGGACAAACGCTTGGCGATATCATCAACCGTGACATGCGCGCTGTCTGCGAATGGTCGCGTGTCAATTATGCATTCGTGCGCGACGCGCCCCGTCGGCCCTTTGTAAAGCACATCGAACGCCCCTTCGAGCCGCTTGGCGATGTAATTTGCGTTCAGAATGGCGACGCGTGTGGCCTGCGTCAGCCCGTCCCCGCCCATCATCAGGCAGTAGGCCCATGAGATCGGAAGGAGCGACGGTGATCCGAAGGCCGCCGCGCTTACCGCACCTCCGCCGCCGTTTGGATCACCTGGCAAATGCGGGACGAGGTGCGATTTGACGCCGATTGGTCCCATGCCGGGGCCCCCGCCCCCATGCGGGATGCAGAACGTCTTGTGCAGATTGAGGTGGCTGACGTCACCGCCGAGATCGCCCGGTCTGCTTAGACCGACCATCGCGTTCATGTTCGCCCCGTCAATATAGACCTGCCCGCCCGCATCGTGAACGATCTTGCAGACGTCGATCACCGTTTCCTCGAAAACGCCATGTGTCGAAGGATACGTGATCATGCACCCGGCCAGATTGTCCGCGTGTTCGTCTGCCTTCGCCCTGAAATCGTCAAGGTCGATGTCCCCATTCGGGTCGGATTTCACAGGCACGACCTTCCAGCCAACCATCTGCGCAGAGGCAGGGTTTGTGCCGTGCGCGCTCATCGGAATTAAGCAGATATTGCGGTGCGATTGACCGTTGGCGGCGTGATACCCCGCAATGGCGAGCAGACCGGCGTATTCACCCTGCGCGCCGGAATTCGGCTGCATCGACAGGGCGTCATAGCCCGTGATTTCGCACAGTTTTGCCGACAGATCGTCGATCATTTCGTGATAACCAGCCGCCTGATCAGCCGGACAGTAGGGATGCAGTAGCGAAAATTCGCGCCACGTCACAGGCATCATTTCTGCGGCCGAGTTCAGCTTCATCGTACACGACCCCAGCGGAATCATGGCCCGGTCAAGCGCGAGATCGCGGTCCGCCAGGCGCCGCATGTAGCGCATCATCTCTGTTTCGGCGCGGTTCATGTGAAAGACTGGATGCGTCAGGTAATCGGACTGACGTACCAGAGCGTCGGGCATGCGGTATTCTGCTGTCAGGTCCGTGTCGCGGTTCAGAATGCCGAAGGCCCGCCAAACGCTTCGGATCGTGTCAGGGCGGGTCAGCTCGTCTAGCGTGATCCCGATGTGTTGATCCCCCACCCGTCGCAGGTTGATACCTTCATCGACCGCCGATTTCATCACGGCTGATTGAAGTGGCCCTACATCGACCGTGATCGTGTCGAAGAAGGATTTGGGCGTGACGGTGAAGCCGGCCTCTTCCAATCCTCGCGCGAGCCGCACCATCTTGCGATGAATCCGCTGGGCGATCGCTTTCAGGCCACGCGGGCCGTGGAAAACGGCGTAGAAGCCTGCCATGACGGCCAGCAATGCTTGGGCCGTGCAGACGTTGGAGGTCGCCTTTTCGCGCCGGATGTGTTGCTCGCGCGTTTGCAGCGACAGGCGATAGGCGCGATTACCGTGGCTGTCGATTGACACGCCGACAATCCGGCCGGGCATACTGCGGGCATATCCCGCTTTCGTTGCCATGTAGGCTGCATGCGGGCCGCCATATCCGACGGGCACGCCAAAGCGCTGGGTCGAGCCGACGGCGATGTCTGCACCCATGGCACCGGGTTCTTTCAGGAGCGTCAGTGACAACGGGTCAGCCGAAATGATGCCGATTGCGTTTTCTGCATGCAGTTTCGAGATCGGATCGCTGAAATCGCGCAAATGGCCGTATGTGCCGGGGTACTGGAAGATTGCCCCGAAGACAGCAGTTGCATCCAGATCGTCGGGGTCACCGATGATGATGTCGATCCCCAGCGGTTTGGCCCGCGTCTGCATCACCGCGATGTTTTGCGGATGGCAGTTCTTGTCGATGAAGAACCCTTTGACCTTTGCCTTACTGATCCGTTGCGCCATGGTCATGGCCTCTGCACAGGCCGTGGCCTCGTCCAGCAGCGATGCATTGGCCACATCGAGGCCGGTGAGGTCGGAAACCATTGTCTGGAAGTTCAGCAAAGCCTCGAGGCGGCCTTGGCTGATCTCTGGCTGATAGGGCGTATAGGCCGTATACCAAGCGGGATTTTCAAGAATGTTGCGTTGGATCGCCGGTGGCGTGACTGTCCCGTGATAACCCTGCCCGATCAGCGAGGTCAGCACCTTGTTCTTGGAAGCCGTGACCCGCATGTGGTAAAGCAATTCGCTTTCGGACTTTGCCTTGCCGAAATCGAGCGGCGTCTTTTGCCGGATGTTAGCAGGGATCGTATCCGCGATCAGATCGTCCAGATCTTTCGCCCCGACGACTTCCAGCATGTCTTTCATTTCCGCTGGTGACGGACCGATATGGCGGCGGTTTGCGAAATCGTATGGCAGATAGTCGGTCGGGGTGAAGGTCATTCTACTGCTCCTAGCCGATCATCTTGTTGTAGGCGGCTTCGTCCATCAGATCGTCAAGCTGGGACGGATCGGATGGTTTGATCTTGAAAAACCAACCGTCGCCCAGTGCGTCCGTGTTTGCGAGGCTTGGGTCATCGACAAGGCTTGTGTTCACTTCAGTGATTTCACCATCGACGGGGGCTAGGATATCAGACGCAGCCTTAACACTTTCGATGACGACGATTTCGTCGTCCTTGGTCACGGTCGCGCCGACCTCTGGAAGTTCGACAAAGACAAGATCGCCCAATTGCGTTGTTGCGTGCTCGGTAATGCCAACGACATAAACGTCGCCATCAGCGCGCAACCATTCGTGTTCTTCAGTATATTTCATAGGGTCGTCTTCCTTCTAGCGTTTGAAGTTGGCTGGTGTGAATGGCAGTGACGTCACGGTTAGCGACTGGCGCTTACCGCGCAATTCGCCCCAGACCGTCGTGCCGGGTTTTGCAAGCGCCGTCGTGACATAGCCCATCGCGATGGGGCGGTTTACGGTCGGTCCGAAACCGCCAGATGTAATTGTTCCGATGGGGACGCTTGCGTTTTCTTCGGCGAAAAGCTGGACACCTTCGCGCATTGGCGCGCGTCCGTCTGGGAGGAGACCGACACGTTTGCGCGATGAGTTGCTTTCAATTTGTGACAAGATTCTTTCGGCCCCGGGAAAGCCAGCGGCGCGTGCACCACCCTGCCTGCGCACTTTCTGGATTGCCCATGTCAGCGCCGCTTCGACGGGTGTTGTGGTTTCGTCGATGTCATGGCCGTAAAGGCACAAGCCGGCTTCTAGCCGCAAGGAATCTCGCGCGCCAAGGCCGATGGGGGCCACGTCCGGATGGTCGAGCAGTGTTCTTGCAATGCCCATTGCTGCTGTCGCAGGAATTGAGAGTTCGTATCCGTCCTCTCCGGTATAGCCCGAGCGTGACGCCCAGACCTCGGTACCGGCGATGTCGAGTGTACTTACGTCCATAAATTGCATGTTGGCAGCGCTTGGATCTAATGCTGACAGCACGGTCTCGGCTGCCGGCCCTTGCAATGCAAGCAGTGCGCGGTCTGTCAGTTCTGTCACGGTGACGTCAGGTTCGAGTGCCTTTTTCATCCGGGCGATGTCGCTCGCTTTGCAGGCCGCATTAACCACAAGGAAAACATGATCGCCCCGGTTGGCCAGCATCAAGTCGTCGTCGATCCCGCCAGTCGCATTCGTGAAATACCCGTAGCGTTGTCGGTCAGGTTTCAGTCCGATGATGTCAACGGGGATCAGGGTTTCCAAGGCAGCAGCGGCGGCTTTATAGCTCGCCCCTTTGACGATCACCTGCCCCATGTGACTGACATCGAAAAGCCCAGCCTTTTCGCGGGTATGCAAGTGTTCCTTCAGAACGCCCATGCCGTATTGCACCGGCATGTCATACCCTGCAAAAGGCACCATTTTCGCGCCAGATTCTGTGTGAAGTGCATGGAGGGGAGTCTTTTTCAGGTCTGTCATCACGCCTTTGCCAATCTCTTGCTGGCGTGATTCTGGAAATCCGTCAGCACTGATCCTGCACAGGTAATGACCTGCGCTTCAGTGCCCCCTCTGTCCATTTGCCTGAGATCATTATCCCTTCGGCGACCGCTTTGCGGTTCTCTCCAGAGTCTTATACACCTTTGGTCCTTTGGCCTGAGAGTTTCCGAGGCGGTTGCTCCTTCGGCACCGGGACTACCGGTTCTCCCAAAAGTGTAGGAAGACGCTACATCGCGTTCCCGAGCCTGTCAAAATGAATATCTGGATCACCGGTCCGTCCCTCTGTCATAGAGGTGACTTGACAGTTCACTGCTGCTGGTTGTGACTTGCATTGACTCAAGCTTTGGAGGCTTTGCATGAAATCCCGTTTTTATCCCCTGTTCGCCATCATTTTCGCCGCTGCTCCGGCTGCTGCGGATGTCACGATCAGTCACGGTTATTCTGCATTCGGGGATTTGAAATACGGGCCGGATTTCAGGCATTTCGACTATGCCAACCCGGATGCGCCAAAAGGCGGCACGATGAGCCAGCGACAGCTGTTCGGTATTCCGACGTTTAACAGCCTAAATGCGTTTATCGTCAAAGGAGACTACGCACCCGAAGTCGGCGTCCACATGTACGATAGTCTGATGGTGCGGGCCAATGACGAACCTGACGCGATGTATGGGTTGATTGCCGAAACCATCGAGTATCCGGATGATTACTCCTATGTCGTCTTCAACATGCGGCCCGAAGCGCAATTCCATGATGGCGAGCCGTTGACCGCTGATGACGTGGTTTTCACTGTCAATGCGCTCAAGTCCGAAGGTCATCCCTACTATCGCAATCTGCTAAGCGATCTGACAGACGTCACGGCCGAGACACCACATCGCGTGCGGTTCGATCTTGCACCGGGCGCTGGACGCGGGTTTCTTGGCGATCTTGCCGGCCTGTCCATCCTGCCAGAACATTTCTACGAGGGAACGCCATTTGGCGAGTCTTGGATGACAATTCCTGTGGGGTCCGGACCCTATATCATCGACAACGTCGACGCGCCGCGCAGTATCAAATTCTGTCGGAATGATGAGTATTGGGCCGCCGATCTTCCTGTGAATGCAGGCCGCAACAACTTTGATTGCTTTGCCTATGAGTATTTTGCTGATGACACTGTCGGACTGGAAGCCTTTGCCGCCGGGGAATACCTTTTCCGCACGGAAAATCGCGCGGCGAACTGGGCGAACAGCTATGATTTCCCAGCAGCTGTGCGCGGGGATGTGCAGAAAATCCTAATACCTGACGGTCGTCCTGCCAACGCGCAAGGCATCTGGTTCAACTTGCGTAATCCTGTTCTTCAGGATGTTCGCGTTCGGCAAGCGCTGGAATATGCGTTCAACTTCGAATGGACGAACGCAACGCTGTTCTATGACGCCTACAAGCGCACCGATAGCTTTTTTGAGAATACTGACATGGAGGCCATCGGAGTGCCCGAGGGCGCGGAACTCGCGCTGCTTGAAGAGTTCCGCGACCAGCTTTCGCCGGAAATTTTTACAGAACCTGCCTATATTCCCTACGCAGGAAGCGAAGCGCCGCGAGATCGCGCCGCGTTGCGCAAAGCAGGCCAGTTGCTGGATGACGCCGGCTGGAGCGTCAGTGACGACGGGTTGCGCGTCAACGCCGCTGGCGAGGTATTGCGATTGGAATTTCCCGAAGACAGCAGGAGCCTTGAACGGGTTCTGATCCCTTTTATCGAGAACGCGAAATCGATCGGTGTGGACATCGTCTTTGAAGTGCTGGACCCGGCGGCTCAGAGCCAACGCCGCGAGGTCTTTGACTTTGATCTGACTTTGGCAAGTTGGGCCGTATCTGTCACGCCGGGCGCAGAATTACGTGCGTTTTATGGATCGAATGCCGCCACGACTGACGGCAGCAACAACCTGAGCGGTCTTGCCGATCCAGTTGTCGACGCCTTGATCGAAAAGGTTGCTGCAGCGGAAAGCCGTGAAGACCTGACTGTTGCCGCCCGCGCGCTTGATCGCGTTCTGCGGTCCAAGCATGTCTGGATCGGCAATTGGAACGGTGGCGGGCACCGCGTTGCCCACTGGGACGTGTTCGGCATTCCGTCTGAACCTGCCCCATTCGATTTCTTCCGGAATGTCGATTTCTGGTGGTTTGACGCCGAGAAATATCAGGCGATGGTAGATGCTGGAACGCTGGCTGATCGGTTCTAAGGTTCAGGGAAAGAGCGCTTCGATCTTATCCGTCACCTGGCGGGACAGTGGATCGATTTGCGAGCCAAACGTGTCAACGACATTTCCGTCTGGGCCGATCAGAACCTTGTTGAAGTTCCAACGGGGGACAAAACCTGTTTCTGCGTTCAATGACGCAAAGAATGGATGCGCCGCATTTCCTTTGACGCTGGTGATCGTCGTCATGGGAAGGTCAATTCCGTACTGCAATTCGCAAAATTCCTTGACCTCTGCATCGCTGGCCAGTTCCTGATTGAAATCATCAGATGGCACTGCAAGCACGACAAGCCCCCGTTCCCGGTAGGTGTCATAGAGATCCTGCAAGCTGCGATACTGGCCGGTGAAAGCACATTGCGATGCCGTGTTCACCACCAAAACGGGCTGTCCTGCCCATTGCGAAACGGCGAGCGTGCCTCCGTCGATCGAGTCAAACGTCGTTTCCAGATCGAGTGCCTTCGCAGGCAAACCGACGCAGATCAGCACGGCCATACAGAATGAGCGAAACATCATAGCCCCCTTTTTGATTCATATACGGGTCCGCGCGCCAATTGGATGACTGTTTGTCGCTCATCTTGCGACCTGATGGATCTGTCCGGGGAACACGACACGGACGCTGTCTTCGCTGAAGTTGTCAAAGCCCTTGGTCCATTTCCGATCCGGCCAATGGACGTCAAGCACGCCATCCTTTGGGCGGTAAGCAGCGGTATAAAGCGTTCCGAACCCCGACGAAAACGCCGTGGAATAAAGCGGCGGACGTAGAAACGCGCCGATGAACTTTTCTTGCGTTTCAGGATGCAGGGTCAGGCGCTGCAATAGATAGCGCTCCCGCTCCACGGTGGCCGTGAACTTTGCATGGCTGGCCCATTCGACCCGTTCCTGATGGTTCGTTGCGACAGCCGCATGGGTCAACACAGTCGGCCGGTCGGGTGTCAGGTACGCAGTCAGAAAGTGCCGCTTGGCGTCCAGAACTGTAACGTTGTAGCTCATGTGCGATGGCACACGGCGCAGAACTTTGCCCGCTTCTTCGGTCGTCGTGCAGGTTTGCAGAATATATCGCAGGATGAGCGGCACACCGAAGCCGGTGCCAACCTCTCTTCGTCCGCCGAAGGTCAGCGAAGCTGAAAGCCCTGCGTCGTTCATCCCATCGACCAGCCCGAATAGACCGTCTGTCGTTCCTATGACGCCGCGACCGTTCCACTTGGTCTTGAGGATTACCGCATCGAAGGCGTCTTTGTCGTAATCGTAATTGCGCACCAGCAGCGGTTCATCGCCGGGCCAGATCGCCTGACTACATCCGGCGAGATAACGCGGCGGGCAATAGAAGCTGAGAAAGCGTGCTTCTTTATCGCCACCGCCAACCAGTTCACACAAGTCTTCGTACAGCCCGGAAATTTCGGGCATGTGTTTCTTGATGGCTTGTCGGCACTCATGATAGGTCGGACGCCCAGAAAGCCCTTCCCGCGCCCACCAGGCAGCGTACGACGGCCAATAGCTTGCGAACTGTGCGGCCCACTTCGGGCCGGCTATGTCCTCACTGATGGCGCGAAACAGAACAGTCATGGCCCCTAGTTACCCATTGAAGGAGGTAGCACAAGCTGATGCGCCGCGAAGAACGCGATGGACCTGACTCCATCGCGACCCTTTCGCGTGATGCTACATGATTTTGAATGCCGGATCTTCCAAAGCCTGCGCTGAAGGCAAAGGACGGGCAGAATAGGCGTTCTTGATTCCGTCGATCCATTGCTTGGACTTGTCTGTCAGCCTGAACCCCTTCGTCATCGAGCGACCACGCGTGACAAGAATTCCAAGGTCCGCGCCCTCATAGCGGTAGTCGCCGGCATTCGATATCCGCAAGAAAAACGCTTCGTTATCGTCTTCGACCGCACGGCGGTGGTAGTCAAAGCGGTCAAAGACCACCTGCCCGTCCGGTAGCATCTTGTAGATGCCGGATTCAGGTGCATGGGTGATGATATCTACGTTGTCATCCGTGTGCTTGATCACCATCTGCGACCAACTGTCGATCATATCCGGGTCAGCCCAGCGGGCGTTGATCTCCTCGACGTCCAACTTGAACGGCTTTTTCGAGAATTCCAGCAAGTGGAACAAGAACAGGGGCGCGTCTGCATGGGCAAAGGCCGCGTGGTTCGTCATGGATGATGCACCGGTGATCCGCGGATTTAGTTCGCCGAGCCAGATGTCACCCGTTTTCTTGTCAATTAGGAAGTCGAGTTCGAAATAGCCGCGGTAGCCTTCCTTGCGCAGTTGCTCTCCGAATTTGAACGTCAGTTCGCGCGCCTTTTCACGAGTCTTCGGCGGGAAGGCGGTTGCGAAGATTTCATTCCCACACCAGCCGCCACGATAAGGGGTCAGTTCCTTGAATCCGACCAGTTCGGTCATCAATGGACCAACGATCGTGCCTTCTGAGGTGGCACAAGCTTCGATTGCCGATCCGCGGCAATCGATGCGTTTCATGATCTTGATCTCGCCCTCGCCGATGATTTCGTGCTCGTGCTTGCGGAAATCTGCCTCTGACTTGATGAAGAACGTCGTGTGCCCGCTGTCGCCAAAGGCAGACTGCAAGACTAGGTCATGCCCGATCCCTGCTTTTTCGCAGACTTGACGCAGGTGATCATAGCTTTTTACGACGGACAGGACGTTCGGCACGGATGGCACACCGGCCTTGTTGCCGATGCGGACTGTTTCGATCTTGTTGTCCATGTTCGTGCGTAGCTTTGCCTTGGGAAACCAGACCTCTCCGCCCAGTTCCTTGGCAAGCTTTTCCGTTTTCTCGTCGAACATGAGGAACACGAACTTCGGCTTGCCGCCGCGTTCTTTCACGTAATCAACCACCTCTTTGTGCTGCAGAAGATAGTTGTTGATGTCTTCGATCGACTGGAATTCGTCATGCGGCAGTTCGGATGGCACAAGAACGTTCGGATGCCGTCCGTCGAAACAATCCATGTAGCAGATGTACTTGAAATTCTTCACCCATTCATCAAGTCCAAGCAGATTGAAGTTGGTGGCGGAAACGAAATAGACCGGATCGGTGTTGGTGTGAAAAAACCGCCGGATTTCGGAGATGTTCTTGAGTGTCTTCTTTGGCATGTTTCTTCCTCTCTATTTCGACTTTTGCGCGACCCCTTCGAGGGCCTCGTTCGTGAACACCCGCAAGCCAAGGTCTGGCCGGTAGCCGTGGATCTCACTCACATCCAATGCCCGCATGAAGGACAGGATTTCCGTGCTGATCACCTGGCCCGGCACCAGGATTGGAAAACCGGGTGGATAGGGAATGATAAACGAGGCGGAGACGAGCTCTTCTCCAGCTTCGAGCCGCGACATCAGCTTGTCATCAAGATCGAAATAGTCGCAGTTGTTTTCATCATATGCCAAAAAGAAGGCTGTGCGGATATCGCCTTCCGGCGTTTCGGAGCCGGAGCGGAAGGCATCATGGAAACGGCTGAAATCGGGCAGTGGTGGAACATCATCTACAAGTGCCGACACGCGTTTTTCAAAGGACAGACGTTCCATCCGCGAAGCATCGTCCAGCAGATCGTCAAGTTCGTTCGCAACTTCGACAAGCACTTCGATCAGGTAGGCCACCGACGACCGTGTCGTCCCGATGTTGGTCATGAACAGGACAGAGTTGCGCGACGTCTTGTTGATCTGGATACCGTATTTATCCATCAAAATCTTGGTCTTGAACGTGTCACCGTCCCATCCCGTACCGCCTACGGCCAGTGTGACCCGCGTTGGATCGAGCACGAATTCGTCCTTCGCCCAGATTTCCCATTTGTCCGACCAACCGTCATGCTGGTCGTAATATGCCGAAATCCCGCTTTCGCGGAACTGTTCCGGGATCATGTCGGAAGGGCGCAGCACCTGGAAATACTTCTGGAGCAGCGGATGTGTCGCGACCGCGCGGCGGATGGCCATCGCGCTTTCGACCTGCCGTTGCACGAATTCGAACCCTTCGAGTTCGACCTGACGCCGCCCGACATCAAGCGAGGCAATGATCTGGTAGTTCGGTGATGTCGACGTGTGCGTCATATAGGCTTCGTGAAAAGCCTGTTCGACTTCTCCTTTGAAATCCATGTCGTTGACGTGGATCATCGACCCCTGTCGCAGTGCAGTCAGGGTTTTGTGCGTTGATTGCGTCGCATAGACTCGCACTCGTGCCGTCGGTGGCGGGACCAGTCGCGTGTTCAGCAGGGTTTCATTATCAGCGTCCTTGAGGGTCGCTTGCTGTGCCTCATAGGCTGCTTTGTGCGAGTCCTCGCGCAACCTGTCGCGCATGTTGTTTGCCACAGCCATAGCCGTTCGCTGCCGATAGGTTGGGCTAAAGCGGGCGAAGGCAAACCATGCTTCATCCCACAGGAAGACGAGATCGCTTTTGATGGCGAGGCATTCTTCCATCACACGTTCAACATTGTAGACCAGACCGTCAAAGGTGCAGTTCGTCAGAAGAACCATGCGCACCCGATCAAGCTTGCCTGCCGCTTTCAGATTCAGAAGCGTCCGCTTGACTTCATGAAGCGGCACCGCGCCATACATCGAATATTCATGCAGCGGATAGCTGTCCATGTAGACGACGTTGGCACCAGCCAAGACCATACCGTAGTGATGCGACTTGTGGCAGTCGCGGTCCACCAGAACAATATCACCAGGTCTGACAAGGGCCTGGACAACGATCTTATTGCAAGTGGAGGTTCCGTTCGTGGCAAAAAAGGTCTGCTTGGACCCGAAGGCCCGTGCCGCCATATCCTGCGCCTCTTTGATCGGACCGCGTGGTTCCAAAAGGCTGTCCAGTCCTCCGGACGTTGCGGAGGTTTCCGCAAGAAAGATGTTTGGCCCGTAAAACGCGCCCATATCCTGAATCCAGTGTGACCGGCTGATCGATTTGCCACGGCTGATCGGCATGGCGTGAAATACGCCTGTTGGCTGCCGTGAATATTCCTTGAGTGCCGTGAAGAACGGAGTCTTGTAGCGTCGATTTACGCCCCGCAGGATGTTGAGGTGCAATTCAAGGAAGTCTTCCTGATTGTAGAAGACGCGCCGACACCGTCCGAGATCGAGGCCCGCGATGTCTTCGGCAGAGCGGTCGGTAATCAGGTAGGCGTCAAGTTCTGGCCGGATTTTCGCGATAAGGCGACAAGCCTCGGGTCCGTATTCGTAAGGCTGGAGCCGTTCGACATCCTCGTCTTCGTTCAGGCGATTCAGATATTGCTGCAAGATCGGCAAGACGTTTTCTGACTTTAGAACAAGACCGGGCCGAACGATCACGGCTTGGACATTGTAGTTGAACAGAATGCCCATCAGCGCGTCTTCGATGCTGGGAACAATGACCGGTTCATAGATGAATGGATCTTCCGCGCGGCGCACCCGGTGCAGGTTGTTGCGCAGGAACCTCTCTTGGTGCTCGTTGACGTTATCGACAATCAGCACTTCGAAATAGGGGCGACCCAACGCGCGGTCTTCGGGGGGAAGCGTGCTTTCGTCTTCGAAATCTTCGTTGTCCGTCTCATCTCCGCCAAGCGGTATTGTGCGACGACGATAGGCACCTGAGGTCAGCGCGCGCGCGACGCGGCGCACGGAGACAGAGAAATCATCGATATTGCGCTGTTCGAGTAACCGGCTGAGATGGTCGAACGCATGCGCGCCCGGAAAAGCCCAATAAAGTTCGATGGGCGCAAGAGCATCGAGCAGTTCTTCTGCAGTTCGCAGGAGTTTACCGCCCATGCGCCCCTCGACCCCATGGATCCGCATCGACTCTGCCGTTTCGCGCAGCGCGCTCCACCGGTCGGCGCGCAGTTGTGTTGCACTGTAGTAGTCACTGACAGACGGCAGTTTCTTCGGCTCGTGCTGCACGTTCATACGCGGATCCTTCTGTTGTGCATCTTTTGCAAGATGCGGTTCTATCGCCCAGCGATGCTACTCCGTTCCGGTCATGCCCTTGATCCCGGGAACGGCATATCTTGCTGCGCTGTCAGGCACTTCCTGGGCCAGTGCAGTGCGCGGATCGGTGACACCTACACCAGCCATCGACCCTTTCTTCGGGGTTTCAAGCGGGCCCAGTGTCTTGAGGTAGCTGTCAACACCGCTTTGACGGTCGTAGACAGAAAACTCTGCTTCGCGATCACGGAAACTTTTCAGAACCTGTCCCAATCCCTTGAGACCTGTTTCGCGTTGGCGGCGCACAAGGTCGAGATCGATTTCGATCGGGAACATGTCCTCCTGTCCGGCCGACTGGTGCAGGACTGTCGCCGTCGGATCGACGACAAGCGAACGTCCGACCCCGCCAGCCGCGAGACCGTTGACGTCGATGACGTAGCACTGGAACTGGGCAGCAGTGGCGCGGGCAATGGCGATTTCCGCTTCGCGGTCCGTCGTGCCGGTCAGGACCGGATGCAATAGCACCTCGACACCTTGGCTCGTCAATTGGCGCGTAGTTTCGGGGAACCAGATGTCGTAGCAGATCGATAGACCGAAACGCCCGACGTCCGGCACGTCGAACACGCAGAAATCGGTTCCCGAAGATATGCCTTGTTCATACGGTTTGAACGGGAACATTTTCGAATACTTCGCTACAATCTCTCCTTCCGGATTGATCACGACAGAGGTGTTGAAGATGCGACCATCAGGGAGCTTTTCGAACATCGAGCCCGGTATGAGCCAGATACCGAACCGTTTGGCGTCTTCTTGGAACTGTGTCAGCGCTTCGTTCGGGAAGGGTTGGGCAAACTGATCAAGCGGACCGTAGGGCGCAAGTTCAGAGAACAGGGCCATCTGGGTCCACGGAAAACGTGCCATCAGTATTTCAAGCCGGTGTCGCATCGCTTCGACGTTGGAATGAAGCGCCGAGACATGCATCTGTATGCCGGCGATTGCGAAGGGTGTCATGCAGGTGTGTGCTTTCTTTTATGTTGTGCGCGAACCAGTCTAACGCACTGTCAGGACCGGTATTGTTGCGTGCCTCACGACCTTGTCGGCATTGGAACCGACGAGAAGTGTTTGCAGGTCGTTGGGCGGATGCGATGCCATGACTATCAGGTCGGCGTCAATCTGATCTGCAATGCGCAGGATCGTTTCAGGTACATGACCATGCCCCACATGGGTCTGCACCTTCGCACCGGCCGGAAACTCTTTCTCGGCGAGTTCTGACAGCCGCATCTTGAGGGACTCCATCGCCTTTTTTTCGAAATCTTCGGGCAAGAAGGATGACACCATCGCGCTGCCCAGATCATGTACGATCCCAAGCAGGTGGATGTCGCCCTCCGATCCGGCACATTGCCGGGCCATCGGGATCGCCTTTTCCCAGCTTTCGCGGTGGTTTACGTCGATTGGTAGCAGGATTTTGTCGAACATCGCTTACGCTCCTTCTGCTGCTGTCTTGCGCACCGGCTGCCCGCGTCCGCGCTGGAGCATCACCACCAGTCCAAGGAGAAGCAACGCGGGGATGAACATCCAGTATTTAGACGGTTGCGGGACAGGTTTGCGCACTTGTTCGATGGTTTGGTCCCAATCGAGGCCAGCAGCCGCTGCCGGACTATCAAATGTCACGTTATCAATGATCACACTTTCTTCATTGACGATGTAGTCAACGCCGGATGCCAGCAACCGATCTTCGCCTGTTTCACCTTCACTGACCGGTAAAAGCGCCGTGAACGTTACCGGATCGCCGACATTATTCAGACCGCTGACCTGCAGCCGAAGGTTGTCACCGACAGCAGTATCCATTGCCGCTTCCGCGATCGATGCTGGTGCGACATCCTCAAAGGGTGGCGCGACCATATCCATCCAGAATCCCGGACGGAACAATGTGAAGGCCACGAGCAGGAGCGCAACGGTTTCATAGATCCGGTTACGCGTCAGGAACCAGCCCTGCGTCGCCGCCGCAAACAAGAGCATTGCGACGGTGGCCGTGATGAACACGAAAATCCCCTGCCCCCATCCCACGTTGATCAACAGCAGGTCGGTGTTGAAGATGAACAGGAATGGCAGCGCTGCTGTGCGCAAGCTGTAGAAGAATGCGACAACACCCGTGCGGATCGGATCACCGCCGGACACCGCTGCCGCCGCAAACGACGCAAGCCCCACTGGCGGTGTCACATCCGCCATGATCCCGAAGTAGAATACGAAGAGGTGCACTGCGATCAGCGGTACGATCAATCCGTTCTGCTGGCCCAAGGTCACGATAACCGGTGCCAGCAATGCTGAAACGACGATGTAATTGGCCGTTGTTGGAAGGCCCATGCCAAGGATCAGGCTAAGAATTGCTGTCAGCACGAGGATCGCCATGATGTTACCACCCGACAGAACCTCGACAACGTCGGCGAGTGCGGACCCCACACCTGTCTGACTGACCGATCCCACGATGATACCGGCTGTCGCAGTGGCGATACCGATGCCGATCATGTTGCGCGCACCGGCGACAAGGCCTTCGAGGAGATCGCCGAAGCCTTCGCCAATCGCGCCACCAAGGTTACCTTCGCCCCGAAGGATCGCCATAAGCGGACGTTGGGTGACGAGGATAAAGACCATGAAAGACGCGGCCCAGAAGGCGCTGAGCCCAGGTGACAGACGGTCAACCATCAGCGCCCAAACAAGCACCACCACGGGCAGGATGTAATGCAGGCCGCTGCGGATCGTCGGCCCCGGTATCGGCAATTTTGTGACTGGTGCGTCCGGATCTTCCATCCGCAATGGTTCTTCACGCGACGCAATCCAGAGCAAGCCGATGTAAACGGCCGTCAGAAAACCAAACACGACATAGATTGCTGCATCGCCAAAAGCTGGTCTGATCCAGCCCATCAGGTAGTAGACTGCAAAACTCAGTGCGCAGATGGCAGCGATCGTGAAGGCTATGGAAATCAGCCACGCAACCCATGGTTTGGGTTCGACTGCGCGTGGCAGCCCCTGCATGTCCGCTTTCATCGCTTCAAGGTGCACGATGTAGACAAGTGCAATGTAGGAGATCACGGCAGGCACGAAGGCGTGCTTGACCACATCGAAATAAGGGATGCCGACGTATTCAACCATGAGGAAGGCCGCGGCCCCCATGACGGGTGGCATGATCTGCCCGTTGACAGATGATGCAACCTCGACCGCCCCCGCCTTTTCCGACGAGAACCCGACACGTTTCATCAGCGGGATCGTGAATGTGCCGGTTGTTACGACATTGGCAATGGACGACCCTGAAATAAGACCTGTCATCGCCGAAGAAACGACGGCAGCCTTTGCCGGCCCGCCCCGCAGGTGCCCCATCAGGCTGAATGCGACCTGGATGAAGTAGTTTCCCGCCCCTGCCTTATCCAGCAGAGAACCGAAAAGCACAAAGAGGAAGACGAAAGATGTCGATACGCCCAAAGCGATGCCGAAGACGCCTTCTGTCGTGATCCATTGGTGGTTCACGACTTCGGACAGATTGTTGCCCTTGTGCGCGATGATGGAAGGCATCAGCGGCCCGAGGAATGTATAGGCGAGGAAGACCGTCGCGACGATCATCAGCGCCGGTCCAAGCGCACGGCGTGTGGCTTCGAGTAGCAACAATATCCCGACGACAGCGACAGCATAATCCTGAAGGATCGGTGCACCAACGCGCGTGGCGATACCGTCATAGAAGACATAGAGGTAAAGCGCAGCAAGCGCGCCAACGATGGCGAGGCCCCATTCCCAGAATGGGATGTGAGTCTTCGGTGATCCAAGGATGATCGCCGCTATCAAAAGAACGCCGGGGATGGGTATCCACCAGACGGGAACACCTTCTTTTGAGCCATAGATAAAGAGAAACGTCAGCAGCGCCGGTACGATGAGGGCCAGAATGAGTTGGGCTCTTGTGCGGGCCGCTGGATAGGCCGCGAAGGCCAGAAACAAGGCGAATGCGAGATGAATCGATCTGGCTTCGGTATCATTGAAAACGCCCCATCCGATCATGAACGGCAGAGGCGACGCAATCCAGAGCTGGAACAGGGACCAGACAAGTGCGACGGCGACCAGCATCTTTCCAACGAAGCCCGCAGGACTGCGACCGCCGGTGTCAGAGGAGGCAACCAGTTCGTCAAGTTCTGCCTGACTAAGTCCACCCCTGCCCGCCGCGGCATTTTCGACTGCGGCTGCTTCGAATTGCTTGTCGTCACTCATGGTGCTGTCCCCCAGACCTAGTGCTGTAAGCGCTCATGCGTCTATGTTTTTCGTGCGCTCCCTCGCTGGGATACCCGCTGCCGGGTATCCCACTTTTCGTATCGTCAGCAGGATCAGTTGATCCAGCCACGCTCGCGGTAGTACTGTTCTGCACCCGGATGCAGCGGCGCGCTCAGGCCGTCCGCGATCATGTCTTCCTCCTCCAGTGTAGCGAAGGCAGGATGCAGTCCCTTGAAGCGATCAAAGTTATCGAACACGGCCTTGACGACGGTATAGACAACCTCGTCGGATACGTCGGCAGAAGTGACAAAGGTCGCTTTCACGCCGAAGGTTTGCGTGTCTTCGTCATTGCCGCGGTAAAGGCCACCGGGGATAGTCGCACTGGCGTAGTACGGGTTTTCTGCCACAAGCGTATCAATGGCTTCGCCAGTGACATTCACCAGACGGGCATCGACTGTCGAAGTGGCTTCCTGAATGGACCCGTTTGGATGACCGACCGTATAGATGATCGCATCGACCTTGTTATCGCCAAGCGCTGCGGACTGTTCAGCTGGCTTGAGTTCAGAAGCAAGTCCGAAGTCATCCGTTGAACGGCCCATTGCTTCAAGCACAACATCCATCGTTGCGCGTTGACCAGAGCCGGGATTACCGACGTTCACACGCTTCCCGAACAGGTCATCGAAGTTTTCGATACCGCTGTCGGCCCGCGCCACGACTGTGAAGGGTTCGCCATGGACAGAAAAGACTGCCCGCAGTTTGTCATAGGGGTCGCCTTCAAACTCGGACGAACCGTTGTAGGCGTGGAACTGCCAGTCAGATTGCGCAACACCCATATCCATGTCACCAGCCTTGATCGCGTTGATGTTCGCGATGGACCCGCCGGTAGATGGCGCTGTGCATTTGAGGTTGTGCTCGGCTGTGCCACGGTTCACCAGACGGCAAATGGACTGGCCCACAACAAAGTAGACGCCCGTCTGTCCACCCGTCCCGATCGTGATGAATTGTTCTTGTGCCGCGACAGACTGTCCGGTCAGCAAAGCAGCGGACAGTATCGCTCCTACTTTCATCATTTTCATTCGTTTCTCCCTATTTTCTTGGCTTGAGTAAGCAGCTTTTAGGCTGCCATCGATTCAGGAAGCGTAAGGCCCCCCAGAAAAAATTACAAATTTCAGAACGTTGGCGGCGTACAGGCACTGACAATCGTACAGTCCTTGTCGCCAATATTCCGAAATCTGTGTGGCAGCCGGCTATCGAAAAGATAGCCTTCGCCAGGATTCAAAACGCGCACTTGGTCGTTCACCGTGATCTCGATCACGCCAGAGACGACGATACCCGCCTCCTCACCCTCGTGGCTCAGCATATCTGGCCCTGTATCTGTCCCCGGCGGGTAGCGTTCGTGCAGCATCTGGAGACTGTGTTCGAGTGCATTCCCCAATTGCCGCAATGACAAACGTGCGGCTTTGTCGCCGAGGCCAATATCGTCAGGTGACAGCTCTACAAACTCGTTTGTCCCATAAAAATACTTCGGCGGTCCGGTGCTCTCCACTTCGGCAAAGAACTCCGACATGGTCATCTGGATTCCGTCAAGCAGCGCTTTGAGTGAGGCAACCGACGGACTGCTCTTGTTCTGTTCGATGTTGGAGATCGCGCCGCTGGTCAGTCCGGCACGCTCTGCGAGGTCGCGCTGCGACATCTTGCGCGATTCCCGCACAGCTCGGAGTTTTCCTCCAATATCCAAGGCGCGTCTCTCCCTATTTTTAGCTTATGATTGTTATTCTAAGCACCGCAGGGGCACCTCCGTCAACGAAAAAGTTCTTCCATTCCAACCGCTCAACTGCAGTATAGGCGGTTTTTCTGCACTTCCTCGCCAAATTGTTTGACAACTATAATAATCAGGCTGTAAATATTTTCATCACTTTCAGACTTCTGAAACCGGAGTTTTCCATGACAAAAAAATCTGCCGCGACCAAAAGCGCGCCCGCCAAATCCAATGCCAAGAAAACGAAAGCGAAAACCACGAAATCCGAGGTTGTTGCCAAGCTTGCCGCTGACGTATCAGCGATGAATATCGCACAAACATCCAATGCGGCGTTGCTCAAGCGCCGTGAGGCATCAGTTCCGCGCGGGGTCGCATCCGCTGCGCCGATTTTTGCGTCTTACGCCGAGAACTCCGAGCTTTGGGATGTCGAAGGCAATCGCTATATCGACTTTGCAGGCGGGATCGCTGTTCTGAATACCGGCCATCGCCATCCGTCTGTTGTCGCAGCAGCCAAGGCGCAGGAAGACCGCTATACGCACACGTCTTTTCAGGTTGTCCCTTACGAACCCTATGTGGCGCTGGCTGAAAAGCTGAATGCGTTGGCTCCGGGTGATGCACCGAAAAAGACGCTGCTGGTCACAACCGGGGCCGAAGCCGTCGAGAACGCAGTCAAGATCGCGCGTGCCCACACGGGCCGACCTGGCGTGATCGCATTCACTGGCGGCTATCATGGCCGCACACTCCTGACGCTGGGCATGACCGGCAAAGTCACACCATACAAAAAAGACGTCGGCCCATTTCCTTCTGACATTTTCCGCGCACCCTTCCCTGATGCACGCAACGGGATCACGGTGCAGGACGCACTGAACGGGCTTGAAACAATGTTTCTTACAGATGCCGATCCATCACGGGTGGCCGCGATCATCCTGGAACCTGTTCTGGGCGAAGGCGGCTATGTTCCTGTTCCGACCGAAATGTGGATCGCCCTGCGCGAGATTTGCAACAGGCACGGGATTCTCCTGATCGCTGATGAAATTCAGGCTGGCTTTGGCAGAACTGGCGCATGGTTCGCCATATCCCATTCCGGAGTGGTGCCTGATATGATCACCGTCGCGAAATCCATGGCTGGCGGATATCCAATTGCCGGCGTCATCGGTCGTGCTGACATCATGGACGCACTTGCACCGGGTGGACTTGGTGGCACTTATGGCGGCAACCCTGTTGCCTGTGCCGCTGCCCTTGCTGCGATCGAGGCGATTGAATCCGAAGACCTTTTGGCACGCTCCACTGCGTTGGGCGAAATTTTCCGCGCCCGTTTTGCTGAGATAGGCGCGCGCACGGCCCCCTACCGGATGTGGGACATTCGCGGCCTTGGTGCGATGCTAGCTGTTGAATTCGTCACCGACTTTGAAACGGCGAAACCCGACGCTGCATTGACGAAATCGGTTATTGCACATGCGCTGAAGCGTGGCCTGATCCTGCTGTCTTGTGGCATGCACGGCAACGCACTGCGGATCATGGTGCCGCTGACCGCGTCCGATGCCATTATCGACGAAGGTCTTGCGATCTTCGAAGCCGCGCTTGCCGATGCTATTGCGGCCGAAAGCCATCTTGCTGCTATTTAGGTAGCGGCCTTGGCAGACCCATGGCACTGGCTTTGCCATGGGACCATCTGCCCTGCCCGTTTTCATTTTTACCTTGATGGGTCAGACTGTGTGGGCGGGACTAACGTCGGGTGTCCGCCAATAGGGGGAATTTCTGATGTCGCATATTTTTGCCCGCCACTGTCATGCTTCACCGCCCACTGCGGTTGGCGGAGACGGATGTTACCTGATGGATT